>JBIIUJ010000037.1:0-19088 GCA_044340025.1 Caulobacterales bacterium
AACCCAGCACCCGGATCGGCGGCCCGCCCGGCGTGCGCGAGGGATACTCGGCAATCTTTGGCGGCACGATCATGCGCACGCCCGGCGCTGCGGCGGCGGCCGCGCACGCCGCGTTTGCATCTGCAACCGCAGTGACGAGAATATGGCTGCCCGGTCCCAGATGCTGCGGGGCGGGCGCGCTCGGCCGGTCGGGAGCGTCGGTGTACTGCAGCAGCCCGATCCAGCCGATCCAGGGATCATTGGCGTTGAGCAGCACCAGCCGGATGGGTCGCGGCGATCCGCCCTGGGTGAAGGCGGGGCCGGAAACGCTCATGGGCGCGTCGTAATTGACCTTCATGCCCAAGGCGTCGCGATAGAGTTTCAGGCTGCGATCGATGTCGCGCACGATGATCGTGGTGCGGCGTATGTCGATCGGCACGCGTTCGGCGGGCGCGGCCACGGCGTTGGCCGGGCTTGGCGTGGCTGGCGCCTGGGCCTGCGCGGCGCTCGCAAGCAGCAGGAGCCCCAGCCCCCCGACACTCAACCTCTTCATGAAAGCCCTCCCGCAGGGGCGGCGGCGCCCCAGCTTGCATAGCCTGCAAAGCGCGGCGTGCGCGGCAGATAGCGCTGCTCGACCTGCTCGCAGAGGAAGCCCGCGCCTTCGATCAGCCCGACCGGATCGCGCGTCAGGTAGCAGCCGCCGGCCAGCCGGCGCCAGACCGGCTCCAGAAAGCGCTGCTGGCGGGCTATGGCCGCATCCGGCGCAAGGCCGTGCTCAAGAAACAAAAGCCGGCCCGACGGCTTCAGCAGACGGCGCGCCTCGGCAAGCGCGGCTGCGGGATCGGGGATGGTGCAGAGCGCAAACGTGATGACCACGCTGTCTGCGAGCGCGCTTGAAAGGCCCGTGGCTTCCGCGCCGCGCGCGACTTCCTCGACCGCGATGTCGGTGCGCCGCTGCGCGCGCTTCAGCGCCAGCATCTCGCGCGAGGGTTCCACGGCATAGATGCGGCTTACCGCGCGCGCATCGTAGAAGGGCAGGTTCGCCCCCGCGCCAAACCCCATCTCCACAACGACGCCGCGCGCCTGCGCGATGACGTCCGGGCGGCGGCGCTGGAGCGGGCGCGAGGCGCAAGCGCAGGTGACAAGCCGCGGCAGGATGAAGCGCTCGTAGACGCCGGTCATGTCAGAACTTGCCCGCCTGCCGGCGTTGCCGGTCCCACAGCAGGATCGCCCAGGCGTGGCTGTCATGGCGCATGGCTATCGCGGCTTCATAGGGCGCCATCCAGACGAGATGGTGATCGGCTTCGGTGGGCTTGTCGTCGTCGGCCGACAACTCGACCTCGAAGAACTGGCCCAGGCTGTTGCGGTGCGCGCCGCGATCGATCCAGAACTGGCCCGCCCGGCCGATGGCGCGCGCGGGCCACACGGTCAGGCCGGTTTCCTCCTGAAACTCCCGCATCAGGGCGTCGGCCTCGCTTTCGCCCTGTTCCACCCCGCCGCCGGGCAGATCATATTCGTAGGGCGCCTTCAGCCCGATGCGGGCGACGGCGATCTTCTCGTCCGGGCCAAGGCAGACGCCATACACGCTCGGGCGCTCGCGATAGATCTTTTTGGGTTCGGTGCGGCCGAACTGAAGGGCGAAATGGGCCATGACGCGCGACCATAGGCCCACCCCAGCCGCCGCGCCAAGAGGCTTGCGCGGCTTGCCGCCGACCCTGACCGGAGCTAGGAGAACACAAATCAGTTTTTCTAAACGAACCAATGGCTCAGGACCGTCTTCCGCCCCTCAATGCGCTGCGCGCGTTCGACAGCGCCGCCCGTCACCTCTCCTTTGCCCGCGCGGCCGAGGAACTGGACGTCACGCCGGGCGCCATCTCCCAGCAGATCCGGGTGCTGGAGGATTTCGTCGGTCAGCCGCTGTTTCGTCGGCTGGGCCGCACGGTGGAACTGACCGATCCCGGCAAGGCGGCCGCGCCCGCGCTGCGCGAGGCCTTCGACAAGCTGCACGATGCAGCACGCCTGCTTCAGATGCCGCTGCGCCGGGGCCGGGTGGCCGTCTCGGCCGCGCCGAGCTTTGCCGCCAAATGGCTTGTGCCAAGGCTGGAGGCGTTTCAGGCGCGTCACCCCGACGTGGAGGTCTGGATCAGCGCCGACATGACGGTGGTGGATTTCGCGGTCGATGATGTGGATGTGGCCATCCGCTATGGGCCGGGCCTCTATCCCAATGTCCATGCCGAGCGGCTGATGTCGGAAAGCGTGGTGCCGGTGTGCAGCCCGGGGCTTCTTTCCACGCTGGAGGCTCCAGCCGATCTGGCGCGCGTCACGCTGCTGCATGACGGCAGCCCCGAGAATGATCCCACGTGCCCGGACTGGGCGATGTGGCTCAAGGCGCGCGGCGTGGATGGCGTCGATCCGCGCCCTGGCCCCCGCTTCAACCAGGGCAGCCTGGCGATCGAGGCGGCGATCTCTGGGCGCGGCGTGGCGCTCGCCAAGCGCGCCATCGCCCAGGCAGACCTCGATGCTGGCCGCCTGGCCATCCCGTTTTCCGATCAGGGTTCGCCAGTGGCCTTCGCCTATCACGTCGTCTGGCCGCGGGGCCGCACCATGACGCCGGGGCTGAAGGCGTTCGTGGCCTGGGTGCGCGAAGAGGCGGGCGTCGCCGACGCCGGCTAGCGCGTCAGCGCGGCCAGAAGCTCCAGCGCTTTGCGCACGCTTTCCAGCCTGATCGCGTCGCGGCCGATATCGCCAAAGCGGCATTCTTCGTGCAGGATTCGGCGGTTCTCGCGCGCGGCCGCAATGTGCACGAGGCCGACCGGCTTCAGCGCCGTGCCGCCGCCGGGGCCGGCCACGCCGGTGATGGCGACGGCGAGATTGGCCCGGCTTTCGCGCAGCGCCCCCTCCACCATCATCCGCGCCACCGGCTCCGATACGGCCCCATAATCCGCGATCAAATCGCCTGGCACGCCCAGAAGATCCTCCTTCGCGCGGTTGGAATAGGTGACGAAGCCGCGCTCGACCACGGCAGAAGAACCCGGCACGGCGGTCAGCAGCGCGGCGACAAGCCCGCCGGTGCAGCTTTCCGCCGTTGCGATCCTGAGGCGGCGTTCCTCGCAATCGGCCAGAAGCAGGCGGGCTGCGATCAGAAGGTCGTCAGGAAACATCGCCGTCCTCCGCAGGCAGAAGAACGGTGGCGACCGCCTGGGCGGCGAGGCCCTCCTCGCGGCCGGTAAAGCCCATGCCCTCCATGGTGGTCGCCTTCACGCCGACCCGGCCTAAAGGGATGGCCAGCACCGCCGCCGTGCGCTGGCGCATCGCCTCGCGGTGGGGCCCCACCTTCGGCCGCTCGCAGATGATGGTCACGTCCACATGGGCGATGACGCCGCTGCGGGCGCGCACCCGCTCTGCAGCATGCGCGAGGAAGATGTCGGAGCCTGCGCCTTTCCAACGGGCCTGGCTGGGTGGAAAGTGAGCCCCGATATCGCCCTCGCCCAGCGCGCCATAGAGCGCATCGGCCAGCGCATGCCAGGCTGCATCGGCATCCGAATGCCCCACAAGCCCGGCGTTGTGGGCGATCTGCACGCCGCACAGCGTGACATGATCGCCCGGCCCGAAGCGGTGGGCGTCCGCCCCGAACCCGACACGCGGCGACAGGACTGGCGCGAAGAGTTTCTCAGCCACGGCGAAATCCTCCGGCCGGGTCAGCTTCAACAGATGCGGGTCGCCCGCGACAAGTCGCACGCGAAGGCCGGCCTGGGTTGCAACCTCGATGTCGTCCACCGGAACAGCGCCGGAGGGCAGGGCGGCGAAGGCGGCCTGGATCGCCTGAAAGCGGAAGCATTGCGGGGTCTGGACCTGCATCAGGCCGTCGCGCGCCACCGCGCCGCTCACCAGCCCGGCGTCCGCGCGCTTGAGCGCATCGGCGACAGGCAGGGCGGGCGCTGCGCCGTCAGCCTCTTGCAGTGCGGCAAACAGCCGGTCGAGCGTCGTCGCCGTCAGGCCGGGTCGGGCGGCGTCATGGATGAACAAGGACTGCGGGGCGGCTTCCTCGGCCGCAGCAAGGCCGGCGGCCACGCTTCGATCGCGCGTGGCGCCGCCAGCAACCAGCCGCACCGGCAGGCCGGCGCAGGCCGCCGCCGTCTCGGCCTGCCGGGAAGGATCGCAGACGACGATCACGGCGGCGAAGCGGGGATCGCGCGCAAACGCCTCGACCGACCAGCGCAGAACCGGCTTTCCGGCAAGCAGGCGAAACTGTTTGGGCGCGCCTGGCCCTGCACGCTCGCCCCGGCCTGCCGCCACGATGATCGCTGCTGCTCTCAGGGCCGGAGGGTGTAACGCAAAAGCGACCGATGTCAGCGCGCCCTCGGGCGGTTTTCCGCCAGCGCCTGCGCCAGCGCCCGATTCAGCGCCCGCGCTCCAGCGAGAACGACTGCTTCGAACTGGGCGGGATCGATCCGATAGCGATAGCCCGCCATCGCGTAGGAATTGGGTGATCCCGGCCCCGCTACGCCCATCGCGGCGGAGGAATTCCACCAGGCCACTTCGGCCTGATTGTCGGACTGGCGGGTCTGGATCATCTCGCCGGCCTGGCCGAGCCTGACGCGTTTTTGCAACCCGGAGCGGTTGCCGCCTCCGGCCAGGGCGTTCTTGCCGAAATGGAACAGCCCGCCTGTCACCATTTCGGGCAAGAACAGGCCGGGTCGCGCTGCAGTGGCGGCGTCGCCAGACCAGGCGCCGCCACCGGAACGGCTTAGCTCTGCGAAATCGACGACAAGCGTCGGGGTGGCGCAGATCGCGCCGAGGCCCGCGCAGACCTTGTTGAACGCCCGCACGTTGGCGAGGCCGAATGGGCCCTGATCGTTGGGCACATCAAGATTGATGAAGAACAGATCGTGATTGGCAGGTGCGACATACGCAAAAGTGCGTGCGTCAGCGGGAATTCGGCCTGTCCAGGGGATCGCGGCGCGCTTCACCTCCGCATAGGCAGGCTGAGCGCGCACTTCCTCGGCGCTGAGCATCGGCCTTCCGGTGGCGCGCACCTGCTCGGTGAAGTCGGCAAGCGCCTTTCCCGCAATCGCCTGCGCCATCGCCAGATCAAGGCCAGCCAGCTCCACATCTGTCTGGGACATGGCCCGTCCGCCGGTGGTGATGGCGTTGATGCCGTTCCGTACGACAAAGCCTAGCCGATAGCTGGGGATGGCGACTGGATCTGCCTGATTGAGGATGCCCGACACGGCGCGCCGGTCGAAGTCGGCCCAACTCAAGGCGGAGAGGTCCACATAGGATTGGGCCTGGCTCGCACTGGGCGCGATACTTGAGGCTGCCGCAGCACCCCCTGAGAGCGAGAATCCACGACGGGTAAGCGACATAAGCAACTCCTCGGCCCACCCCGCAGCAGCTTGGCTCTCAGGCGGCCCCTTCTGCAGGCGAGACTGCGACTGGGAAAAGGCGTGAGCAACCGTGCCGCAGCGGCTGCGATGATCGGCCGCGATGGCCGGGCGGCGGCAGGCCCTCGACTTGCGTGCTGAAACTTTAGGCGCCATGACACGCACGCCATCCCGGTCAGATCGCGTGCAGGAGGCCCCGCGCTGTGGCGCTTCGCCTGAAGACCCCCTCGGCCGATCGCCCAGCGCTCGCCGCTCTCCTGCTTGATTCAACGCCGTTTCCGGTGATTGGCGTCGATAGCGACGACCGCATCGTCTTCGCCAATGCGGCCGCGCAGGATTTGTTCTTGCTCTCGACCTCGATGCTCGAGAAGGCCGCCCTGTCGGACGTGATTGCAGCATCAAGCCCGCTGTTTGACGTCATCACCCGCGCCAGACGCGAAGGCGCGCCGGTCAGCGAGCGCGAAATCACGCTGGAAGGACCAAGCCATGCCTATGGCGGGGTGGACGTGACGGCGGCGCCGTCCGACGACCCCGGCTTGTCCATTGTCATGTTGCGACCGCGGGGGCGCGCGCGCGCGATTTCCGACCGGTGGGCCCAGTCGGGGGCGGCGCGCTCTGTCGCGGGCCTTGGCCAGATGCTCGCCCATGAGATCAAGAACCCGCTCGCCGGCATCCGGGGGGCGGCTCAATTGCTGATGCGATCGGTGAGCGACGACGCCGACCGGGCGCTCGGGCAACTGATCGTGGACGAGACCGACCGGGTGCGCCGTCTGATCGACCGGATGGAAGAAATCGGCGACGTGGCGAGCCCCGTTCGGCGACGGGTCAATATCCATGCCGTGCTGGATCGCGTGGCGGCGCTGGCGTCCAGCGCGGTGGGGGATCGGGTGCGTCTCGCCCGCCGGTTCGATCCCTCGCTGCCCGAACTCGCCGGCGATGAGGATCGTCTGATCCAGGCTTATCTGAACCTTGTGAAGAACGCCGCCGAGGCGGTGCGCCAGCGCGGCGACAAACAGGGCGAGATCGTGCTCTCCACCGCATTCCGGCCGGGCGTGCGCATCCGCAGTTCTGCTGGGGCCTGGGTGACGCTGCCGCTCGAAGTTACGGTCACCGACAACGGCCCGGGCGTGGCGGATTCCGTGCGGCCGCACCTTTTTGAGCCCTTCGTGACCACGAAACAGGCGGGGTCGGGCCTTGGGCTGCCGCTTGTCGCCAAAATCATCGCCGAACACGGCGGGGTGGTGGAGTTTGAGAGCCAGCCGGGACGCACCGTGTTCCGCACCCTGATGCCAGTTGAGAGCGCATGACCGGAAAACGCATTCTTCTTGCCGATGATGACGCCTCGATCCGTCTGGTCCTGTCCCAGGCGCTGGCGCGCGAGGGCTTTCAGGTCCGCGCGACCGGCAACGCCTCGACCCTCTGGAAATGGGTGAAGGAGGGCGAGGGCGATCTCGTGGTCACCGATGTGGTGATGCCCGACGAGAACATTTTCGAGATCCTGCCGCGCATCCGGCTGGAGCGGCCCAAGCTGCCCGTCATCGTGATGAGCGCGCAGAATACCCTGCTCACCGCCGTCAGCGCGGCCGAACAGGGCGCGTATGAATATATCCCCAAGCCGTTCGATCTCGACGAGTTCGTCGATGTCGTGCGCCGGGCGATGGCGCCGTCGCGCGATTTCTTGGCCGAGCAGAAACAGCGCAAGGCGCAGAAGGAAGAGCGTCTGCCGCTGATCGGCCGTTCCGCGCCGATGCAGGAAGTCTATCGCACCATCGCGCGGGTGATGGGCACCGACCTGACGGTGCTGGTGCAGGGCGAAAGCGGCACCGGCAAGGAGCTGGTGGCGCGCGCGCTGCATGATTTCGGCAAGCGGCGCGCAGGCCCGTTCGTGGCGATGAACATGGCCGCCGCCGCGCGAGAGGCGATCGAGGCCGAGCTGTTTGGCGTCTCGGGCGATTCTGGTCGCCCCGGCCGGTTCGAGATGGCCGCCGGCGGCACGCTGTTTCTCGATGAAGTCGGCGACATGCCGATGGAAGCCCAGACCAGGCTCCTGCGCGTGCTGCAGGAAGGCGAGTATTTGCCCGTCGGGTCGGCCACCCCGCAAAAGGCCGATGTGCGCATCATCGCAGCCACCAACAGGGATCTGCGCGCGCTGATCACGCAGGGGCTGTTCCGGGAGGATTTGTTCTTCCGGCTGAATGTCGTGCCGATCCGCCTGCCGCCGCTGCGCGACCGGCTGGAGGATATTCCCGATCTCGCCCGCGCCTTCCTTTTGCGCGCCAAACGCGAAGGCCTGCCTGAAAAGGTGATCGATCAGAGCGCGCTGGAGCTTCTGCGAACGCACGCCTGGCCAGGCAATGTGCGCGAGCTTGAAAACCTGATGCGCCGGATGGCGGCCCTCTACACCGAGGACGTGCTGACCGCGCGTCTGATGGAACGCGAATTGCGCGCCGAATCGCCCAAGCTGAGCGCTGCCGCCGTGGGCGATGACACGCTTGACCTTGAAGAACTCGCCAGCCGGTCCCTTGCGCGTTTGTTTGCAGCCAGCCCCGGCGGTCTGCCGGCGCCGGGCCTTTATGATCGGGTGCTCGAGCAGATCGAGCGGCCGCTTGTCGCCCATGCCCTGCGCGCCACCAGAGGCAACCAGATCAAGGCGGCTGAAGTGCTGGGCCTGAACCGCAACACGCTGCGCAAGAAGATCCGCAGCCTGAACCTCGATGCGGGGCGCGGCGGCGACTGATTTGCCTGTCGCCAGTGAGCCACACCTGTGGCATGAACGGCACATGAGCGCTGAAGCGAATCCGGAGCTGATCCGGCCGGGCCGGAGCGCGGCCTGGTGGCGGTCGGTTCGTCAGGCTGCGGGCGGTCGCGGCAGCCGGCAGGCATGGTTCATCGCGGGCTTCCTTATCGCCAGCGCGGTGGCGCTGTTCGCCATGCTGTTTGCCTTGTCGGGCATCGGGCCGGCGGGTTCGGCGAGTTCGGGCTTCCTGTGGCTCTTGCTGGCCAACCTCGCGCTGATCGCGGTTCTGGGCGCGGTGATGATCCAGCGCGTTCTGGCGATCGCGCGCGGGGGCGAGGGGCAGCCGGCGGGGGGGCGGTTGCATCTGCGCTTCGTGACGCTCTTCAGCCTCGCAGCTGTCGTCCCAACGCTGATCGTTGCGCTGTTTCTGGGCGTCACCGTCAGCCGGGGGGTGCAGTCCTGGTTTTCCGAGCGGGTGCGCACCGTGGTGGAAAGCTCGGTCGATGTGGCGCGCTCCTACATCGATGAATCGGCGGAAAGCATCCGCGCCGAGATGGTCGCGATGGCGCGCGATCTGAACGCCGCTGCGCCCATGCTCAGCCGCCAGCCGGATCAGTATCAGGAATATCTCATCGGCCAGGCGATGCGCCGCAATCTGGCGGCGGCTTATGTGATCGACGGGCAGGGGCGGGTCTTGTCGGCCGCCGAAAGCCTGGATGCGCCCGCCTATCGCGCCCCGCAGGCCGCCGCCTACGCGCAGGCGCGCGAGGACGTGCTCTTGTCCACCGATGAACAGGGCGATGTCATCCGCGCGCTGTTCCGGCTTCAGGGCTATCTCGACGCCCATCTCCTGCTTGTCCGGCGCGTTGATAGCGGCATCCTGCAGAAGCTGCGCGATGCGGAGGCTGCGGTTGTGGCCTACCGGGAAGCCGATGAGCGCCAGGGCCGCATCCAGGCGCTGTTTGCTCTGGCCTATCTGGAAATTGCGTTGCTGGTGTTGATCGGCTCGGCATGGCTCGGGGCGGCGGCCGCTGGCCGGGTCAGCGCGCCGATCGGCCAGCTCGCCATGGCGGCCGAGCGCGTCTCGCGCGGGGATCTGTCGGCGCGCGTCGATCCCGGCGCCAGCGGCGACGAAGTGGAGGACCTGGGCCACGCTTTCAACCGCATGACCGGCGAATTGCAGGCCCAGCGCGAGGCGATCCTGTCGGCGCGCGAAGATGCCGAACGCCGCTCTGTCTTCATCGAGACGGTGCTGAGCGGGGTCTCGGCCGGGGTGCTGGGCGTGGGGCATGATGGCGTGCTGACGCTGGCCAACCGCTCGGCCGGCGCGCTGCTCGGCGAAGACGCCCTCACGCTCGCAGGCCGCCGGCTTGGCGATGTCGCGCCCCAGTTCGAACAGGTCGCGGCGCGCGTGCGCCCTGGCGCGCCTGCCGCAGCCCAGGTGGAGCATGTGCGCGCCGGCGACGCGCTGACGCTGAACGTGCGCGCCGCAGCCGGCGCCCGCGAGGGGGAGTTGGTCATCACGTTCGATGACGTCTCCAGCCTTGTCGCAGCCCAGCGCCAGGCGGCCTGGAAGGACGTGGCGCGCCGGATCGCGCATGAGATCAAGAACCCGCTGACCCCGATCCAACTCTCCGCCGAGCGCCTGAAACGCAAGTACGGCAAGGACATAGCAACCGATCCTCAGACCTTCTCGAAGCTGACAGACACAATCGTGCGCCAGGTTTCCGACATCGGGCGCATGGTGGACGAATTCTCCGCCTTCGCCCGCATGCCCGCCCCGCGTGCAGCGCCCTCCGATCTCGGCGAACTGGTCCGCCAGGCGGTCTTCGCCCAGCGGATCGTCAGCGCCGATGTGGATGTCAGCGCGCAAACGCCCGAGGCGCCGGTGATCGTGGTCTGCGACGCCCGCCTGATCGCGCAGGCCCTGACCAATGTGCTGAAAAACGCCGCCGAGGCCATCGCCGGCCGGCGCGCGCAGGGGGAGGGCGATGAGGCCCACCGCATCGCCGCCGTGCTTCGTCTTGCCGGCGATCACGCGGTGATCGAGGTGACGGATACGGGGATCGGCCTGCCGGCCAAGGATCGGGCCCGTCTGGTGGAGCCCTACATCACCACGCGCGAGAAGGGCACGGGCCTCGGCCTCGCCATTGTGAAGCGAATCCTGGAAGAACATGGCGGGAGACTCGACCTTGTCGACCCGCCGGACGGCGCGCGCGGCGCGCTCGTCCGATTGACGCTTCCGCTAACGCCGCCAGCCGCAGACGCCGGTCTGGCGCGGGAGACTGCCTGACATGAGCCACGACATTCTGGTCATCGACGATGAGGCCGACATCCGCGACCTGATCGGCGGCATCCTGGAGGACGAGGGTTATGGCGTGCGCGCGGCCGGCGACGCCGATAGCGCGCTCGAGGCCATCCGCGCTCGCCGGCCGGCGCTGTGCGTGCTCGACATCTGGCTTCAGGGCAGCCGGATGGACGGGCTGGAGCTGCTGTCCGTCATCCGCTCGATCGACGCCGACCTGCCCGTCATCATCATCTCCGGCCACGGCACGATCGAGACCGCGGTCGCCGCCATCCACAAAGGCGCCTTCGACTTCGTGGAAAAGCCGTTCAAGGCGGATCGGCTGATCCTGATCATTCAGCGTGCGCTTGAAACCGCCCGCCTGCGGCGCGAACTCGATCTCCTGCGCCTTCAGTCGACAGGCGCGGAGGAATTCATCGGTCAGAGCCAGGCGGCCGCCCAGCTTCTCGCTGCGATCGAGCGGGTGGCCGCCACCAACAGCAGGGTGCTGATCTCCGGGCCGGCGGGCGCCGGCAAGGAAGTCGCCGCCCGGATGGTGCATCAGCGCTCGGCGCGCTCGGAAGGTCCGTTCGTCGCACTCAACGCTGCAGCCATCGCGCCCGAGCGGATGGAGGCCGAGCTCTTCGGGGAAGAGACGCCAGACGGTCGCCCGCTGAAAATCGGAGCGCTGGAACGCGCCCACAATGGCACCCTCCTGCTTGATGAAGTCAGCGACATGCCGCTGGAGACCCAGAGCAAGGTGCTGAGGGTGCTGGTGGAGCAGCGGTTCCGCCGCCTCGGCGGCGGGCGCGACGTGCAGGTGAATGTGCGGATCATCTCCGCCACCGCACGCGATCTGCGCGATTCCATCGGGGAAGGGCGCTTCCGCGAGGATCTCTTCCACCGTCTCAACGTCGTCCCGCTTCGGGTGCCGGCGCTAGCCGAAAGGCGCGACGACATCCCGCTGTTTGTGGCGCACTTCGCGCGCCGCATCGCCGAAGCAAACGGCATCGCCGCGCGCCTCATCGCCCCGGACGCGGTCGCCGCGCTGCAGGCGGCGGAGTGGCCCGGCAATGTCCGCCAGCTGCGCAACATGATCGAGCGCATCCTGATCCTGGCCGCCGGCGAGCCGAGCCAGGCGGTGACCGCCGAGCATCTGCCGCTTGATCCGCAGGGGCTCTCGGCGCTTGCCGAAAAGACGAGCCTGACCCACCTTCTGGCGCTGCCGCTGCGCGATGCGCGAGAATTGTTCGAGCGGGAGTATCTCGCCGCCCAGATCACGCGGTTTGGCGGCAATATCTCGCGCACGGCCACGTTCATCGGGATGGAGCGGTCTGCGCTGCATCGCAAGCTCAAGAGCCTCGGGGTGGACGGCGGCCGCCTTCTCGATATGGAGAACTGACCTGCATGAGCCGGATCGCCTATGTGAATGGCCGCTATCTGCCGTTTGGTGACGCCACGCTCCCGATCGAGGATCGCGCGACGCAGTTTGCAGACGCTGTCTATGAGGTGTGGGCCATTCGCGGCGGCCAGCTTCTCGATCATGCCGGTCACTTGAGGCGGCTGGCGCGCTCGCTCGGCGAACTCTCGATCACAGCCCCCATGAGCGAAGCCGCGCTGGGCGTGGCGATCGCCGAGACGATCCGGCGCAATCGGGTCCGCAACGGCTACGTCTATCTGCAGATCAGCCGGGGCGTGGCGCCGCGCGATCATGCCTTTCCGGCAGAGGCGCGCCCCAGCGTGGTGATCACGGCGAAGCCCGGCAAGCCGGCGGCGATGGATGCGCGCGCGGCGCGCGGGATCAGCGTGATCGTGCGTCCCGACATCCGCTGGGGCCGGTGCGACATCAAGACCACGGGGCTTCTCGCCAACGTGCTGGCCCGCCAGGCGGCGGTGGAGGCTGGCGCGGACGATTGCTGGCTGGAAGCTGACGACGGTATGACGGAGAGTTCCGCCGCCAACATCTGGATTGTGGACCGCGACGGCGTGCTGCGCACCCGGCCCACGACCGACAACATTCTGCCCGGCATCACCCGCGCCACCGTGCTGCGCATGGCCGAAGAACGCCAGATTCGGGTTCAGGAGGGCGCTTTCTCACGGGCCGAGGCCTTGGCCGCGCGCGAAGCCTTCCAGACCAGCGCCGGCGGCATGGTGATGCCCGTCGTGCGGATCGAGGGGGCCGCGATCGGCGACGGCGCGCCAGGCCCGCTCTCGCGCGCGCTACGCGACGCGTATGTCGCAGCCGCGCTCGCAGCCTGAACGTGCGTCCGGTTGCTCTGGCGCCAAACGCGTGCCTATAAATCGTGATGGGCGTGCGGCGGGCGAACGTGCGCCCTTGATGATACAAGGGGCGACCGAGCGCGATGTCCAACGAAAAGAAACAAAATCTCCAGGACACGTTCCTCAATGCTGTGCGCAAGTCGCGGACGCCTTTGACCATCTTTCTGGTCAACGGTGTGAAGCTTCACGGCGTCGTGACCTGGTTCGACAATTTCTGCGTGCTTCTGCGCCGCGACGGCCAGACCCAGCTGGTCTACAAGCACGCGATCTCGACCATCATGCCGGCCGGGCCGGTCCAGCTGTTCGACGCGGACGCGGGCGACCCGCAGGCATGAGGCGGGCGGCGAACGCGCCGCCGGAGGCCCCATGATAGACAGCGAAGCGCCCGCCCAGCGGGCCCTGATCCTTCACCCATTGCGTGAGGACGGCCGCGACCCGGAACTGAGGCTTGCAGAAGCCCTGGGTCTTGCTGAAGCACTGGACCTTGAAACGGTCGGCGGCCGGATCGAGCCGCTGCGCGCGCTGCGGCCGGGCACCTATTTCGGGACCGGCAAGGTGCAGGAGATCGCCGAGGAGGTCAGCGCGCAGACCCTGTCGGTCGTGATCGTCGACGCAGCGCTTACCCCAGTGCAGCAGCGCAATCTGGAGCGGGCCTGGAAGGCCAAAGTGATCGACCGGACCGGGCTGATCCTGGAGATCTTCGCCCGGCGCGCGCGTACCCGTGAAGGCAAGCTCCAGGTAGAACTGGCCCGCCTCACCTACGAGCGCTCCCGGCTGGTGCGCACCTGGACCCACCTGGAACGCCAGCGCGGCGGCCTCGGCGTGATGGGCGGGCCGGGCGAAACCCAGCTCGAGATCGACCGCCGGCTGCTGGCCGAGAAGATGGGGCGTCTGAAAGGCGACCTGGAGGACGTGCGCCGCACGCGCGGTCTGCACCGGGCCGCCCGAAAGCGCACGCCGCTGCCCGTGGTGGCGCTGGTTGGCTATACAAACGCCGGCAAATCCAGCCTGTTCAACCGGCAGGCAGCAGCCGACGTGCTGGCCAAGGATATGCCGTTCGCCACCCTCGACACGACCGTGCGCGCCGTCAGGCTCGCCTCCGGGCGAACTGTCGTGCTGACCGATACGGTCGGCTTCATCACCGATCTGCCCACCGAGCTGATCGCTGCTTTCCGCGCCACGCTGGAAGAAGTGCGCGACGCCGATATCCTGATCCATGTCCGCGATATCGCGCACGCCGAGACGGAGGGGCAGCGCACCGACGTGCTCTCCGTGCTCGATCAGATCGAGCCCGACCCCGCCGCCCGCCCGCCGCTGATCGAGGCATGGAACAAGATCGACTTGCTTGGCGGCGATGCGCGGCTGTTTCTCGAAGCGCGCGCCCAGAGCTTCGCCCAGAACGAGGGATTGGCCGGCTGCGCCCCGATCTCGGCTGTGACCGGGGAGGGGACCGCGGCGCTGTTTGCCATGGTTGATCGGCTGCTCGCGGCGCGGTCGGCCCTGTTTCGCCTGCGTCTGCCTGCAGCGCTCGGCAAGGCGCGCGCCTGGCTCTACGAGAAAGGCGAGGTGCTGGAGGAGCGGGTGGAGGAAGACGGTTCCCTGCACCTCACCGCGCGCCTGGAGCCGGACAAGGCCGGCCAGTTCCGCGACCTGTTCCCGAAGGCTCGGATTGCTGAGGCGTATCGGGCCTGAAAGGCCGCGCCTGCGACGCGTGAGGCAGAGAATGGTGCGGCCGGGGGGAGTCGAACCCCCACGCCTTTCGGCGCTGGAACCTAAATCCAGTGCGTCTGCCAGTTCCGCCACAGCCGCGCACGCGGCCCTCGTGACCGATGGCGCGGCGGCGGTCAAGGCGGCGGCTGCCCTGGCGCAGGAAGATCAGGTTAGCATCTGATTCTTGCACGAAAATCTTGGTGAAGCTCTGCCCCAGCTTCAGTGTCGCGCACAAAGTCGCATGTGTGGCCGCACCTTGATATGCGTGGGAAAAATCCGGTCCGGATGAAGGCATAGCAGCGCCAACACTATCGCAGGGTTGCCTTTTGCGCCGGGTTTGATTATTTCCCGCCGCATGAAGGCAGGTCGCTCCGGTCTTCAAGCATCCTCCGCGAGACTGTACGCGGCCATGCTTGGAGCTGCAGCGTTCTGGGCGGTCGCGCATGGCGCGGCCTTTAGCCAGGAACAGAACGCCGCAGGGCGCCCGGTGGAGGCAGCACTCGCTGTCGCGCCAGGTGCAAACGCCGACCCCCTCGCGCAAGACCCGATCGTCGCCGATGCGGCGGCCCGCCCTGCGGGCGAGACCGGTTTGCGCCTGGGGCTTCCCACTCCCGTTCCGCCCTCGCTCAGGGCGCCCGCGCCCGTGCGCGCAGGTTTCCAGTTCGCCAATCCGATCGCACGCGACGATCTGCGCTGCCTCGCCGAGGCTGTGTATTTCGAAAGCCGCGCAGAGCCCCGGAACGGTCAGATCGCTGTCGCCGAAGTGGTGATGAACCGGGTGCGCAGCCCCCGTTTCCCCAAGAGCGTGTGCGGCGTTGTCTTCCAGGGCGCCAGCCGGAAGGCGTGCCAGTTCAGCTGGGCATGCGACGGCCGACCCGATCGGCCCCATGGCCGCGCCTGGACGCAGGCGCAGGAGATTGCGCGCCTTGTGCTCGCCGGCCACGCGCCGAGGCTGACCCAGGGCGCCACCCATTTCCACGCCACACGGGTGCGGCCCCATTGGGCGCGCGTCTATACCCTGACCACCCGGATCGGAAACCACATCTTCTACCGTCAGGTTCTGCCCGGTCAGGCCGGCCGCGCGCTTGCCGAGGCCGAGGCGGCCCCGCGCGGCTAACGTCGATCGAGCGTCGCGATCAGCCGTTTCCTCAGGCCGTTGGGAAAGAAGCGCGCCATGAAGCGGGCTTGCTGGGCGTCCTTGCCGACGGGATAGACCTGCTCGTCGCCATAGGCGGCCTCCCAGGCGCGCTCGGCAGCCATTTCGACCGGATAGACGCTCATCCCCTTGGCGCGGATCTGGTCGCTCATGCGCGCGTTTGATCGCTCCGAGGCTGACATGTCGAGGATTGGCGTTTCGACAAACCATGGCGTCAGGCAGGTTACGCGCACCCCCAGGCCGGAAAACTCCACATCGAGCGCCTCGGTCAGGCCCCGCACTGCAAACTTCGTGGCTGAATAGACCGCGAGCTTTGGCGAGCCCACCACCCCGGCAGTGGAAGCAGTGTTGACCACCCGGGCGCCCGGCGTGGCCTTCAGCAGGGGCAGCGCCGCGTAAACCCCGTTGATGACGCCCTTCAGGTTGACGTCGACGATCCAGTCGGCGTCTTCCGGCGGCACTTCCTCAAACCAGCCGTGCCGGCCCACGCCGGCGTTGTTGAACAGCACATGCATCTTGCCGCCGGTCGCATCGCCGAACTGGCCGACTGCATCGCTCCAGCCGGCCCGGTCGCGCACGTCGAACACGCCGCTGATCGCCGAGCCAGGGCTAAGCTGCGAGAGGGTTTCCGAAACGCCGACGGCGCTGACATCGTAGAGCCCGCAAAACCAGCCCCGCTCGGCAAACAGCTTCGCCGTCGCCCGGCCGATGCCGGAACCGGCGCCCGTGATGAAGATGGATTTGCGGCCCGAAGCGAGCGTCATTGGATGGCCTCCCGTGTGCCCGGGAGCCGTCTCGTCCGGCGGCCCCTCGGACGGAGGCCAGCATCACGCCGCGTCGAGGCCGATGTCAAACGCTGGCGCGGAGTGGGTGAGCGCGCCGGCCGAGATCACATCCACCCCCGTCTCGGCGATGGCGCGCACGGTTTCGAGCCGCACCCCGCCGGACGCTTCCAGGATGGCCCTGCCGCCAGCCAGGCCCACCGCGCTGCGCAGGTCCGCCAAAGCAAAGTTATCGAGCAGGATCACGTCCGGCCGGTGGGGCAGGGCCTCCTCCAACTGCGCGAGGCTGTCGACCTCCACCTCGATCACCATCATGTGGCCGGCGCTGGCGCGTGCGCGGGCCAGCGCCTCGCCCACGGAGCCACAGGCGGCGATGTGGTTGTCCTTGATCAGGATTGCATCATCGAGCCCATAGCGATGGGGCCAGCCGCCGCCGCAGAGCACGGCATGCTTCTGCAAGGCGCGCAGTCCGGGCAGCGTCTTGCGGGTCGCCGCGATCCGCGCGCCTGTCCCGGCCGTTTCGGCCACATACCGCGCAGTCAGCGTTGCGACGCCGCAAAGCAGCGTCAGAAAGTTCAGGGCGGTGCGCTCGGCGGTCAGGATCGCGCCGGCCGGCCCCTCCACTTCGGCGAGCGTATCGCCAGCCCTCATGCGCGCCCCGTCCCGGACGAACGGCCGGAAGGCGATGGCCGGGTCAACGAGGGCGCAGGCCAGCGCTGCGCAATCGATGCCGGCGACAACGCCGCTTTCGCGCGCGCAAAAGCGCGCCTTCAGCCGCTCGGCTGGCGTCAGCAGCGCGGCCGTCACATCCCCTGCGCGGCCGAGGTCTTCCTCCAGCGCCCGGCGAACCACCGGTTCGAGGATCAGACGGGGCAGGGGAGCGGGCGGGGTCATGGGCGGACGTCCTCAGCCAAGGTCATGGAGGGTGAGAAAGCTGCGCGCCGCGCTGGCTTTTGTTGCGGGGAAATCGATGCGCGCATGGCCGCCGCGGCTCTCTTCGCGGTGCAACGCCGCCTGGCAGAGCGCCCGTGCGGCAAGGATCTCGCTGGCTGGCCCATAGCTGGCCTCCAGAGCCGCGATCGTATCGGCCAGGCGCATCAGGCCCGGGCGATCGCGCGCGACGCCGGCATCGGCGGCCATGGCCGCGCGCAGCGTCTGCAGGCCCTCTGCGCCCAGCTCCGGCGGGGCCGGGGCGGGCTGCGCGGTTCTGGCGGCCGAAGCGCCCTCGCGCAGGCGGGTGGCGATGCGGTCTGCAAACACCACCGCTTCAAGGAGCGAGTTGGAAGCGAGCCGGTTGGCCCCATGGGCGCCAGTGGCGGCGCATTCGCCCACCGCCGAGAGGCCCTCCAGCGTGGTCCGCCCCCAGAGATCGGTGAGGATGCCGCCCATGTGATAGTGCGCCGCCGGGGCGACGGGGATGGGCTGAAGGCGCGGGTCGATGCCGGCTGCGACGCAAGCGGCGAAAACGGTGGGGAAATGATCGGGAAAGCCTGCCCCGATCGCGCTCCGGCAGTCCAGAAACGCGCCCCGTCCGGCCGCAATCTCGGCAGCGATCGCGCGCGCCACCACATCGCGCGGCGCCAGTTCGCCGCGCGGGTCATGGCGCGCCATGAAGGGCGCGCCGTCGCGGCCGATCAGCGTTGCGCCTTCGCCGCGCAGGGCCTCCGTCGCCAGCGGCGCCGGATCGCGCCCGATATCGATGGCGGTCGGATGGAATTGCACGAATTCCGGATCGGCGATCAGCGCGCCAGCCGCCAGCGCCATGCCAAGGCCCTGACCGCGCGCCTCCGGGGGGTTGGTCGTGACACGGTAGAGCCCGCCGATGCCGCCTGTGGCGAGCACTGTTTCGGCCGCCGACAGAACATGTTCCTGACCGCCATGGCGCACCAGAAGTCCGCTGACGGCGCCCGATCCGTCCTGCAGCAGCCGCAAGGCCTGCGCGCCTTCCATCACCTCGATCGAGGGGCAGGCGCGCGCGGCCTCCACCAGGCTGCGCATGATCTCCCTGCCGGCCAGATCGCCGGCGACGCGCGCGACCCGCGGCCGGGAGTGGGCTGCCTCCAGCGAGAGCGCGAGGGTGCCATCGGTGTTTCGGTCGAACGGCACGCCGATGCGCAGAAGATCGTGGACGCGGGCCGGGCCGTCCGCCGCAATCAGGTGCGCAACGGCGGGGTCCACGAGGCCGGCGCCGGCGGCCACCGTGTCTGCGGCATGCAGGTCGGGACTGTCCTCGGCCGAGAGCGCGGCGGCAAGCCCGCCCTGGGCCCAGGCGCTGCTGGCGGCTGCCCCCAGAGGCGCGGGAGACAGCACGAGCACCCGACGCGGCGCGAGCTTCAGTGCAAGAAAAAGCCCGGCGAGCCCCGCGCCCGCTACGAGAATGCGGTCTGACATCACGACTGTGATCCCTAAGCGGCGTGCGGGCGCGGCGCAAACCCTGGTCCGATCTGGCAACCCGTTGTCGCACTCCTCAATGCGGGCGCCTGCTTCACCAGTCGGATATGGGGGAGAGGATCGCGCCGACAACCGAAGTGGTCGCCGCCGACGTCACCGCCATGCTGCGGGAAGGCTGCTTCCATGGAGCTTGGAAAACATATTGGTCGCATGATGTGGTCTGCCAGTTCGCGTGGCCGTTCACCATGAAGACCCAGCCCAAGCCCACCGGCGAGATCAGCGTCTATACGGTGCGCGACGGCAGGATCGTGGAAGCGCGCTGCTTCGGTTGATCGCGGGGCCGGTGCTGCGCGCGTGCTTGTGCACAAGCCGGTTGGGTCGCTGG
>JBIIUJ010000038.1:0-18912 GCA_044340025.1 Caulobacterales bacterium
CCCCTATGAACTGCGCCGCGCGGACGGCGCGGTGATCTGGATTCAGGATGTCTCGATGCGCGTCGCCGATGGCCGCGCGATCGACTTCGATCACGCCGAAGCCGCCTTCGAGGAGGCGTTCGCCGCTGTCTGGGCCGGGCGGGCGGAGAATGACGGTTTCAACAAGCTTGTGCTCGCGCTTGGCATTTCGTGGCGGGAAGCCGCGCTGATCCGGGGGCTGGCGCGCTGGCGTCAGCAATCGGGCCAGGACCCAAGCCAGACCGTCCAGGAACAGGCGGTCGCGGATCATCCCGAGATCGCCCGCGCCATCCTCGATCTGTTCGCCGCACGGTTCGATCCCGCGCTGGCCTGGACCCCGGAAAAGCGCGGCGCAAAGGTCAAGACGCTGCAAGCGCGCATCGGCGACCTGCTCAATGCAGTCGCCAGCCTGGATGCGGATCGCGTCCTGCGCCGCATGGCGGCGATGGTGGGCGCGATCACGCGCACGAATTACTACCAGAAGGACGCGCAAGGCCGCACCAAGCACTGGATCAGCGTCAAGATCGCCAGCCGCGAGGTGGCCGATCTGCCCAGTCCAAAGCCCTATCGCGAGATCTGGGTCTGGTCGCCGCGGGTGGAGGGGGTGCATCTGCGCTTCGGCCCCGTGGCGCGCGGCGGCCTGCGCTGGTCGGACCGGCGCGACGACTTCCGCACCGAGGTGCTGGATCTGGTGAAGGCCCAGCAGGTGAAGAACGCCGTGATCGTGCCGGTGGGCTCCAAGGGCGGCTTCTTCCCCAAGCGCCTGCCGCGCGGCGGCCCGCGCGAGGCGATCCAGGCCGAGGCGATCGAAGCCTACAGAACCTTCCTTGCCGGTCTGCTCGACCTCACCGACAATCTGGACGCCGACGGCGCCGTCATCCCCCCGCGCGACACGGTGCGCTGGGACGGCGACGACCCCTATCTCGTGGTGGCGGCGGACAAGGGCACGGCCACCTTCTCAGACATCGCCAATGCGGTCTCGGCCGAGTACGGCCACTGGCTGGGCGACGCCTTCGCCTCTGGCGGCTCGGTCGGCTACGATCACAAGAAGATGGGGATCACCGCCCGCGGGGCCTGGGAAGCGGTGAAGCGGCACTTCCGCGAGGTCGGAACCGATATCCAGACCACGCCCTTCACCGTCATCGGGGTGGGCGACATGTCGGGCGATGTGTTCGGCAACGGCATGCTGCTCAGCCCCGCGACACGGCTGATCGCGGCCTTCGATCACCGCGACATCTTCATCGATCCGGACCCTGATCCCGCCGCAAGCCTCGCCGAGCGCCAGCGCCTGTTCGATCTGCCCCGATCGAGCTGGCAGGACTATGACAAGGCGCTGATCTCGCGCGGAGGGGGCGTCTTCTCCCGCAGCCTCAAGGCCGTTCCGCTTTCACCCGAGATCAAGGCGCTGACCGGGCTTTCCCACGACGAAGCCACCCCGGCCGAGCTGATGCATGCGCTCCTGAAAGCGCCCTGCGACCTGCTCTATTTCGGCGGCATCGGCACCTATGTGAAGGCGCGCGCCGAAACCCACGCCGACGCCAAGGACAAGCAGAACGACGCGATCCGCGCGGATGCGGAAGAGCTGCGCTGCAAGGTGATCGGGGAAGGCGCCAATCTGGGCATGACCCAGCGCGGGCGGATCGCGGCCGCGCGCGCCGGCGTCCGGCTCAACACCGATGCGATCGACAATTCCGCCGGCGTCGACAGCTCCGACCACGAGGTCAACATCAAGATCCTGCTGAACGGGCTCGTCCGCGCCGGCGCCATGACGCAGGAGGCCCGCAACGACCTGCTCGCCAGCATGACCGATGATGTGGCCGCCCATGTGCTTGCGCACAATTACGACCAGACGCTCGCCATCACGCTGCAGGAAGCCACCGCCGGAGCCGACCTCGACGCCCACGAGCGCTTCATGGATCGGCTGGAAGCCGCGGGCCGGCTCGACCGCAAGGTCGAGACCCTGCCCTCGCCAGACGAGATGCGGGCGCTGGGCGAAGCACGCCTGGGCCTCACCCGCCCGCAGCTCGCCGTGCTCACCGCGTATGCCAAGATCCAGTTGTTCGACGAGCTGGTCGCCAGCGACGCGCCGGACGACCCGTACTTCGCCGCCACGCTGAAGGCCTATTTCCCTGCCGGGTGTGCGCCCTTCGAGGAGGCGATGGCGCGGCACCGGCTGAAGCGGGAGATCATCGCTACGGTGCGCGCAAACCGTATGGTCGATCTGGGCGGGGCGACCTTCCTGGATCGCGTGCGCGAGAGCGCGGTGGCCGATGTCGCGGGCATCGCGCGCGCCTTCGCCGCGGCGGAAGCGGTCTTCGGGCTGGACGGACTGATTGATGCGGTGAACGCCCTCGACAACGCCATCCCCGCCGCCGCCCAGATCGAGTTGCTGCAGGAAGTCCAGGCGGTGCTGCGTCGCCAGACCTTCTGGCTCGCCCGCAAGGCCGCCCGCGCAGATGGCGCGCGCACCGTGGATGGCCTGATCGCCGCCTATGGCCCGGGCGTTCAGGGTCTGGCGCCGGTGATCATGGCGGTCGTGTCGCCGTTTGAGCGCGCCCGTCAGGAGGTTCGCGCCCAGGGCTTCATCGCCAAAGGGGCGCCCGACGCGCTGGCCTGGCGGATCGCGGGCCTGCGTCCGCTGATTTCGTCCACCGACGTGATCGATCTCGCCGGGGCGCAGGGCTGGCCGGTCGCGGGCGCGGCCCGGCTCTATCATGCGATCGGGGCGGCGGTCGGCTTTGATGAGTTGCGTTTTGCCGCGGGCCAGTCGGCGACCGGCGATCACTGGGACCGGCTCGCCACCCGGCGGATCATCGAGGACTTCATGGAGGAGCAGGCCGCGCTCGCGGCGGCGGCCATGCGCTTTGCCGGCGCCTGCCCGCCGGCGCCGGACGCGGCCTGGGCGCAGGATCAGGTGCAGGGCTTCCTTGCCCGCCACGCCGTGGAGGCCGACCGCACCCGCCGCGCCATCGCCGATCTGTCGGCCAGCGGCGGCTGGACCTACGCCAAGCTCGCCATCGCCAATGCGCAGTTGCGGGAGTTCGCGCTGGGGGCGGGCCTGTGAGCTGGACAATCCGCGCAGCCGCCAGCGCCGACAGCGACCGGCTCGTCGCCTTCGCCGCCCAGACCTTCACCGACACGTTCGGCACGCTCTATCCGCCCGAAGACCTCGCCGTTTTCATCACGAAGAAACAGGCGCCGGCCACGCGCGCCGCGATCAGCTCGCCCGAACACATCGTGCGCATCGCCGAGCGCGATGGGGCGCTGATCGGCTATCTGATCGGCGGGCCGATGGATCTGCCCTACGACACGCAGGGCCGGCCTGCCGCCTGCCTCGACCGGCTGTATCTCGTCGACGACGCAAAGGGCACAGGTCTCGCCGATGCGCTGATGGCCGAGTTTCTTGTCTGGGGGGCGGGGCGGGATCTGTATCTGTCGGTCTTCGCCCCGAATGTGCGCGCGCAGGCCTTCTATCGCCGCCACGGCTTCTCGATCGTGGGCGCCTACATCTTCTGGGTCGGCAGCACGGGCGACGATGAACGCATCATGCTGCGCCCGGCGGGCCAGTAGCGCCGACGCTCAAAGGAAGTTGTAGGGGTCGATGTCGACCACCAGCCGCACGCTGGCCGGCAGCTTCAGGCGCGCGCGCCAGGCGCGCATGAAGGCTGAGAGGTCCACGCCCCGGTCGGCTTTCACCAGAAACCGCCGCCTCCGCCAGCCTCGCACCACGCCAAGCGGCGGCGCGGCCGGGCCATAAACCTCCACTCCGTCCGCTGCTGGGGCGGCCGCAAGCGCGGCGGCGGCGGCGGCCTCCACCTGCCTGTCATCCTCGGCGGCCAGATGCAGCGCCGCCAGCCGGCCGTAGGGCGGCATGGCGAGCGCGCGGCGCGCCTCCTGCTCGGCGGCGAGGAAGCCGTCCCGGTCACCCCTGGCCAGCGCCTGCAGCGCCTCATGCTCGGGCGCATAGGTCTGGATGAGCGCCCGGCCCGGCCGGTCGGCCCGGCCTGCCCGGCCAGCCACCTGCGAGAGGAGCTGATAGGTCCGCTCGCCGGCGCGCAGGTCGCCGCCCTTCAGGCCAAGATCGCCATCCACCACGCCCACGAGCGTCAGATTGGGGAAGTTGTGGCCCTTCGCCACGATCTGCGTGCCCACAAGAATGTCGATCGATCCGGCCGCCATCGCCTCCACCAAGGCGCGCACCTCCGCCGGCGTTGTTGCGCTGTCGGAAGAAAACAGCGCCACGCGCGCCTCGGGGAACAGACCGCGCGCTTCCTCCAGCACCCGCTCGACGCCCGGGCCGACGCTGACCAGGCTGTCAGCCGCGCCGCAGGCCGGGCAATGCAGGGGCTTGGGCATGGAAAAGCCAGAGACATGGCAGACCAGCCGGCCGGAGTAGCGATGCTCGACCAGCCAGGAATCGGTGTCGGGCGCCTTGAGGCGATGGCCGCAGGCCCTGCACAGCACCAGCGGCGCATAGCCCCTGCGGTTGAGGAACAGCAGGCTCTGCTCCCCGCGCGCCAGGGTTTCCGCCATCGCCCGCTCCAAAACCGGCGATAGCCAGCGCCCGCGTTCGGGCGGGTCGGCGCGCATGTCGATCAGATCGATCCGGGGCAACACGGCGGCGCCGAACCGTCCCGGCAAAGCGACGCGGGCATACCGCCCGCCCTCCACATTCGCCATCGTTTCCAGCGACGGCGTCGCCGAAGCCAGCACCACCCCGGCCCCGCCGATCCGCCCGCGCGCCACGGCCAGATCGCGCGCCTGATAGCGCAGGCCCTCGTCCTGCTTGAACGAGCCGTCGTGCTCCTCGTCCACCACGATCAGGCGCAGCGCGGGGTAGGGCAGGAACAGCGCCGAGCGCGCGCCCACCACAAGCCGCGCACGCCCAGCCATGATCTCGCGCATCGCGCGGCGGCGATAGGGCGGCGGGGCTTCCGAGTGCCACTGCACAGGCTCCGCCCCGAAACGGGCCGCGATCCGGGCCACCACCGCCTGCGTGAGCGCGATCTCCGGCAGCAGGATCAGCACCTGGGCGAGGGGATCGGCGCGCAGCGCCCGCGCGGCAAGCTCCAGATAGACTTCCGTCTTGCCCGATCCTGTCACCCCGTCGAGCAGCGCCACGCCCGAACCGCTCGCCCCCAAGGCCGCCGACAGCGCGTCGGCGGCGTCGGCCTGCGCTTGCGAGAGCGGTGGCGCCGGCCGGTCCGGGTCTGGCGGGGGGAAGGGCGGGTCCATCAGCCGCTCGAAGACGTGGATCGCGCCTGCCGCCACCAGACCGGCGATCACCCCGGCGCTCACGCCCGCGGCCCGGGCAAGCTCGGCCTTGCTGATCGGCGCGCCCGCAGCGCTCAGCGCCTCCAGGGCGCGCAGGCGGGCCGGCGTGGTCTTGCCGGGCGGCGCGTCGCCGGGGCGCAGCAGCAGCTCGACCGGGCTTGCGGCCAGCGCCTCCGGCACACGCGCGACAAGCTGTAGGATCTGGCCCGGCGGGGTGACGAGATAGCGGGCCGCGAAGTCGATGAAGGCGCGGCTGGCATCCGGCAGGGGCGGTGCGTCCAGCCGCCGCGTGACGGGCTTCAGATTGCCGCCCTCGCCCTCGCTCACCCGCCAGACCACGCCGCGACGCGGATGCGGGCCCAGCGGCGCCACCACATGATCGCCAGGCGCGAGCGTCATGCCGTCCGGCACGGCGTAGTCGAACGCCTCCGGCAGCGGCAGGGGAAACAGGATCGCAGCGCGCGCCATGAAGCAGTGGTGGGCGGGCGGACAGGCGCTGGCAAGGGCCCGCGTTCAGCCGGGCGGCGCTATTCGCCCTCCCCGAACCGATCCTCGATCAAAGCGGTGAGGGCGGCCATCGCGGCGGGGGCTTCCGGGCCCTCTGCGGTCAGCGTGACGTCCGAGCCGATGCCGGCGGCCAGCATCATCAGCCCCATGATGGACTGGGCGTCGACGCTGTAATCGTCCTTGGCGACCGTGACCACGGCGTCGAACGTGCGCGCCAGGGCGGCGAGCTTGGCGCTTGCGCGCGCATGAAGGCCCCGTCGGTTCACAATGGCGACGGTCCTTGTCAGGGGCTCTGTCATCCGCCGGCCAGGACTGCGGAAGCCAGCGTGATGTATTTCCGCCCGGCCTCCGCCGCCGCCGTGCAGCACTCGCCCAGCGACTTGCGCGCCCGAAGCTCCGCCAGCTTGATCAGCATCGGCAGATTAGCCCCCGCGATCACTTCATAGCGGCCCTTGCCCATCACAGAAATCGCGAGGTTGGAGGGCGTGCCGCCGAACATGTCGGTCAGGATGGCCACGCCCGCGCCTTGATCGCACGCCTCGCACGCCGCCAGAATCTCGGCGCGGCGGGCTTCCATATCGTCGTCAGGACCAATGCAGATCGCCGCCGCATGCGGCAGCCGCCCGAAGACGTGCACGCCGGCCGCGATCAGCTCCTCCGCGAGGCGCCCGTGGGTGACGACCACGATCCCGATCATGCCCTGGTCCCCGGCTCCCCCATGCCCGGCAGACGGCCCGAAAGCGCCGCCGCCAGCGCCAGCCTCACGATCGCCGGCGCCGAAGGCTGCACAGCGATAAGGGATATGACGGGCCGATCAAGGCCGAGAAGCGTGTGAAAGCGCAGGGCGGGCGCCCGCTCGCCGACAAAGCCCTTCGGCTGGCAGGCCACCAGCAGAACAAGCGGCGCTGCCGCTGTGACCGGCGCTGGCAGGGGCCCCAGCCCGCGCGCCTCGATCAGCCCCTCGATCCCCGGGGCCGGCCGGGCGATCAGCATCTCGCCGACGCGCTCGATCTCGGTGTGGTCATCGCTGATCAGCGCCGCGCCGGGGCCTTCCATCAGCCGAAGCGCCAGATCCGACTTGCCGACCCCGGAGGCCCCCATCAGGCCCACGGCCCGCAGGCCTTCGGCGCTGGGCAGCGCGACCGTGGTGAGCGCGAGGATCATGGCTCTCCGGGCAGTTCGACGGTGAAGCGAGCGCCGCCGGCCGCGCCATTTTCCGCCCAGAGCCGGCCCTTGTGGGCCTCCACGATCTGGCGCGCGATGGACAGGCCGAGGCCGGAATGCGCGCCGAACCCATGATCGCGCGGGCGGTCTGTATAAAACCGGCGGAAGACGCTTTCGAGATTTTCCGCCGGGATGCCAGGCCCCTGATCCTCCACGCTGATCTGGATCGCCGCCCCCCGGCTGGGACCGGCACGCCGCGCGACGATGCGCACGAGGTCTCCCGCGGCGGAAAAGGAGAAGGCGTTGTCCATCAGATTGCGCAGCACGCGTCCAAGCGCGTCTTCCGCCCCCAGCACCGTGAGGGAATCGCCCGGCGGCGCCTGCAGCGTCAGTTTGATGCCGCGCTCCTCCCCCAGATGGCCGTAACCTTCCGTGATGTCGCGGCACAGCCTGGCGATCGAGACCCGCTCCAGCCGATCCCGCGCAAGCTGGGCGTCCAGCCGGGAGGCGTTGGAGATATCGGTCACCAGCCGGTCCAACCGCTTCACATCGCTGGCGATCACGGCCTCCAGCTTGGCGCGCATCTCTGGCGAGGCCGCGCGCGGCAGGAGATCCACCGCGTTGCGGATGGAGGCGAGCGGATTCTTGATCTCGTGGGCGACGTCGGCGGCGAACCGCTCATTGGCGTCGCTGCGTTCGGCAAGCGACGCCGTCATCGCCTCAAGGCTTGCGGCGAGTTCGCCGAGCTCGTCGCTGCGCCGGGTCAGATTGGGCAGGGCCAGCTGCCGCTCGCGTCCGGCGCGCACGTCGTCTGCGGCCTGGGCAAGCCGGCGCATGGGCCGCGCGATCGACCAGGTGAGCAATCCCGACGACGCCACCGCCACCCCCATCGCCACAAGGATGAAGGGCGTAAGGGCGATCCGCTCGGCCTGGATGATGGCGTCGACATCGTCGCTTTCCAGCGAGATCGCGCCCACCACCGCCTGAACCCGCTGGACCGGCAAGGCGACCGCGATGATGCGCTGGCCATCTTCGTTCAGCCGTTGGCCGGCCACCACCTCCCCGCGCAGAGCCGCAGCGATGGCGTCCTCCGCCCCGGTGGCGAGCGGCTCGCCGCGCAGGATCGCGAGCCCAGCGCGAAGGCTGTTAAGGAGACCCCTGTCCTGCGTCTCCGGGCCGGAGGGCGCGTTCATCGGCGCCAGAGGCCGGACCTGCACCTGATCATAGAGAAGCCGGGAATCCGCGGTTACTTCACCTTCCCGGTTGTAAAGCCGGACGCGCGCATCGGGCGGCACATAGAGCTGTTGCAGGATCAGCCTTGCGCGCGCCTCCAGCAATACAGGCTCGGGCTCCCCCTCGGTGGCCGCTTCGGCCAGAACCGAGACGATCGTCGCGCCCTGGGCGCGCAAGGCGTCGAGCTTGGCCTGGACCAGTCCGGCGCGCAGCTCGTTCAGGATCAGGGCGCCCGCAACGAGGATGCAAAGCCCCGTCATGTTTGCAAGCAGGATGAGTCCGGCGATCCCGCCGCCGCGGCGCACGCCCTGGCGCTCAGGCCTCGCGATAGCGGTAGCCGACGCCGTAGAGGGTTTCGATCCCATCAAACGTCTCATCCACATCACGGAACTTCTTCCGGATGCGCTTGATGTGGCTGTCGATGGTTCGATCGTCGACATAGACCTGATCATCATAGGCCGCGTCCATCAATTGGTCGCGGCTTTTCACATAGCCGGGCCGCTGGGCGAGCGCCTGCAGGATCAGGAACTCCGTCACGGTGAGGCGCACCAGCTCGCCCTGCCAGAGGCACACATGGCGATTGGGATCGAGCGTCAGCGCCCCGCGGGTCAGCACCTTGTGCTGCTCGACCTCTCCACCAGGTTCGGGCACGCCCGCCGCGCTCCGCGCCCGCCGCAGCACCGCCTTCACCCGCTCGCCCAGGAGCCGGGTCGAGAAGGGCTTCCGGATGAAATCGTCCGCGCCGACGGTGAAGCCGACGACTTCGTCGATCTCCTCATCTTTCGAGGTGAGAAAGATCACCGGCAGGTTCGAGCGCTGCCGCAGCCGGCGCAGCAGCTCCAGCCCGTCCATGCGCGGCATCTTGATGTCGAAGATCGCGATATCCGGCGGCTCGCCGGTGAGCGCCTCCAGCGCGGTGGCCCCATCGGTATAGGTGGCCACGTCATAGCCTTCCGCTTCGAAAAAGATTCGAAGCGATGTCAGGATGTTCTCGTCGTCATCGACAAAGGCGATCTGGGTCATGGCGTCAGTGTACAACAGTGTGGGCCAAACAGTTGCAGCATCCCTAAGCCGCATCCGCGCTACGGGTGTATGAGGAAGATGATCCTTCGATGGCGAAATCAGGGCGGCACGACCATCTTTTGACGCCCGGAAGCTCATCCGGGTGATCAGGTGACGGCGCTTCAAATGCGCGGCGGACAACCAAAGCGCGGATCACCCGGGCGCTCGCGTCGGAAGGATGCAGTAAAGATATAAACATATCTTTATATCCAGATTGCATCGTGGCGCCGCGCTTGCTATGAGCCGCGCAACTCAAGGAATGCGCCATGACCGACTATATCGTGAAAGACATCAGCCTTGCCGCGTTCGGCCGGAAGGAGATCGAGCTCGCCGAGACCGAAATGCCGGGGCTGATGGCGATCCGGGCCGAATACGGCCCTGCCCAGCCGCTGAAGGGCGCACGCATCGCCGGCTCGCTGCACATGACGATCCAGACTGCGGTGCTGATCGAGACGCTGAAAGCGCTGGGCGCAGACATCCGCTGGGTCTCGTGCAACATCTTCTCCACCCAGGACCACGCTGCCGCCGCAATCGCGGCCGCCGGCATCCCGGTGTTCGCCTACAAGGGTGAGACGCTGGAAGAATACTGGGACTACACCGCCAAGCTGTTCGATTGGCATGGCGGCGGCGTGCCGAACATGATCCTGGACGACGGCGGCGACGCCACGATGCTCGTCCACTATGGTCTGCGCGCGGAAAACGGCGACGTCGCCTTCCTCGAGAAGCCGGGCTCGGAGGAAGAGGAAATCTTCTTCGCGCTGATCAAGCGCCTGCTCGCTGAAAAGCCGAAGGGCTGGTTTGCCGAGATCGCCGCCGCCATCAAGGGCGTCTCGGAAGAGACCACCACCGGCGTTCACCGGCTCTACAAGCTGGCCGAGGAGGGCAAGCTGCTCTTCCCGGCGATCAATGTGAACGACAGCGTGACCAAATCGAAGTTCGACAATCTCTATGGCTGCCGGGAGTCGCTTGTGGACGCTCTGCGCCGCGGCACGGACGTGATGATGGCCGGCAAGGTCGCGTTCGTTGCGGGCTTTGGCGATGTGGGCAAGGGCTCGGCCGCTTCGCTGCGCCAGGCCGGCGCGCGGGTGATCGTCTCCGAGGTCGATCCGATCTGCGCCCTGCAGGCCGCCATGGAAGGCTATGAAGTGGCCACGATCGAGGATGCGCTGCCCCGGGCCGACATCTATGTCACCGCCACCGGCAACAAGGACATCATCACCGTCGATCACATGCGCCAGATGAAGGACCGTGCGATCGTCTGCAATATCGGCCACTTCGACAACGAAATTCAGGTCTCGGGTCTGAAGAACTTCAAGTGGACCAATATCAAGCCGCAGGTGGACGAGATCGAGTTCCCGAAGGGCAACCGGATCATCCTTCTTTCTGAGGGCCGGCTGGTGAACCTCGGCAACGCCATGGGCCATCCGAGTTTCGTGATGAGCTCCAGCTTCTCCAACCAGACGCTCGCCCAGATCGAACTCTGGACCAATGCCGGCCAGTACGAGAAGCAGGTCTACACCCTGCCCAAGAAGCTCGATGAGAAGGTGGCCGCGCTCCACCTCGAGAAGCTTGGCGTGAAGCTCACCAAGATGAGCTCCGAGCAAGCCGCCTATATCGGCGTCGCGCCGGAGGGGCCGTTCAAGCCGGATCATTACCGGTACTGAGCGCATTCCGGCGCGCGTTGCGCCAATCAGCGGCAAGACGATGCGCGGCGCCTTCTTTGGAGGCGCCGCACTGCCATCCACCGTGACTACGACGCCACAGCGCTGCGCAATGCGTCGGCGCCATGCTTGCGCTCGGGTGACGGCTGGCTACCGTTACAGAAGTGTAACACGCCGGCCGGGCCGTTGGCTTAGCGTCCGCCGGTCTTTGGGGGAAGATCCATGACGATACGCAAGACCGCTGGCCGGGCTTGGCTGATGGGGTGCGCGGCCGCCGCGCTTTCGGCGGGCCTCGCCCACGCGCAAGCCGCGCCGACCGAGACCGAAACCCAGCAGCCCCAACGCGCCCAGACCGTTGTGGTCACCGGCACCTTGCTCGCCAACCAGGCCGAGCTGGCCCAGCAGCCGCTGCAGATCGTCACCGCCGAGCAGTTCGCCGTGCGTGGTTTCACCAGCGCGGCCGATGCGCTCTCCAGCATTCCTGCGCTGCAATTCTCCAACACGATCGAACAGACCGTGCGCGACAACAGCACCGTCGCCGGACGCGCCACGCTTGATCTGCGCAGCATGGGCACGGCCCGCACGCTCGTGCTGGTGAACGGTCGCCGGCATGTGGCAGGCCAGCCCGGCACAGCCGCAGTGGACGTCGCTTCCATCCCCTCGGGACTCATTGAGCGGGTCGACGTGCTCACCGGCGGCGCCTCAGCCATCTATGGCTCGGACGCTGTGACCGGCGTGGTCAACTTCGTGCTGAAGGAAGACTACGAAGGTCAGGAACTGACCTTGCAGTACGACATCTCCGGCGAGGGCGATGGCGGGCGCGGCTTCGCCTCCTATCTCGGCGGCCGCAACTTCGCGGATGGCAAGGGCAATGTGACTGTCGCCCTCCAATGGGAGAGCCGGGAGGGTCTGCGCCTTTCGGATCGCGAATGGACCGCCAACAACGGCATCCCCACCAATCTCGCCAACCCCGCACTGCGCTTCCAGGAGGGTGATCCTCTTCCCCCGGGCGTGACGGCGCAGCAGGCGATCGGACGCACCATCTTCAGCACTGGAACGACGCCGCGCTTTGCGAACACGTCCCAGGCGCTGATTGATCGTGCGCGCGCCGCGCCGCCGCTGTTCATCGGCAAGAACTACAATTTCGCCATCTCGGCTCTGCAGGGCCTCATCGGTTTCGACCCCTACAGCAACTTCTTCGCTGCGGGTCCGGGCGAGTTCGCAAGCTCGATTCTGGATGTGGACCGCAATGGCGTGGACGATTGCCGTCAGAGCGCGGTGGGCCGGGGACTTGGCGGCTTCACCGCGGGCTGCTGGGTGCTCGACAATACGACCGGCGCCTTGCGGCCCTTCCGGGATGGCGTGATCGCTGACGGGATCAACCAGTTTGGCGGCGACGGGGCCGCCCAGGGCACCGAGCAGGACAGCCTGATCCCCGACACCAATTCGGTGATGGCCCACATCACGGCCGAGTATGAATTCAGCCCCAATTTCCGCCTCTACACCGAACTGAAGGCGGTGCAGAACAAAGGCCGCGAGTATTCGGGCTATAACACCTATGATGACACGATCATCATCAGGATGGACAATCCCTATATTCCGAACGACCTGCGCGCCCTCGCCGAACAGGAAATCCAGGCGCAGCTCCGGGCTGATCCGGGCTATAATCGGAACGATTTCGTGCTGACCCTGGCGCGCGATCACACCGACATGTTCAACCCGCTGATCGCCAACACGCGTCGCACCTATCGCGGCGTGGTTGGTGTTGATGGTCAGTTCTGGGACAACTTCACCTATGATCTGTCGGTCAACTATGGCCGCACGGAAGAGACGGTGGTGAATTCACTGCGCCTGCGCGACCGGTTCTTCGCCGCGATCGACGTGACGACGGATGCGCGCGGCAACCCGGTTTGCCGGATCACGCAGAACGGCACGATCCCGATCGCCAGCTTCCTCGACCCGCAAGCCTTCCGTCCGGTGGCGCCGGTCACCTATCAGCCCAGCCAGTGCCGCCCCGTGAACCTGTTCGGTTTGAACAAGGCTTCCCCGGAAGGCCTGGACTTCATCAACTACCGCGCCACCGACAACGCCACGGTCGAGCAGACCGTCGTGCGCGGTCTGATCACCGGCGACAGCTCCAAGCTGTTCGAGCTTCCCGGCGGCCCCGTCGGCATCGCGCTCGGCGCTGAGTATCGTGAAGAAAAGAGCGAGTTCCGCCCCGACGTGAACCGGACCAACCGCCTTGGTTGGGAACAGCGCACGGTCGCCGCCGTGATCGGTCAGTTCGATGTCACCGAATTCTTCGGCGAGATCAGCCTGCCGGTGCTCGCCGATCTGCCGTTCGCCGAAGTGCTGAACTTCAACCTCGCCTATCGCACCGGCGATTATTCCACGGTCGGTCAGACCGACACGTGGAAGATCGACGGGGTCTGGGCGCCGTTTGAGGACATCCGTTTCCGGGCCGGCATCGCCGAAACGGTGCGCGCGCCCAACATCACCGAGCTGTTCCTTTCGCCGCAGAACGTGAACTCCAACCCGCGTGACGTCTGCCTCCAGAGCTTCATCGCGCTGGGTCCGAACCCGGCGAACCGTCTGCGCAATTGCTCGACGCAGTTCGGGCGCGATCTGGCCGCTCAGCCGCACAACAACCGGCGGACGTCGCAATTCTCGGGCACGCGCCTCGGCAATCCGGATCTGGAGGCCGAAACCTCTGAATCGCAGGCCTTCGGCGTGGTGTTCACGCCCCGGTTCCTCGAGGGGTTCACCATGACCCTCGATTACTGGGACATCAAAATCGAGAACGCGATCTCGACGGTGAACCAGGACGATATCGTGGCGAGCTGCTTTGACGCCGCCAGCCTCGATAATCCGTTCTGCCGGCTCTTCACCCGCAACCTGACCGGCACGCCGGGGACGAACACGCAGTTCGGCTGGATCAATTCCATCCGGGTGCAGGACATCAACTTCGCCGGGCTGGAAGCCTCCGGCGTGGACTTCGACATGTCCTATGTCCTCCCGCTCGACCGGATCGGCGCGGGCGATCTGGGCGACCTGACGTTCCGGCTGTTTGGCACCTATCTCGAAGAGCGCCGGAACTTCCCCTTCCCGTCCGAGCCCAATCGCGCGGACCCGGAAAAGGGCGAGATCGACCGTCCGGAATGGTCGGGCACGCTGTCTCTCACCTGGGACTACAACGCCTGGTCCGTGGCGCTGTTCAACACCTACCAGAGCGAGCAGGCGCTGCGGAACGTGGAGATCGAGCGTCTCAACGAGTTCACGCCCAACCTCGCGCCGGAAATCTGGTGGCATGACCTCTCGATCGGCTATCGCCCCAGCGACAGCATCGGTTTCCTGTTCGGGATCAACAACATCACCGACGAGAAGCCCTTCTTCACCGAGACGACCGGCCCGGTTTCCGCCCTTGGCCGTTCCTTCTTCGCGCGGGTGACGGCGAACTTCTGATCGCCGCACCTCGTTTGGGGACACAAGACCCAGGGCCCAGGCCCTGGGTTTTTTGTTGCGGTGCGCCTAACGGCGATGTCATCGCTTTCACGCACCTGTCAGGGTCTTGGCCCTTCCGCCTGCGGCCTCCTGCCCCCACTTTCTCCTGCAGCGGACCGGGCCCCTCTGGCGCCTCACCCCCACTTCGGGGCGCGATGTCGGACCGCAGCGCGAGAGATCGGCCGGGGTCGGCCCCGCATCCCCCAGCCAACCCACCGGCTCTGGCCGATCCTCGCGCGACGCCTTGAAAAAGGGAGGACGCCCCATGAGTCTGGATCAGATCCGTCGGGTGATGGACGAGATCGACTTCAATCTGATGTACGAAAAGCGCCACCTCGCTCCGGACTACGCCCGGATCCGGGCGCTTCAGGAGCAGCGCGCCTATGTGGCGGCCAACATGGACCATCTGCGCAGGCTCGCGCAGGAGAGTCCGCCGCACTGATCGCGCTTGCGGCCCCTTGCCCCCAGCGTCTAGCCTGAGCCCAACAAGAGCTCAGGGAGAAGACGTCGATGAAAGCGCTGTTGTCCAAGGCCGTCGGCGGCCCGTCCACGCTCGTGCTGGAGGATCTGCCCGATCCCACGCCCGGCGAAGGCGAAGTGGTGCTGGACGTGAAGGCCGTGGGCGTGAACTACCCCGACGTCCTGATCATCGAGGACAAGTATCAATTCAAACCGGCCCGCCCCTTCGCTCCCGGCGGCGAGCTTGCGGGCATGGTCTCGGCCGTCGGGCCGGGGGTGAAGGGCCTGAAGGTCGGCGACCGGGTGATCGGCTCGTGCGGCTGGGGCGGCATGGCGCAGAAAGTGGCGCTGGGCGAGGGCCGCTGCATCCCCATCCCCGACGCCATGCCCTTCGATCAGGCCGCCGCCTTCATCATGACCTATGGCACCAGCCACTACGCCCTTCAGGAGCGCGCGGCCCTGAAGGCGGGCGAGACGCTGCTGGTTCTGGGCGCAGCCGGCGGGGTGGGCCTTGCTGCGGTGGAGCTGGGCAAGGCGACGGGCGCAAAGGTGATTGCGGCGGTCTCCAGCCCGGAAAAGGCCCAGGTGGCGCGCGACCATGGCGCCGACGAGACGGTGGTCTATCCCAAAGGCCCGTTCGACAAGGAAGGCGCAAAGGCGCTCGCTGATCTGTTCAAGCAGGCCTGCGGCCCCAATGGCGCGGACGTGATCTATGACGCCGTGGGCGGCGATTACGCCGAGGCGAGCCTGCGCGCCATCGGCTGGGAAGGGCGCTTCCTGGTGATCGGCTTCCCGGCCGGCATCCCGAAAATCCCGCTGAATCTCACGCTGCTGAAGTCCTGCCAGATCGTGGGGGTGTTCTGGGGCGCGTTTGTCGCGCGTGAGCCCAAGCGCAACGCCCAGCATGTGGCCGAGCTGATGGCGCTGTATGAAAAAGGCGCGATCAGGCCGCACGTCTCGGCCACCTTCCCGCTGGAACGCGGGGCGGAAGCCATCCAGCACCTCGCCGACCGCAAGGCCACCGGCAAAGTGGTGGTGCTGGTGTGAGCGGGGCCCGTTTTGCAGGCAAAGTCGCCCTCGTCACCGGCGCGGCCTCCGGCATCGGGCTTGCCACGGTGGAGGCGTTTGCGGCCGAAGGCGCGCGCGTGCTTGCCGCCGATGTGCAGGATGAGAAGGGCGCGGCTCTCGCGGCGCGCTTTCCCGGCCAGGTGGTCTATCGCCGCTGCGACGTGACCGATGAGGCCGCCATCAAGGCCGCCGTAGAGGCTGCGGTCGAGGCGTTCGGCGGGCTCGACATTGTGTTCAACAACGCCGGCTCCGGCGGAGCGATGGCGGGCATCGCCGATATCGCCATCGCCGACTGGAAGCAGACACTGGACCTGCTGCTCACCAGCGTGGTGGCCGGCACGCGCCATGCCGTGCCGCATCTGATCGCGCGCGGCGGCGGCGCGATCATCAACACCGCCTCCATCGCCGGGCTCCAGGCGGGCTGGGGCCCCATCGCCTATTCCACCGCAAAGGCGGCGGTGATCCACTTCACCCGCTGCGCCGCAGCCGAGCTTTCCGCTCATCACATCCGGATCAATGCGATCTGCCCGGGCCTGATCGCCACGTCCATCTTCGGGGCCTCGCTGGGCCTCCCGCGGGAGCAGGCTGATCAGATGGCGGCCATGGTGGCCGCCGTGGGCGGCCCGGCGCAGCCGCTGGGCCGGCCGGGCCGGCCGGAGGATATCGCCGCCATGGTGCTGCATCTGGCGAGCGACGCCGGCGGCTTCATCACCGGAACCCATGTCGTGGTGGATGGCGGCATTACCATAGGTCCCCGCCATGCCTGGGATCCGGAGACGCTTTCCCCGCTCGCCGCCGCAATGGGCATGACGCTCGAACAGACCCAGGCGCTGGTCGCCGCACAAAAGGCCGGCGGCTCCTGACGGCGCGATCGCGCGCTCAGGTCTTGCCGGCGGCGATGGGGGCGAAGGCGCGCGCCACGGCGGCATAGACCTCGCGCTTGAACGGCGCGACGAGGCCCGGCGTGGCCGACAGGGTTTCCCACCGCCACGCATCGAATTCAGGGGTGTGCCGGTCGAGGGCGATATCGGCGTCCACGCCCAGAAAGCGCAGGGCGAACCAGCGCTGCTTCTGGCCGCGATAGCCGCGCATTGGGCCTTTCACCTTCAGGGTGGACGGGAAATCATAGGTCAGCCAGTCGTCCAGCTGCATCAGGACCTGCACCTTGTCGGGCGCGACGCCGGTTTCCTCTTCCAGTTCGCGCAGGGCGGCGGCTTCATAATCCTCGCCATGGTCCACGCCGCCTTGCGGCATCTGCCAGGCGTTTCGCCCCCGAAAGCCCTTTCGGCGCCCGATCCAGACCTGCCCCTGCGCGTTGAACAAGGCGACGCCGACATTGGCACGATACTCGGCAAGGTTGATCACGACGGCCGCCGCACCAGAGCCGATGCGGGCGCCAGATCAATCCCGCGGCCGGAGAGCCCGCGCGCCCAGGCGCCGATCTCGTCCAGCGTGACCGGATAGGCCACGCCCGCCCCCATGGCCATGCCGCGGCTCTTGGCGAGGGTTTCGAGCGCCAGCAATTGCTGTTCGATGGCGCCGCGTGCGGGCCTCGCGTCGATCACGCGGTCGGCGCTGGCGAAGGGGGCGGAGACGCGCCGCGCCGCATCGGCAAAGCCGCGCGCTGTCCCGTCCGAGACAAAGGCCAGTCCGCGCGCCTTGGCCGAAGCCAGGATCGCCTCCGACGCCGGCCCGCCCGCGAACTTGCCGCCGAGATAGTTCGTCACGCCGAAATAGCCCTGCGCGCGCGAGAGCACGAAGTCGAACCGGCGCTGGTTCTCGTCAGCGGGCGCGGTGGACAAAAGCGTGTGCGGCCCGGGATCATTGTCTGGATAATCGAACGGCTCCATCGGCGCCTCGATCAGCACCTCATGGCCGTTGGCGCGCGCCCGGTTGATCCACTCCTGAAGGTTGTCGGCGTAGGGCACGAACGACAACGTCACTTCCGGAGGAAGCATCGCAATTGCGGCTTCGGTCTGGCGCGTATTGAGGCCCAGCCCGCCAATCACCAGCGCGATCTTGGGTCGGCCGCTGTCTGCAAACGGGCGCGCATAGGCCTGGGCAGGCGTGCGCCCATCCGAGGCGATCATCGGCAGCAGCCCCTGCGGCCCCGGCTGGGAGAGCCCGGCGATAGGGGCGGGCGCAAGCGCGGGCCCCTTGGCGAAGCCGCGTCCGGCGGGCTGATCGCCCGGGGCGATGATGCGCACGCTGCCGCCCGTCACGGGCGCGGGCGGGGCGTCGGCGGGCGGGCGGCCGAACATGATCCGGACCGGGCCGTCCTTCGGCGGCGTCAGCACTGGCGGCGGGAGGCGCGCGCCGCCCGGGGCGCCGGCGGCGGGGTCGGCCACGCCCAGCGACGGGTTTGTCCCGGCCGGCTGGGTCAGGCTGACTTCGCGCGTCTGGGCGCGGATTTCGGGCGGCGGCGCCGGCAGCGCCACCAGCACGGAGGGGCCCGCGTCCGTTGGGTCGCCCAGGAACTGGATGGCCCCAAGCGCCGCGCCCGCCAGCGCGGCAAGCGCCAGCGCGCTCATCCCCACATGCGGCAGAACAACGCCCAGAGTTCCCGCCTGCGCCACGCGCGCCATGGTTCCGCCCTGCTGCTTGCCACCTCGGATCCGGAATCCGCCGCGATAAGCGCTAGGATGCGCTGGTTAACGGATTCCTGACAATGCTTAACCCGGCCCTGGGCCGGCGGCGGCTTCCTGCTTGCTTGCCGGAACCACGGATGGCTTCGGCGGGCCGTCGCGGAGGATATCGAAGGCGCGCTTGAGTTGGTAATCCTCGGCCTCTTTCCAGTCCGTGGGCGGCATGTCGGCCGGCATGTGCGGCGCGCGCCGCCGGGCGCCGCTCTCATTGTCCAGCGCATGCGGCAGGCTTTCCTCGCCCTGGAAGGCGGCGAAGGCCTCCTGCGCCTTCTTCAGATCGTCCGCCGTGATGCGAATGCTCGCGACCTCCACATCGGGCT
>JBIIUJ010000122.1:0-8051 GCA_044340025.1 Caulobacterales bacterium
GCAGATCTGAAGGCGTGCCCATGGAAACCGTCAGTCCACGCATCATCGTCGAGGGTCTGGCCAAGACCTTCGTGCTGCACAATCAGGGATCGGCTGCAATTCCGGTCTTCAGCGGGCTGGAGCTGGCCGTCAGGCCGGGCGAGTGCGTGGTGCTTGCCGGCGAGAGCGGTGTGGGAAAATCCACCCTGATGCGCGCCATCTTTGGCAATTACCTGCCCTCTAGCGGCTCTGTTCGGGTGCTGCATGACGGCGCCTATGTGGACCTCGCCAGCGCGCCGCCGCATCAGGTGCTCGACATCCGCAAGCGGACGATGGGCTATGTCAGCCAGTTCCTGCGGGTGATCCCGCGCATCGCCACGCTTGATCTGGTGATGGAACCGCTGCTCGAGAATGGCGTGGACCCCGCCGAAGCAGAGGCCCGCGCGGTGGCGCTCTTGTCGGCCCTGCGCCTGCCGGAGGAGCACTGGAAGCTGCCGCCGGCCACCTTCTCCGGCGGCGAACAGCAGCGGGTGAACATCGCGCGCAGCTTCATCCGGGAGTATCCGGTGCTGCTGCTCGATGAGCCCACCGCCAGCCTCGACGCCGCCAACCGCGCCATCGTGGTGGAGCTGATCCAGCAAGCGCTCGGCCGTGGCGCCGCCATGATCGGCATCTTCCACGACCTCGACGTCCGTGACCGCGTGGCGACGCGCCTGTTCGAGGTGGAGCAGTTCAAGGCGGCGGCGTGACTTGTTGGGGGCGCACGCCCCGCAGCCGTCATGGTGATGACGAAGAAGCGCGCTAACCACGCGCGCATGATCGACGAACCCGCCGCTCCCGCGCCAGCCCGCCTGTTTTCCCGCCGGATTGTCACGCCCGACGGCGTCATCTCTGGCGAGATCGTCATTCTTGACGGCTGGATCGCCGAGATCGACGCCCGCCCGAGCCCCATCGCCGGCGCGCAAGACTGGGGCGATGATATCGTCATTCCCGGCCTAATCGACATCCACACCGACAATCTGGAAAAGCACTACCAGCCGCGCCCGGGCGCACTCTGGGACGCGCTCGGCGCCGCGCTCGCCCATGACGCCCAGTGCGCGGCGGCGGGCATCACAACCGTGTTCGACAGCCTCTCCCTGCACGGACAGAAGGACGGGCTGGACCGCAAGACCGCGCTCGCCCCGATGATCGCCGCCATGGATGCCGCCGCCGATCAGGGCCTGCTGCGCGCCGACCATCTGTTGCATCTGCGCTGTGAAGTGACAAACCGGGATCTCCTCAGCCTCATCGAGCCGCATCTGGACAATCCGCGCCTGAAGCTGCTGTCGCTGATGGACCATACGCCCGGTCAACGTCAGGCCACGGATGTGGATAAGCTCCGCGGGCGGCTGGAGGCAGCGGGCCGCTCGGCTGATGAGATCGCCGAGCTTATCGAGACCGGTCACTCCTGGCGCGATCCGGAGGCCGGCCCCCGCCACCGCGCCACGGTCGCCGCGCTGGCGCGCGAATATGGCGTGCCGCTGGCGAGCCACGATGACGCCACCGTGGAGCATGTGGACGAGGCGCACGCCTTCGGCTGCGTGATCGCGGAGTTTCCCGTCCGGCTGGAGGCGGCGCGCCGGGCGCGCGCGCTGGGCCTTTCCAATTTCATGGGCGGGCCGAACTTCGTGCGCGGGGGATCGCATTCCGGCAATCTTTCCGCGCAGACGCTGGCGCACGAAGGCCTGCTCGATGGTCTGACCTCGGACTATGTGCCGCTGTCGATGATCCGGGCGGCCTTCATGCTGACCGAGCCGCCGTTTGGCTGGAGCCTGCCGGACGCCATCGCCACCGTGGCGGCTCACCCGGCGCAGGCCTGCGGCCTGACGGATCGCGGCGCGCTGGCGCCCGGCTTGCGGGCTGATCTCGTGCGGGTGGCGCGCGCGCCGGGCGGCTGGCCGATCCCGCGCGAGGTCTGGCGCGAAGGCCGGCGCGTGGCGTAAGGCGATCCTGCCATGAGCGCGCGCTATGCCATCTATTATGCTCCGGGGCCGGAGGAAGAGCTGCACGCGCGCGCCAGCGCGTGGCTGGGGCGCGACGCGATCACGGGCGAGGCCCTTGCGCGCCCCGACGTCCCCGCTCTCTCCGATCTGGACCTCGACGCCCTCACCGCCGATCCGCGTCATTATGGCTTCCACGCGACGCTGAAGGCGCCTTTCGAACTGGCTTCGGAGAAGACGGAGGGCGATCTGGTCGATGCGTTCCACGCGTTCGCGGCCGGGGAGCCGGCGTTCTCGGCCAGCATCGCGCCGCAGGGCCTTTCCGCCTTTATCGCCTTTCGGCTGACAGCGGCGTCTTCCGCCATGACCGCGCTGCACGAAGGGTGCGTCAGGGCGTTCGAGGCCTATCGGGCGCCGCTGGGCGAGGCCGATCTGGCGCGCCGGCGCAAGGCGGGGCTGAGCCCTGTGCAGGACGAGCGCCTGCTCGCCTTCGGCTACCCGTTCATCTTCGAGGATTTCCGCTTTCACATGACGCTCACCGGCGCGGTGCGCGACGAAGCGCTGCGCCGCCGGATCACCGCCGCCCTGACGGCGCATTTCGCCAGCGTCAGCGGTCTCCACCGCTTCGACCGCCTGAGCCTGTTCAAGCAGGATGCGCGCGGGGCTGACTTCCACATCATCGCCCAGACCGCCCTGGCGGGGTGAGGCCGTGCGCGTGGCGGTAGTGGGCACGTCCGGCTCGGGCAAGAGCACGTTCGCCAGCCGGCTGGCGCAGGCGCGGGGAATTCCCTTCCACGAGCTGGATCTGATCAACTGGCGGCCCGGCTGGTTCAGCCGCTCCGAACAGGAGCCCGACGCCTTCATCGCAGACGTCGATGCAGCCACCGCTTTGCCGGAATGGACGATCGCCGGGGGTTATTCGAAGGTGCGCCCGCTGATCTGGAGCCGGGCCACGCATCTCGTCTGGCTCGATCTGCCGCGCAGCCTCATCATGCGTCAGGTGATCTGGCGGTCGCTGAAGCGGGCGGCCTCTGGCGGCGATGTTTTTCCCGGCTGCCGGGAGGATTGGGCGAGGCTGATCTCGCGCGAGCACCCGATCCGCTGGGCGTGGGATACCTATCACCGGCGCAAGCGGCAGTTCGGCGAGATGCTGGCCGACCCCGCCTATGCCCACCTCACCGTGATCCGCACCACCAGCCGGGCCGAGGTGGAGGCGGCGCTGACCCTTCTCGTCACGACCTGAGCGCGCCCCGGATCAGCGCCGCCAGCGCCGCTGCGCCCACGTGGGCTGGTCCGTCATTGGTGATGACCGTCACGTCCGGGCCTTGGGCGGCAAGCAAGCTGGCGCGCGCCACACGGGCTTCAATCTCGGCCTGGTTTTCACGTCCGCGGGCGGCGAGGCGGGCGCGCAGCGCCTCTGGCGAGGCGGTGATGGCTGCAATCCGCACCGGCGCGAAGCGCGCGCGCGCCTCCTCCAGCACGGTGCGCGAGGCGTTGAGCACCACCGTGCGCCCGGCGGCGATATCGTCCGCATAGGTCGCAAGCGCGCCGTAGCCGTGGCCGTTGGCCTCCCAGCTCAACAGATAGGCCCCAGCCGCGCGCCGCGCGGCGAAGGCCTCCGGGCTGACGGGCAGATGATCCTCGCCCCCCGCATCGGCAGGGCGTGTGATCTCGCGCCGGGCGAAGATCACCTGCGGATCGCCCGCCAGCAGAGCCCGCGCGCCCTCGATCAGCGTGTCCTTGCCCACGCCGGACGGGCCGACCACCAGAACGAGCACCCCGCGCTCAGGCGTGTTTTTCGACAAAGTCTGCGGCGTCAAGCTCACGGAAATCCTGCAAGGCGGCGGCGAGGCGCTCATGCTCCCAGTCCCACCAGGCGAGCGCAAGCAGGCCTTCCTGCACGGCTCTGGGAAAACGCTCCCGGATCGGCTTTGCAGGCACACCGCCCACGATGGTGAAGGGCGCCACGTCCTTGCTCACGACTGCGCCCGCGCCCACCACCGCGCCCGTTCCGATGGAGACGCCCGGCAGGATGGTGGCGCCATGGCCGATCCAGACATCATGGCCGATGGTGCAGTGATGATCGCGCCGCCACTGGAAGAAGTCGTGATCATCCTCCGCCCCCATCTGATAGGAGACGGCGCGATAGGAGAAATGGTGCTGGGCGGCCTTCCAGGTCGGGTGATTGCCCGGATTGATCCGCACGTCGCGCGCGATCGAGCAGAACTTGCCGATCGTGGCATAGGCCGCGCTCGAATCCGTCACGATGTAGGAATAGGCGCCCATCTCCACTTCAGACAGGCTTGTGCGCGCGCCCACCCGCACCCAGGGGCCGAGGATGCAGTCGCGCACGCTGGCGTCGGGATGGACTTCCGGCGTGGGCCCCTTGGGCGCGTCCGGCGCCGGGCTGAAACCGGCTTCGACATAGCGATAGTCCGGCGCCCGCGGCCGGTCCGCAAGGTGGCGGTGCATCAAGGCAGGCTCACGCAAACGCGCTCAGGGGTTCCGGCGAGAAGGCCGTTGCAGGCAGAGGCTCCACCGGGGGGGCGCTGCGCCGCCCGTATAGCGCGTCGGTCACGGCGGCGTTGAGCGCTTCCGGCGGCCCGTCGAACACGATGCGCCCATCGGCCATGCCGATGATGCGCCGGCAATAGCGCCGCGCCACATCCAGCGCATGCAGATTGACCAGCACGGTGATCCCCCGCTCCTGATTGATGGCGGCGAGCGTCTCCATCACGATGTCGGAGTTGGCGGGGTCGAGGCTGGCGATCGGCTCATCGGCGAGGATGATGTCGGGATCCTGCATCAGGGCGCGCGCAATGGCCACGCGCTGCTGCTGGCCGCCGGAGAGGCAGCAGGCGCGCTTGAGCGCGGCTTCCGCCAGGCCCAGCGCATGCAGCTCCAGGATGGCGCGGGCGCGCTCCTCGGCGGGAAACATCTTGAACAGGCGCGGCAGGCCTGGGCGCCGCGCAAGCCCGCCCACCAGCACATTGGTCATCACGTCCAGCCGGGGCGAGAGATTGAACTGCTGGAAAATCATGGCGCACCGCGAGCGCCACTCGCGCAGAGCTGCGCCCTTCAGGCCGGCGACCCGCGCGCCATTCCACGCCACGGAGCCCGCGCTTGGTTCCACGAGCCGGTTGATCAGCCGCAGGAGCGTGGACTTGCCCGCGCCGGATGGGCCGATGATCGCAGTCATTTCGCCGCGGGCGATCTGAAGGCTCACCCCATCCACGGCGCGCACTGCGCCATAGTGTTTGCTCACGCCTTCCAGAACCAGCATGTGCGCCCCTCGGACCATCGCTCGATGGGGGAACGCTAAGCGCGCGCCATGTCGGGCCTGTGACAGCCGCAGGCCCCGGCGCGAGGCCGCCTAGCGATTTGTTCGCGGGCGGGCGAGCAGCAGGAGATTGGCCGCCACGATGAGGACGGCGCCTGCGATCACGGCAGGGCTTGGAACCTCGCCAAACGCCAGAAAGCCCACCGCCGCCCCGGTGAGCAGGCGGGTATAGTCCAACGGGGCGAGCGCGCTGACATCGGCGCGGCGATAGGCGGCCAGCATCGCAGACTGAAGCGCAATGGCCAGCACGCCGAGAAGCCCGAGGAACAGCCAATCCTGCCCGTCGGGCGTGCGCCAGTGCAGCGCGGCGAAGGGCGCCGAGAGCACCGCCTGCCCTACCGCGCCCCACACCATCAGGGTCAGGCTGTCGGTATCGCGCGTGAGCTGCTTGACCATGATGGTGGAGGCCGCAAAGCACCCCGCGCTCGCCAGCGCATAAAAAACGCCCGGCGAGAGGCCGGCGGCGGGCTCCAGCGCCGCCAGAACGCCGACAAAGCCGATCGCGATCGCCGCCCACCGGCGCGCATCCACCCGCTCGTTCAGGATGGCCACTGCAAGGCCCGCCACCAGAAAGCCCTTGGCGAAGCTGATGGACTGGGCCTGCGCCAGGGGCAGCGCAGCGATGGCGGCGATGCCGAAGGCCTGCCCGCCGAAGGTGGTGAGCGCGCGCACCGCCATCAGCCAGGGCGCCCCGTTGAGCGCGGGCGGCAGCGCGCGACGGCGCAGCGCGAAGGGCGCCAGCAGCACCGCCATCACCGCCCCGCGCGCCAGCATGATCTGGAACGGCGTGAACTCCTGACCCAGCGTCTTGATCAGATAGACCATGCCGGTCGAGACCAGCACGCCGAGCAGGAAGAAACCTGCCGCAGCGCGATTGTCCGACGCCGCTGGCGCAAGAGGGGCGGCGTCTATGGCCATGTCGAGGGTCTAACTTGCGCTCCGGCGTGGCGAAACGCGCGACCTTGCGGGTTGTCGGGGATGCGTCAGGCCAGCGCCGCGCGCAGCCGGGCCGAGATCATGTCCAGCGCCATCACGCACAGCACATAGAGAATGACGATGAACGCCACCTGATCGAAGGCGAAGATCCGGATGCGCTCTTCCAGCTCCAAGCCGATGCCGCCCGCCCCCACGATGCCCAGCACTGCCGCATTCCGGAAGTTGCCTTCAAGGCAGAACAGCGACTGGCTGGCGATCACGGGTGCCACTTGCGGGGCAAGGCCAAACCGGATCGCAGCGAGCGGCCCGCCGCCGGCGGCGCGCACAGCATCCTGGGGCCCGGTCTCGGCGTTCTCGATCGCTTCGGCATATTGCTTGGCGAGCTGCGGGATATCGGCCAGCGCCAGCGCCAGCACCCCCGCAAACGGCCCGAGCCCGAACGCCGACACAAGGATCAGCGCCCAGACCAGCGCCGGAATGCCGCGAAACACGTCAAACACCCGCCGCAGGGCAAAGTGCGCCATCGGCTGAGCCAGGATGGTCTTCGCGCCCGCAAGCCCGAGCGGCAGGGCCGCAGCCACCGCCAGCGCCGTGCCGGCAAACGCCATCGCAAAGGTCATGGCGAGGCTGTTGATCACCCGCATCGGATCACCGCCGGCCGACGGCGGGACCATGGCGGCGAGGAAGACGCCGAGCTTGTCGAGCCCGGCAAACAGCGTCGCCGGCGTCAGCCCGATGGAGGCGCACAACCACCCGAAGGCGCCGAACGCCAGCGCTGCTGCGCCCCCGCGCATCAGCCGCGCAGGCAGGGGCCGCACCACGAGCTCCGGAGCGATTGCGCGCGCGGCGGCGAGGTGATCAGCCGCCGGCGTCATCGCGCGCCCTCCAGCCCGATGATGCGATGGCGGATCTGCTCGGAGAGCCAATCGATCCCCATAATCAGGACAATGATCATCAGCAGCAGCGCGAAATAGGTGTCGAACTGGGTGTAGGTGATGGCGCGCGACAGCTCCACGCCGATGCCGCCCGCCCCCACGATGCCCAGCGCCGCAGCTGCCCCCACGTTGCCCTCGAACCGCAGCAACGCATAGGAGGCGTGATTGGCCAGCACCTGCGGCAGGACGCCAAAGCGCATCTGCGTCATCCAGCCCGCCCCGCTGGCCTTCACCGCTTCCACTTGCGCCATGTCGATGTTTTCATTGGCCTCGGCAAACAGTTTTCCGAGGCTGCCAATCGTTGCGATCGACAGGGCGATCACGCCCGGCAAGGGCCCAACGCCGAAGGCCGCCACAAGGATCAGCGCAAGGATCAGATCAGGCAGTGTCCGGACGATTTCAAGCGTTCGCCGCGTGACGAAGTACACCACAGGATGGGGGCTGAGGTTGCGGGCCGCGAGGAAGGAAACCGCGAGCGCGCCAATGACCCCCAGAATGGTGGCCACGATCGCGATCCGCATGGTCTCCCACAGAAGGTCAAGCCACAGCGGCAGGTCGTAGAACCAGGCCGCAAGGCTGCCGGGCGCCGTACGCGGCGCCAGCAGAGCATCCGGCCTCAGCCCCGGATTCATCAGTGTCAGGAAACTCGCGATACGTCCCAGCGGATCGCCGCCGACAGCGGCGGTGAACACTTCGCTGACATGGAGCGAAATGGCGAGCAGCGCACTGAACCCCAGAAGGATCGCCAGCGCCCGAACCCGTTCACGGCGCAGAACGCGGCGGCGATAGGCCTCGAACCCCGCCACGATTTCGTCATTCGGGATCGCCCTGCGGCTCACCAGGCGCGCACCTTCTGGCTCGCGTCGGTAAGGGCAAGGGCCT
>JBIIUJ010000089.1:0-10826 GCA_044340025.1 Caulobacterales bacterium
GCAATTCCGCCCCCGTCATGCCGGCGAGCGCAAACGGCGCAGCGGCCGGCGCCTCCTGATGCAGGGCGATGTGAATGCCGATGATCTGGAAGCGCAGCGCCTCGGCCATGTCGCGGCGCACCGCCCAGGCCAGCGCCGGCCGCGGCCGTCCGCGCCAGACTTCCCTCAGATCGGCGCAGGGGCGCGAGGTGGCGTCATCGGCGCGGCATTCGCGCGTGACGCTTGCCGCGTCGAGGATGGCGGCGTCGGCCGCGCCGGAGCGAACCGCGGCAAGCGCCGCTTCGCTGCCTGGTACGACGCGCGGCGGCGTGGCAGGCGACAGTCCAGCCTGCGCCAACGCGGACAAGGGCGCATCCTGCATCAGCGGGCCGGTCCCGCCCAGCACCAGCCGAGCGCTGGCGAAGGCGGCGGGCGTGGCGCGCGCATCCGCCGCGCGCGTGATCAGAACGGTGAGCGCCCGGCCTGGCCCCGCGCTTGGCCGCCCGGCGAGGATTGCGCGAAGGCTGGTCTGATGCGCGCCAAAGCCTCCCGCATCCAGCAGCCCCAGATCCACCCCGCCGGCGGCCAAGGCGGCGCCGGCCGCAGCGGATTGGGCGAACCCGCACAGATGCACCGGCCGCTTCAGACGGGCCGACAAATGGGTCGCATAGGCCCGCGCAGCGGCCGGCGTCTGCGCCCCCGGCGCGGCGCAGGGGGCGTCCGCCCCTATGGCCGCTACGCGAAACGGGGCGGGCTGCTGAGCTGCGGCCGTGATGGGCGCGGCCAGCACGCCAAGCACAAGAATCAGCGCGCGCGCCATCCTATTGACCGCCCGGCGCCGGCGCGCCGCCACGGCGACGCGAGACCTCATATGCACGGATCGAAATCATCCCGGAATAGTCGGCCTTTGTGACAGCCGCGAAAGTGGAGCCGTCCGGCTGGCCAATCTCACGCCAGATCTCCGGCTCGTCGAACGGCAGGGCGGCCAGCGCCCCTCGAGTGATGTCAATGAACTCCGCTGGCCGGTCGCCGCGCACCACCAAGGGGGACGTGGGAATTGGGCCGGCAAACCAGATCAACCGAAAGTCTTCCATTTTCACCAGATCCTGACGGGCCATCGTGAAAAGTGCGCCCCTGTTGAACCCCTGTTGCGGGTTGCCATCCGACATCGTCACGAGGATCGCGTCGAACTGGCCGTTCGCCATCGCCATCACGCCCTGGGTGTGGCCGCCGCTGATCGCGCTCTTGCCGAAAAACGTATCAGGATCGATGCCCTGCTCGCGCATGGCGTGGCGCGGATAGACATAACCAGAGGCCGAGTTGAAATCGACCCAGCCGATCGTCTTGCCTTTCAGGTCCTGAATGCTGCGATAGGGGCTATCGGCGCGCACTGCCATCGCTGAGTAGTAGCCGAGGTTGCCGCCGGAATCGCGAGATGCGAGGATCGGCATTGCCTTGTCGCCGATCTGCGATTCCGCGTTAGCGTAAGCAGCAGGGCCGAATTGCACGATGTCTGCCTGGCCGGAGGCCAGCGCCTGGATCACGCCGTTATAGTCGCTTGTCTCATAGCTACGCACCGGGAGGCCTGTCACGCGCGACAAATGGGTCTCGTAAGTCTTCCAGCGACGCAGCTGCTCTGGGTTGTCCTCAGATGCAGTCACGCCGAGCCGGATCTGGCCCATTTCGGCTTGCCAGCCGGTGAGGTCGCTGCGTGGCGCCTCGCCACAGGACGCAAGCGCAAGCACAAGCGCCGCGCTCCCCAAAGCTGCTCTCGCCGCCTGCCGCATCTGCTGTCCTGTCCAGAGCCTCTCGCTTCCATGCCCTACGCAGATGTCAGGTCTGCGACGGCGCAGCCGCGCCTTGCGGCGCCGGGGGGCGGACTTGTCGGATCAAGCGCGGTTCGTCAGGCGTCGCCGGCCTCCGCCGCTTCGCGCGCCACCAGCCAGGCGATGATGCGCTCTGCGGCCTGTTCGGCGGTTTCGGTCAGCCCGTCGATCCGGATCTCCGGCGCCTCGGGCGGCTCATAGGCGCTGTCGATCCCGGTGAAGTTCCGGATCTGGCCGGCGTCGGCCTTGCGGTAGAGACCTTTGGGGTCGCGCCGGCGGCATTCCTCCAGCGGCACATCGACAAAGATCTCGACGAATTCGTCCGGCCGGACGAGCTGGCGCACGCCTGCGCGCTCCTGGGCGAAAGGCGAGATGAAACAGCACAGCAGCACCAGCCCGGACTCAACGAACAGCTTGGCCACCTCCCCGACGCGGCGGATGTTTTCCACCCGGTCGGCGGCGGTGAAGCCAAGATCGCTGTTCAGGCCGTGGCGCATGTTGTCGCCGTCGAGCAGCATGGTGTGCACCCCGCGCCGGTGCAGTTCAGCTTCCACCAGATCAGCGATCGTGGACTTGCCCGACCCCGACAGGCCGGTGAACCAAAGGATCACCGGCTTCTGTCCCGTCAGGCGGGCGCGGGCGGCCTTGTCGATCGTGTGATGCTGGCGGTGGATGTTGCTCGCCCGGCGCAGGGGGTGCTGGATCATGCCGGCGCCGGCGGTGGCGTTCGTGGTCCGGTCGATCAGCAGAAAGGCGCCCGTGCGCCGGTTCTGGGCATAGGCCTCGACCGGAAGGGGGCGGCTCGTCACCAGCGTGCAGACCCCGATCTCGTTGAGGCGCAACGTCTTGCCGGGCCGCTCCTCCAGGGTGTTCACATCGATCCGGGTCTTCAGCGCGCTCACGCGGGCCGGCACGGTCGCGGTTCCCATCCGCAGGAGATACGAGCGGCCCGGCAGCATGGCGGCGTCGTTCATCCACAGAAGATGGGCCTGAAACTGGTCCACCACCTCCGGCGCTTCGCCCGGCCGACACAGCAGATCGCCGCGCCCAACGTCGATCTCGTCAGCCAGCGTCAGCGTGACCGCGGCGCCAGCCTGTGCGGCGGGCAGGTCGCCATCGAACGTGACGATGCGTTCCACCCGCGTCTGGCGGCCCGAGCCGGCGATCTCGACCGTATCGCCCACCCCAATGGCGCCGGATGCAATCGTCCCGGCCAAGCCCCGGAAATCGAGATCGGGCCGGTTCACCCACTGGACTGGGAAACGGAACGGGCGCGCGGCCGCGTCCTCCACCACCTCCACCGTCTCCAGATGCTCCAGGATGGAGGGGCCGTCATACCAGGGCATGCGCGCCGAGCGGGTGGTGACGTTATCGCCCTCGCGCGCCGAGACCGGAACCGGCCGGATGCTGGCGAAGCCGAACGCCTGGGCGAAGCCGACATAATCGGACACGATCCGGAAGAAGGTCTCGCCCGAATAGTCGGCGAGATCCATCTTGTTCACCGCCAGAATGACATGACGGATGCCGAGCAGCGCGCAGATGTGGCTGTGCCGCTTGGTCTGGGTGAGGATGCCCTTGCGCGCGTCCACCAGAATGATCGCAAGATCAGCCGTGGAGGCGCCGGTCGCCATATTGCGGGTGTATTGCTCGTGGCCCGGCGTATCGGCGACGATGAAGCTGCGCCTGGGCGTGGTGAAGAAGCGATAGGCGACATCGATGGTGATGCCCTGCTCGCGCTCGGCCTCCAGCCCATCCACCAGCAAAGCCAGATCTAGCGCCTCGCCAGTCGTGCCGTGCTTGCGGCTGTCGCGTGCGAGCGCGGCCATCTGATCGTCGAAGATCTGCTTGGACTCATACAGCAGCCGCCCGATCAGCGTGGACTTGCCATCATCGACCGAGCCGCAGGTGAGAAAGCGCAACAGCGCCTTCTCGGTCTCGTGCGGATGCACGACAGACGCCCCCGCCATCAGAAATAACCCTCGCGCTTCTTGCGCTCCATGGAGGCGGCCTCGTCATGATCGATCAGGCGACCCTGCCGCTCCGACTTGGTGGAGGCGAGCATCTCCTCGATGATCTCATCGACGGCGCGGGCTTCAGATTCCATCCCGCCCGTCAGCGGATAACAGCCCAGCGTGCGGAAGCGGATCATGCGGGACTGGGCCTCGCCCGGCTCCACGGGCAGGCGATCGTCGTCCACGAGGATCAGGGCGCCGTTGCGCTCCACCACAGGGCGCGCCTTGGCGAAATAGAGCGGGACGACGGGGATTTCCTCGGCCCGGATGTAGGACCAGATGTCCACCTCGGTCCAGTTGGAGAGCGGAAACACCCGGATCGATTCCCCCCGCGCGATGCGCGTGTTGTAGAGGTTCCAGAGTTCCGGACGCTGGTTGCGCGGATCCCAGGCGTGCTGCGGCGTGCGGAAGGAGAAGATGCGCTCCTTGGCGCGGCTCTTTTCCTCATCGCGCCGGCCGCCGCCGAAGGCCGCGTCGAACCCCCACAGGTCCAGCGCCTGTTTCAGCCCCTCGGTGCTCATCACCTGGGCATGCAGCGAGGAGCCCGAGGCGATGGGGTTCACCCCGCGCGCCAGCCCTTCGGCATTGGTGTGGGTGCGCAGCTCGATCCCCAGCGCGGCCACCAGCAGATCGCGATAGGTGATCATGTCCTGGAAGTCCCAGGTGGTGGCGATGTGCAGGAACGGGAACGGGGGCTTGGCCGGAAAGAACGCCTTGCGCGCGATGTGCAGCATCACGGTGGAATCCTTCCCGATCGAATAGAGAAAGACCGGGTTTTCAAACTCCGCCACCACTTCGCGCATGATCTCGATCGCCTCGGCCTCCAGCCGGCGCAGCAGCGGCGACAGCGCCCGCCCGCGCGGGGCGTCGATCTGGCGCGCATAGCGCTCGATGGCCTCCGCCAGCGGGGTCTCGGCGGTCTGGCGAAAGGGCGCGCGCGCGGCTGGATCGGAGAGGCTTGAACGGGCGGAGGGGGAAAGCACCAAGGCGGCGACCTCTTCAACAGCAAGGCGCCGTTGGGGCGGCGCTGTCTGCGGCGGCAAAAAGCGGGCGCGACTCGCCACGGCGCAGCGATCTTGTGGCCCAATCAATGGCGCTTGCCCCGCTCCGGAGCAATGGATCAGCCGCGCTTGCCGGTCGGTTTGCGCATCCGCGGCCTGCGCCCGACCGCCCGGGATGACAAAGCGCCATCGAGGTCCTAGAGCACGCTGGCCGGCCGCGCCGCCCGCGGGCCCCAGGGACGCCGACATGAGTGACGAGGCATTTCTCCACGCCTATTTTCTGAACAACAGCGGCAAGCCGATCCATAAGTGGCTGCATTACTTCGATATCTACGAGAAGCACTTCAGCCGCTTTCGCGGCAGGAACCCCACCGTGCTGGAGATCGGGGTCTATAAGGGCGGCTCTCTGGAAATGTGGCGCACCTATTTCGGCGCGGGCGCCCGCATCATCGGGCTCGACATCAACCCCGACTGCAAGAAGCACGCGGGCGAGAATATCGAGGTGTTCATCGGCAGCCAGGACGATCCAGCGCTTCTGAACGCCATCGTGGAAAAATATGGCCAGATCGATATCGTGATCGATGACGGCAGCCATATCTCCAGCCACATGATCAAGACATTCATCCATCTTTACGATCGGATCAGCCCGACGGGCGTCTATTTCGTGGAGGACACCCATGCCTGCTACTGGCCGAAATGGGGCGGCGGGCTGAAGGCGCCCGGCAGCTTCATGGAGTTCGTGAAGGACCGGCTCGACGAGCTGCACGATTTCTATATCGACCGGGCCAAGCCGCGCAGCCGCTTCGCCAGCACAACCGCCGGCATCTGCATCTACGACAGCATCGTCGCGTTCGAACGGCGCCCCCAGGGCAAGCGGCAGGATGTGGTGACCGCTGGGGAAGACCACGCGCTGGCCCCCACAATGATGCAGCTGAAGGGCTGATCAGGCCGGCGGAGGCTCCCCAGCGGGGTTCGCCGCCTGAATGATCCATTGGAACGCCGACAGATCGCGGCGCAACTTGTCCTCCGGCACGCCGAGCTTGGGCGCCAAGGGCAGGAGATCGGCCAGCGCGGCCTTGGTCTTGTCCGGCCAGAGCACGCGCGAGCGCGCACTGGAAAAGGTCCAGCCCGCCGAGCGAAACATCGCGATGGCGGTGTCGACTGTGAAGAATCGCAGATGGGTCCGGTCCAAAAGTCCGGAATCTGCATAATCCCACCGCCCGGCCATCAGCTGGCGGACAATTGACCAGTGGCCGACATTGGGGATGCACGCGACGCAAAGGCCTTGCGGGGCGGTGCGCGCTCGCAGGGCGGCCAGCACTTTCCAGGGGTCGTGCAGGTGTTCCAGCACATCCCCGAAGATGAGCAGATCGAACGGCGCATCGCCGCGCGCGGCATCGAGCGCGTCCATCACCGCCGCATCCTCGATGCTGCCGATCTCCAGATGATCCACCACCCCGCGCGCCGCCGCAGCCGCATCGGGGAAAAGCTCCACCCCGACATAGCGGCAGCCCGGATTGCGTTCCTTGTAGGCGGCGGCGAAGGCCCCAGAGCCGCAGCCGACCTCCAGCACGTGGCGCGCCTCGGCGGGCGCTGCGGCCAGAAGGTCGGGGTTCACATTGCTGTAGTAGGCCATCGGCTCGCCCTGCGCTGCCGCCGGACTAGCATGGCGGGTCAGCCGCGTCCAAGAACGCGCCCCGGTTCAGCGCGGCGGGGCCGGCGTGCGCGCCGCGGTCGCTTCGATTTCGACCAGGAAATACGGATTGGCGAGCCCGGCGATCTGCATCGTGGAGCGCGCAACGATGTTGGGGTTCTTCTCTGTGCCGAAGAACTGGCGATAGGCGGCGTTGAAGCCCGCGAAATCCATCCGCCCGTTCAGCTTTGGGTCGCCGACCAGAAACACCTGAAGGCGCACCACATCCTTCATTGACCAGCCCTGACGCTCCAGCGCGGCCTCGATCTTCTCGAAGACATTGATCGCCTGGGTGCGGGTGTCGCCAAAGGCCTCGAAGCTGCCTGTCACGGCCGGATCGATCGCAGATGGCACAATGCCGCTGAGCAGCAGCCACTCTGCGCCGTCCGGCACCGTGACGCCTGACAGGATGATGCCGGGCTGCGGGTTCTGATGACGGACGATCTCCTGCGCGGCGCCAGGAGCGGCGGGCAAGGCGAGGGTGAGCGCAAGCGCCAGGGGTTTCAGCATGGGGTCTCCGGAGGGCTCAGTCGAGCGTGCGGGCCAGCCGCACCCCGATGTTCACGCTTGTCGCGCCGGGGGGATAAAGAGCGCGCTCTGTCGAGCGGTTGGTGCCGCGATTGTTGAAAAAGCCGCCGCCGCGATCCACCCGCGTCGGGCAATCGGGAAAGACCACCGCAGAACCGTCGGTCGGCGCGCCGGCATAGCTGGGGCGATGGCAGTCTTCCACCCATTCCCAGACATTGCCATGCATGTCGTAAAGCCCGAATGCGTTCGCTCTGAACTGGCCCACAGGCGCGGTGGTGAGGCCATAGCCGTCTCGGCAGGCGGCATAGGTCCATTGCGGAGCGCCGCCGGCCTCGCGCGCTGCGTCGTCGGCGATATTGCCATGGGCGCAAAGCTGATCGGCGTCGTCGCCGAAGGAATATTTGCCGGCGGCGCCCGCCCGCGCCGCATATTCCCATTCGGCTTCCGTCAGCAGACGATAGGTCTTGCCCGTGCGCGCCGAGAGCCAGGCCGCATAGGCCTGCGCGTCATGCCAGGACAGGCACGTGACCGGATGATCGTCCGCCTGCGGAAAGTTTGGGTCGCGCCAGTCCTTTTCGGCCACCCGCTCGGTGCGGGCGCCGGTCCAGACCGAGCAATTGCGCGCCGCGACATGGCCGGTGGCGGCCACAAAGCGGGCGAACTCGCCGCGCGTGAGTTCATGGATCGCAACGGCGAAGGCTTTCGCGATCGTGACGGTGCGCTGCGGCCCTTCGTCGGCGTCGCGCACAGGCTCGGTTTCCGGGGAGCCCATGGTGAATTCTCCCGGCGGGATCACCACCATGGGCGGACAATCCGGGCAATCGCGAAAGACCGCCCCGGGGGCGCGGACGTCTGCGCCCGCCTCCGGCGCGGTGGCGCAGCTGGTCAGCGCCAGCCCCGCCAACAGAACAAGCGCCCGCACGACCATCAAAACGTCGTCGAGAGGCGGGCGTAATAGGAACCACCCGTAAAGCCGAACGGCGAGGAGGTGGGATATTGCCCGATCCCGAGATTGGCGTTGAAGATGCCGATTGCGTCCGGGTATTCGTTGCCGAGGTTGTTGGCCCCGACCGCGAGCGCCACCCGTTCGGTCAGGTCCACCGAAACTTCGGCGTCCACGATCCACTTGGCTGAATAGGTGCGATCATTGGCCACCACCGTGCTCGGCACGGTGAACTCGCCAAACCGCGACACGCGCAGGCTGGTGGAGAAGCGGCTGATGTCCCAGTTCGCGCCGAGCACGATCTTGTCCTTGGGCGTGCCCTCGGTGAGGTTGTTCACCGACGAGCGGTTGAACAGCACGAATTCCGGCCCGAGCGGCGCCAGCTCCGGCGGATTGGGCTTCACCCGCCGCAACTCGGTTTCATTGAAGTTGTAGGCGAGGCTCCAGCGCACCACGCCGAACCGGTCGAACGTCTGGCGATAGCTCGCCACGATGTCGAAGCCTTCCGTGCGGGTGTCGACCGCATTGGTGAAATATTGCGCGCTGAGATTCGGGTTCAGCCCGTTGCGCACCAGAATCGCGCTGATCGGCGTGAACCGGCCAGCGGCGTCCACGCCCGCCAGGGTGCTGGTGACGGTGATGCGATCATCCACGCCGATGCGGTAGGCGTCGAGCGTAACCGACAGCGCCGGGAACGGATTGAACGTGACGCCAATGCTGGTGTTGATCGATTCTTCCGGCGTCAGCGGATCGGCGCCCAGCGCGATGGCTTCGGGCGAGCCGACCGGCAGCGTCTTGATCAGCAACGCCACGTTCGGCACGCCGTTCACCGTGCGGAACTGGTTGGTGGTGGAGGCGTAGAATTGCTGGGCGAGGCTGGGCGCCCGGAAGCCATTGGAAAACGCCGCCCGCACCGCGATGGCGTCGGTCAGTTCATAGCGGGCGTTGAGCTTGCCGGTCAGGGTCTCGCCGCTGGCGTCGTCATAGCTTTCATACCGGCCGGCCACGCCGATGAAGAAGCGGTCGTTCGGGGTCAGGCCCAGTTCGGCGTAGACGGCGCCATTGCCGCGCTCGGCGTTGACTTCATCTTCGGGCCGGAAGCTTGGCGTCGCCTGCGCTCCGCCCGGCGGCCGCTGCCCGGCGAAGGGCTGGCCGGCGGGGATGACATAGCTGCCGGTGAGATAGCCAAGGGGATCGCCCTGCTTCACCGAATAGGTCTCGCGCCGCGCCTGCAGGCCGAAAGAAGTCTGCAATTCCCCCATGGCCGTCTGCCAGGCGCGCGTGAAATCGGCCGAAACCGTCAGATCGGACGAGGCGAGCGAGCCGATCACGAAGCTGCGCGGACTTGTCGGCCCGAAGCTGGCGTTGATGTTGTTGACCGAGGTCTGGTCGGCGATGTTGCCGCCCCAAACGGCGGAAATATCCCAGTCCCAGCCCGCTGCGAGGCCTTTGAGGCCCATGGCGAGATCATAATCGGTCTCGTCGATCACCTGGGTTGGCACAAAGCCGTTGGGATAGACCTCTGGAAGGGCCGTATTGGAGCCGGTGGTGCGATCCGAATTGTTGAGGCGCACCGTGAACGGCAGCCGCGATTCCCGAACGCTGAACGTGGCAAAGGAATAGAGCTCCATGTCCCCGTCCATGGGAATGGCGAGATTGAGCGCGGTGTTGAGCCCTTCCTGCGGGTATTGCCCGTAGGTTCCGAAGATGGTCCGGTTGACTGTGGACTCGCGCGGATCGCCCGGTCGGAAGATCGGCAGCGTGGTGGGCAGCGGCAGCGCACGGTTGGATTGCTTCTGCGCCTTGCCGGAGACGGCGATGTGGAGATAGCCGTCGTCCATGATCGGGAAGCCGTAATTGGCGGAACCCTGCACGACCTGACCATCGGATCGATCGAAGTTCTGCGACCAGGTGGCCGAGGCCGCCCCGCCATCGGGATCGTCCTTCAGGATGATGTTGATCACGCCCGCGATCGCATCGGAGCCATATTGCGCCGCCGCGCCATCGCGCAGCACCTCGATCCGGCCGATCGCGGAGGTGGCGATCATGTCGAGATCGACAGGCACCGAGCCGAGATAGAGCGCGGATACCGCATTGATGAGCGAGGATTTGTGCCGGCGCTTGCCGTTCACGAGGATCAGCGTCTGATCGGGGTTTAGCCCGCGCAGGCCGCCGGTGGAGATCACGCTCGCGGTGCCGCCGCCGGCCCGGGTGGGAACGGTGAAGGACGGGGCAAGCGTGGAGAGCGCCTGGAGCGTGCCGGCCCGGCCAACCCGCTCGATCTCGGCGGCGCCCAGCACGTCGATCGGGGTGGGGCTGTCGATGACTGTGCGCGGCGCCCCGCGCACGCCGGTGACGATGACCGTTTCTTCAATCCGCGGGCTTTCGCCCTGCGCCTGGGCCCAGGCGCTTGCCCCTGGCATGCTGAATACGGCGGCCGCCAGCGCAGCGCGCAGGGCTTTGGATTGCAGTCTCACGGTTTTGTCCCCCTTTGCATGATGCAGTCGCCGCCCTGAAGCCAGGAAGGCGCACGCCCAGGCGTCATTCCCCCAGAAACCGCCGCGCGTTGATCCGCGCGATCAGCCGTCGCTCAAGCCCCGGCGGTCTTCACCGCCGGCCCGATGCGCAGAAAGTATTCTTCGAAAGCGCGCGACCGCCCCTGCATGTTCTTGCCGACGCCGCGCCGCAGCAGGGTCCGCTCATCGGCCATGAAGGTCCAGAATTCGCCGACGATCACATCGCCATCCTGAATCGCCCCTAGATTCTTGGACGCCTTCCTTCCTAATTTTGAGGCAAGGAGGCCATGATGGGCAACGTCAGATTCAGCGACGAGTTCAAGCGCGA
>JBIIUJ010000166.1:0-5021 GCA_044340025.1 Caulobacterales bacterium
TGCGGCCCGCGATCTGGTGGGCTTCGGCCTCCAGCGCGGCCATGCGCTGGGCGAAATCGCCTGAAAGGCGCGACAGCGTGGCCCGGTCCACCTTCACGCCGGCCAGCTCCATGGCCGACAGAACCGCCGGCATCGGCCGCTCCAGCGTTTCATAAACCGCAAGCAGCCCCTCGCGCGCGAGCCGCGGCTTGAGCAGCGCCCAGAGCCGCAGCGTGATGTCGGCGTCCTCGGCGGCGTAGCGCGTGGCCACATCCAGCGGGACTTCAGCGAAGCTGATCTGAGCCTTGCCGGAGCCGCACACCTCCTTGAAGGCGATGGGCCGGTGGCCGAGCAGCCGCTCGGACAGCTCATCCATGCCATGCCCGCGCTGGCCGGTGGCGAGCGCATAGGAGATCAGCATCGTGTCGTCATACGGCGCCACGGCCACGCCATAGCGGGCGAGCACGGCGAGATCATATTTGATGTTCTGGCCCACCTTCAGGACGGTTTGGTCCTCCAGCAGGGGCTTCAGGAGATCGATCGCGCCCTGAAGCGGCGCCTGGCCAGGCAGGGCCCCGCCCCCGCCGAACAGATCGCTCGCGCCCTTCTCGCGATGGGCGAGGGGGATGTAGCACGCATCATTGGGGCCGAGCGCGAGCGAAACGCCCACGAGGCCGGCGCTGGTCGCGCCCAGCGCATCGGTTTCGGTATCGACCGCCACCACGCCCGCCCCGCGCGCGCGCGCGATCCAGCGGGCGAGGGTTTCAAGGTCGAGCACGGTTTCATAAGCCTCATGGCGCACGTCGGCGGCGCCCTCCGCCGTCGTCGCGGCGATCGGCCCGGTGGGCGCTGCGTCGGCCACATGGCCCTCGCGCGCGAGGCTTTCGCGCACGCGGCGCGTGATGGTCCTGAACTCCATCGCCTCCAGAAAGCCGAGCAGGGTGGCGGGGTCCGGCTCGCGCACGGCCAGCGCCTCCAGCGGCTCGGGCAGGGGCGCGTCCCTGGCCAGGGTGACGAGCGCGCGGGAGATGCGGATCTGGTCGGCGAAGGCGATCAGCGTTTCGCGCCGCTTCTGCTGCTTCACCTCGCCGGCGCGGGCGAGCGTCGCGTCGAGGTCGCCGAACGTGGCGATCAGTTCGGCTGCGGTCTTGGGTCCGATGCCGGGAGCGCCGGGCACATTGTCCACGCTGTCGCCCATCAGCGCCTGCACGTCGATCACCTTTTCAGGCGGCACGCCGAACTTCTCGATCACTTCGGCCCGGCCGATCGGGCGCTCCTTCATCGGATCGTAGAGCTGCACCCGCTCGGTCACGAGCTGCATCAGGTCCTTGTCGGATGAGATGATGGTCACGCGCGCGCCCAGCGCTTCGGCCTCGTGGGCGTAGGTGGCGATCAGATCATCAGCCTCATAGCCGCCCAGTTCGATGCAGGGCAGGCCGAAGGCGCGCGTCGCTTCCCGGATCATCGCGAACTGCGGCACCAGGTCTTCGGGCGCCGGCGGACGCTGGGCCTTGTAGGCGGGATAGAGCGCCTTGCGGAAGCTGTCCTCGCTCTTGTCGAAGATGACGGCGAGATGGGTGGGCGCAAGCCCCGCCTTCTGATCCGCGATCAGCTTGAACAGCATGTTGCAGAAGCCCGACACCGCCCCCACCGGGGCGCCGTCCGAGGCGCGCGTCAGCGGCGGCAGCGCGTGATAGGCGCGGAAGATGTAGCCGGAGCCGTCGATCAGGACGAGGCGGCTGTCGGGGCCGAGCGGATGTGTCATGGCGCTTGGCTTTAGACCCAGACAGCGCTTCGGGGGAGGGGGGACCGAGCCTGCGACGCGCAGCCACAGTATATGACTGACCAGTCAGTCATATACTCGTCCGCGATGACGCCCGCCCCCGAAACCCGGCCGCCGCGCTGGCGGCGCAGCCCGCAGACCCGGCCGGATGCGGTTCTGGAAGCCGCCCTCGACCAGTTTGCCGCGCGCGGCTTCGCAGCGACCCGGATGGAGGATGTGGCGGCGGCAGCGGGCCTGTCGAAGGCGGCGCTCTATCTCTACTTTCCCTCGAAGGACGCCCTGTTCCGCGCGCTGGTGGAACGACGCATCAGGCCGGTTCAGGCGCATCTGGAGGCTGTTGCGACGGCCGATCTCGACCCGATTGCGGGCTTGCGCGCCATCACGGTGGTCTGGTCGCAGGCGATGGACGACCCCCGCCTGGCCGCGATCCCGCGCATCGTTCTGGCCGAGGCGCCCCGCTTTCCCGAGATCGCAGCCTTCTATCACGGCGCCGTCGTGGCGCGGGTGAGCGCGTTGATCGAGCGGCTGATCGCCGCCGCCGTCGCGCAGGGCCTGTTCCGCCCGGTCTCGACGGAGGCGGCCTCGCGCGCGCTGATTGCGCCGCTGCTGACCGAGATCTGGCGGCGCGAGGCGTTTGCCGGGCTGGAGACCCGCAAGCCGCTGGACGTGGCGGCCGAAGAAATCCTCGACCTGTTTCTCAATGGCGTGGCTGTCGCGCCCGGAGCCCGCCCATGACCCGCAAATCCCTGATCCTGGCCGGGGTTGTGGGCGTGATCCTTGTCGGGGCCGCCGCCTTCGGCTGGCGCTGGTGGACCCAGGGCCGATACGAGATCGCGACCGACAACGCCTATGTGCGCGCCGACATCACCCATGTCTCGGCCAAGGTGGAGGGCTATGTGCGGGCGGTGCATGCGGCCGACAACGCGCACGTGGCCGCCGGCGCGCCCCTCGTCACGCTGGAGCCCGCCGATTACGACGCCCAGCTTGCGCGGGCGCAAGCCGAGGTGGCGCGCGCCGAAGCGGAGGCTGCGCGTGCGCTGGCCGATGCCCAGGCGCGCCGGGCCGCGGTGGCCGGCGCGGGCGAGCAGGTGGCGCTTCAGACCGATCTCGCGCGTGAGGCGCAAGCCCAGATCGCCGCCGCCCGGGCCGCCCGCGCGCTGTCGGCGGCCGATGAACGTCGCCTCGCGACCCTGGCCGAGCGCGGCTTCCTCTCGCCGTCCCGGCTGGATCAGGCGCGCGCGCAGGCTGAGGTGGGCGATGCCGGTCTGCGCCGCGCCGAGGCTGCGTCCGCCGCCCAGACGGAGCAGATTGCGGTCGCCGCTGCGGCGCGAACCCGCGCCGAGGCCGATGTTGCCGCCGCCGGGGCGGCGGCCCTCTCGGCTCAGGCCACGCTGAAGGCGGCCCGCGCGGCGCTGGAGGCAGCCAGCCTCACCCGCGGCTATGCGCAGATGCGCGCGCCTGTCGCCGGGGTGGTGGCCAACCGGACGGTGCAGGTGGGTCAGCTTGTGCGGCCCGGCGCGCTGCTGCTGGCCATCGTGCCCCTCGATCAGGCCTTCGTGGTGGCCAATTTCAAGGAAACCCAGATCGCCCGGCTTCAGCCCGGCCAGGCCGTGCGCCTGAAGCTGGACGCCTTCCCCGACCTCGCCGTAACCGGCCGGGTGGAGAGCCTGGCGCCCACGTCCGGCGCGCAATTCTCCCTGCTGCCGACCGACACAGCGACGGGCAACTTCACCAAGATCACCCAGCGCGTCCCGGTGCGGATCGCCATCGATCCGGAGTGGCGGGCCAAGGGGGTGCTGCGGCCGGGGCTCTCGGTGACGGCCACTGTCATCGCCCGGCCCGCGCCATGACCAATCCGGCATCGCCGACCGAGCCGCCCGCCCCCGACTGGCGGGTCTGGGTGGGCTTTGCAGCCATGGCGGTCGGCAATTTCATGTCGATCCTCGACATCCAGATCGTGGCGAGCTCGATCCGCGAGATTCAGGCCGGCGTTGCGGCGAGCGCGGAGGAGCTGATCTGGATCCAGACATCCTACCTCGTGGCGGAGGTCATCGCGATCCCGCTGTCTGGCTTCCTCGGCCGCGCGCTGTCGATCCGGAACCTCTACACGATCGGAGCTCTGGGCTTTTCGCTGGCCTCGGCGGCCTGCGCCTTTGCCTGGAACATCGAGAGCCTGATCGTGTTCCGGGCGATCCAGGGCTTCATGGGGGGAGCGCTGATCCCCACCACGCTCGCCACCGTCTTCCTGCTGTTTCCGCCGAAGAACCGGCCAACGGTTCAGGTGATGATCGGCCTCATCGTCACGCTGGCGCCCTCCATCGGGCCGACGGTTGGCGGCCTGATCACCGATACGCTGGGCTGGCGCTGGCTGTTCCTGATCAATCTGGTTCCCGGCGTGGCGGCCGCGGCGCTCGTCTACGCCTTCATCCGGGTGGGCAAGCCGAACTATGGCCTGCTGAGCCGGATGGACTGGGCGGGCCTGATCGGCCTCGCGCTGTTTCTGGGCGCGTTGCAGTTCGTGCTGGAGGAGGGGCCGCGTCAGGGCTGGCTGGCAAGCGGCGACATTGCGCTCTGGTGCGTGGTGGCGGTGGGCGCAGGGGCCGTGTTTTTCTGGCGGTCGTTCAGCGCGCCCGAACCGGTCGTGAGCCTGCGGGCGTTCTCCGACCCCAATTTCGCGATTGGTTCCGCGATCAGCTTGGTGCTGGGGCTGGGCCTGTATGGAGCAGTTTATCTGCAGCCGCTGTTTCTGGGCGGGGTGCTTGGCTATTCGGCGCTTCAGATCGGGCATGTGATGTTTGTCACTGGCGCCACGATGTTTCTGTCGGCCCCGATCGCCCGGCTGTTCGCCATGAGCATCGATCCGCGTCTGGCGGTGGGCATTGGCGTGATTGCAGTGGCGATGGGCTGCCTGCTTCAGGCCAATCTGACGGCGCAGAGCGGCTTCTGGGACTTTTTCCTGCCGCAGGTGCTGCGCGGATTTGGCTTCATGTTCTGCTTCGTCACGGTGACGAACCTCGCGCTCGGCACCCTGCCGGCGGGCGAGGTGCAGAATGCGTCGGGCGTGTTCAACCTGACGCGCAATCTCGGCGGGGCGATTGGGCTGGCGGCCCTCAACACCGCGCGGGACTGGTCAACCGCCTTTCACAAGACCGAGCTTGCCCCCATGCTCGATCCCGCCAACCCGCTGGTGGGCCGGCATCTGGCCGAAAGCGCGGCCGCGCTCCAGGCCGCCGGCGTCGCGGACCCGGAGCGCGCCGCC
>JBIIUJ010000167.1:0-5006 GCA_044340025.1 Caulobacterales bacterium
CTCTTGATGCTGCGTTTGTTGGCCGCGCTCATGGCGCCCGGGGCGCGCGACGGTCAAGGGCGCCGGGGCGGAAGGCGCAGTCAGCGCGCAGGCGTGAGGGACAGGGCCTGGATCTGGGGCGGCTGGGTCGGCGCAAGCAGGAGCGCGCCTTCAATCGCGCCGCGCGCGCAGGTCCAGCGAAAACGGCCCGCCAGCGCCCCGGTGGGCGCGATGGGCGCGGTGGTCTCGCAAGCCCCGGACCGCGCTTTCAGGGCGGCAAGGTCGCGCGCCCATGCGTCTGCTGCGCGATCGAGGGTGAAGTTCATGGCCAGAGCCGAGCGCTCGCCGTCAATCGATCCCGCCGACCAGATCCGTCCCGCAGCGGCATAGGCGCTGGCAAGCGCTGGCGAAACCGCGACCGCGCGCGGCTCGGAAAGGCCGGCGCGCTTCAGGAGGCCGGCGGCATCCCAGACCGGCGGGGACGGGGCGGCATAGGTTTCGTTCGTGAAGGCAAAGATGCCGACGCCGGCGTCGGGCAGCAGCAGCATGTGGCTGCCATAGCCGGGATAGCCGCCGCTATGGAATAGCACCCGCCCCAGGAGGCAATCGTCGGCTGCAACCAGACCGGCGGCATAAACGGCCGACAGCCGGCAGTCGGGGGCGTCCTTTCCCGGCCGGCGGCGCGCGTGCAGGAAGCCCTCGCCGCGCGCCATGTCGCGCAGGCCAGCGCTGCTTGCCGGCTCATCTGCGGCAGCCGGCCAGCCCGACAGCAGATGCGCGACCCATTTGGCGTAGTCGGCTTGCGTGGTGACCAGCCCGCCCATGGCCCCGAACGCGCCATGGGCCATGGAAGGCTCAGCGCTCCACGCCCCGTTCTCCCAGCGGTAGGGCTGGGCGAGGACGGCCTCCTCCACCAACCCCACCTCGAAAGTCGTGTCGTTCATGCCCAGCGGCGCAAGAATGCGCAGCCGGACAAAGACGGCGTAATCCTGGCCGGAGGCCCTCGCCACGATCCGCCCGAGCAGGGCGTAGCCATAGTTGGAATACTCATAGCGCGTCCGCGGCGCGGCGCTGAACGCCGGAGCGCCGCTGATCAGGCGCGTGAAGTCCGCTTCCGTCATGGGCTGTTGCCGGTCGCCCCAGGGATCATCAGTCACGAAACCAGCCGTGTGATGCAGCAGATCGGCGACCGTGATGGCGCCAGCCCAGCCGCGCGTCTCGCGCAGATGGCGGCTGATCGGATCATCAAGCCGCAGCTTGCCTTCGGCGGCCAGCGTCAGGATCGCATAGGCGGTCAACGCCTTGGTCATCGAGGCGATGCGAAACCGCGTCTCCGCCGTGACCGGCCGGCGCTCCTGCAAGTCCTGCACGCCGAGCGCGCCGCTGGCGATCAGGCGGCCATCCTTCACCACGCCATAGGCAAGACCCGGCACGGGGGCGGCGGCCATCCACTCCTGCATCACGGCGGCGATGTCGGCCTGCGGCACGGCTGGGGCGGCGGGCGCGACGGCGCTTTCCTGTGCGGATAGAGCAATCGGCGAAAGGGCGAGGCTGGCGGAGAAAACAAGCGCGCGGATCATCGCAATCATGCTCGCCATGTCAGCGGCGCGGTCAAGGGCGCCGCGACCGCTCAAAACGGCATCTTGAAGCCCGGCGGCAGGCCGAGGCCGCCCATAAGGCCCTTTTCCTCGCTCTGACGCAGCGCATCGAGCTTCTTGCGGGCGTCCTCATGGGCCGCCTTGATCAGATCTTCGAGGATCTCGACCTCGTCGGCGACGGCGAGCGTGGGGTCGATGGCGATGGATTTAAGCTCGCCCTTGCCCGTGAGCGTCACTTTCACGAGCCCTGCGCCCGATTGGCCTTCGGCCCGGAGCGCCTCCATCCGCGCCTGGGCGTCCACGAGCTTTGCCTGCATCTGTTGCGCCTGGCGCATCAGGCCGCCGAGATCCTTCATCCGTCCTGTCCTCGCATCTGCCGGCCGGCGCGGGCCTGGAAGTCCGCCTCGATCACCTCGCCGCCGTCGGGCGGAGTTATGGCCACGATCCGGGCGCCGGGAAAGGCCTCCAGCATCGCGCGCACGCCGGCGTCGGCCTCCACCGCGCGCCATTGCTCCAGCTTTTCGCGGGCGCGCCGCTCGGCGAACGTCTCCACGCCGTCGGGCGCGGCTTCCGGAGCGAGCCGCCAGTGCGCCCCGAACCGGGGCTGGATGAAGCGCAGCAGGCGCTGCGCCAGATCGCTGGGCGCGCCTTCGGCCAGCGCAAAGCCGATCTCGCCGTCCGGATCGAACCGAGCCACGCGCAGATACGCCTCCACATCGGTTTTCAGCCCGATCTCGCGGTCGGCGTCGAGCCGGGCGAGAATGTCGGCGAAACTTTGAGGTCCTGCGGCAGGGGGTCCGCCCCCAGGCGCGCCCTGCCCCATGCCGCCGCCGAGGCCGCCGCCCGATCCGCCGGCAAGCAGGCGGGCCGCATCCTCCGGCGAGGGGAGGCTGGCCGCCGCCGCACAGCGCAGCAGCGTCATCTCGGCGGCCTGCACCGCATCGGGCGCGCGGGTGGTCTCCTCCCATCCCTTCAGCAGCAGCTGCCACTGGCGGGTGAGCGCAGCCGCCGAGGCGCCATCCGCCAAAGCCCGCACGCGCGCGGCCTGATCGCGCGCGCCGGGAATGCGATGGGCCGCGCCCAGCGCTTTCGCCACGCTCGCCTCATGGCTCGCGTCCATCAGATCGCGCAGGATGAGAGCGGGGTCGGCGCCGGCGGCATACTGACCCTGAAACTCCGTCAGCGCCCCGGCCGCATCCCCGCGCGCGACGGCTTCCAGCAGATCGAGCACGCGCGCCCGGTCGGCAAGGCCCAGCATGTCGCGCACCTGGGCCGCGCTCACCATCTCGCCGGATTCCAGCGTCTGCACGATCGCCTGATCAAGAAGCGACAGCGCATCGCGCACCGAGCCTTCGGCCGCGCGCGCGATCAGATCCAGCCCTTCGGCCTCCACTTGGGCGCCCTCTTTCGCGCAGACGCCGGCGAGATGCTGGGCGAGCCGATCGGCCTCCACCCGGCGCAGATCAAACCGCTGGCAGCGCGAGAGCACCGTGACCGGCACCTTGCGGATCTCGGTCGTGGCGAAAATGAACTTCGCATGCGGCGGCGGCTCTTCCAGCGTCTTCAACAGGCCATTGAAGGCCGCAGTGGAGAGCATGTGCACTTCGTCGATGATATAGACCTTCATCCGCGCCTGGATCGGGCCGTAGCGGACGCTGTCCAGAATCTCGCGGATATCGTTGATGCCGGTGCGGCTGGCGGCGTCCATCTCGAACACGTCGGGATGGCGGCTTTCGGCGATGGCGGCGCACTGCTCGCCCGGCGGATCGAGATGGACGCTGGGCGCATCAACTGTCGCCGACCGGTAGTTCAGCGCGCGCGCAATGAGGCGCGCAGTGGTGGTCTTGCCCACGCCGCGCACGCCGGTGAGCATATAGGCCTGCGCAATCCGACCCAGCCGGAAGGCGTTGGCCAGCGTGCGCACCATCGCTTCCTGGCCGATCAGATCCTCGAACGTCTGCGGCCGATACTTGCGCGCCAGCACCTGATAGGCGCCGCCGGGCGCCACTGGCGCGGGAAGCGCCGGAGGCGGGTCGGGCTCGTCTCCGAACAGGGCGCCGGTATCGGGATCGGGCGCAGGATCGGGCGGGCCGAGATCGGCGTCGGGATCGTCGAGGAGGGCGTCGTCTTCGTCGGCCATGCGGCCTGAGCGTATCGCGCCCGGGGGCTGTTAAGTCCAGCGGGCGGGAGGGTGGAGACCGAACGGCGACCCGCAGCAAAACTCGTTACGGCTGCTTCGTTCCCGACCTGACCGGGTTGGCGAGGACCACGTCCGCCGCCGATCTCCGCGCGCAGATATCGCTGCTCGGCGCGCACGAAGCAAGGGGCGGGGCGCCGAAGGCCGCCTGCGCCTGAGGCTTGCGCTTTCGCGCCGAACCGCGCCGGCGTAGAGCAGGGCGATGGCTGTGGCGCGCCGACATACTCTCGCGGAGCGGATCGAGGCGTGGTTCTTCCAGCGCTACTTCGGTCATTACGCCCGCATGAGCGTGGATGCCGCCTCTGACGCCGGCGCCGCCTTTGCGCGCCGGGTCGGCCCCCTGACGCCCACCCACCGCGTGGCGCGCAACAACATGCTGCTGGCCTTTCCCGACGCCCCGGACGCTCAGATCGACGCCTGGCTCGCCGCCATGTGGGAGCATCTGGGCCGGCTGGCTGGCGAGTTTCCGCACCTTGGCTCGTTCGAGCCCTTTTCCGGTGACGGCCGGATCGTGGTGGAGGGGGCCGAGCGCCTGTCCGCCATCCGCGACGGGGCGGGGCCGGTGGTGTTTGTCTCGGGCCACTTCTCGAACTGGGAGCTGATGCCGGCGACGATCGTCAGGTCAGGGGCGCCCTGCCGCATGACCTATCGGGCGGCCAACAACCCCTTCATCGACGACATGATCCAGGCCACGAGGCGGGCCTATGGCGCGGCGTATCAGTCGGCCAAGGGGACCGAGGGCGGCATGGGCCTGTTGCGGGCGCTGAAGGCCGGCCAGTCGGTCGCGCTGATGAACGACCAGAAATACAACGCCGGCCTGTCCGTGCCGCTGTTCGGCCACACCGCCATGACGGCGGATGCGCCCACACGGCTTGCGCTGCGGTTCGGGGTGGATCTCCAGCCGATGAGCGTGGTGCGCACCCAGGGCGCGCGCTTCCGGGTGATCGTGCATGAGCCGATCGCGTTTGATCGCACCCTGCCCACGGAGGATGCGGTGCGCGATGGGGTGCTGGCAGTCAACCGCTTCATCGAGGCCCAGGTGCGCGCCCATCCCGAGCAATGGTTCTGGGTGCATCGGCGCTGGCCGAAGGAGGCCTGGGCCAACGCGGGGATCGTCTGAAGTGGTCAACTGCTCCCCGCCTCTCGCACAGGCGGGCGCGCTTGCTAGGGTGGAGGCCATGAAACAGCTTCTGATCGCCGCCGCGCTGATCGCCGGCCCCGCTCTCGCCCAG
>JBIIUJ010000039.1:0-18647 GCA_044340025.1 Caulobacterales bacterium
CCTGGTAGCGCAACGACGCGCCGATCACGATCCCATAAGCGAAGAACAGCAGCACCTGGTTGTGCGTGAGGGACAGGACGCTGTTGATGGTCATCTTGGCGATCATCATCGACGCCAGAGCCATCATCAGCGCCGCATCGCGCCCCTTCATCAGCACCGAAAGCTGAAACGCCCTGTAGGTGGCCGCGACGAATGCACTGAGATAGAGCGCCGCGCCAAGGACGCCGGAATCCATCAAGACGTTGATATACCAGGAATCGAGCACAGTGCTTTCACCCAGTCGGCCGGGGACGCCCGCGACCCGAGTCGCCTGACTATAGCCAAACCCAAAGACCGGGCTCTGCGGGAAGGCGTTGAAAGCATTATCCCATTGGGTTGCGCGGCTTTCATTACTGCTTGCATGCTCCCCACCGCCGAAGACCATGATCTGCACCCGGCGGCTGAACAGCAACAAGCTGCTGAGCACCACCGCGATAGCAGGGATGGACAAAAGGCCGACGCTGGCGAACAGGTCCCGTGACCCAGAATGCCGCCGCTTGTGCAGGAGATACAGGCTGATCATCGAGCAGATTCCGGCGACAAGAGCCACCAAAGAAAGCCTGGCATTGGGGAATACAAGTGCCGCATATACTGTGTAAATGAATACCGGAATGAGGGCGATCTTTAAGTTATTGCTCTTGGTCCAAAAGAATGCCCCCAGGAGAATTGGCGCAACGAGCGCCAGATACTCAGCGAAAAGAAGGGGGTTCGAAAACACTGACTGGACGCGGTACGCGCCGTTTCGATATTTGCTCGATACCAGCTCACTGATCAGAAACGCATCGTCGCCGCCGTAGCCCGCTGGAATCAGCGGTCGCCACGGCACCATTTCGAGCACCCGCTCCACGGTGCCAATGGCCAGCAAGACAACGACCGCCACCCCCATGATCAGGGTGAAGTGGTAGAGAGCCTTCCGCCCGACCTTCCAATACAGATACGCGCCTCCGAGCACGAACGCGATATAGATCATGACGTCGAACAGCGCGCTGGGGAGGATGGCGATCTGGCCGCCCATCAGCGGCAGGACCAGCGCGCCGATCAGCACATTGGCGACGCCGCCGAAGAAGATCAGCCAGTAGCGCGAGACGATCAGCGTCACGTCGGACTGGAAATCCTGCCGCGAGGAGATGAGGTAGCCGATCAGCAGGGTCAGCGTGATCGCGGTGATCCGCATCGGGTTCATCCACGGCAGACCCGGCAGGAAGAGCGCAAAATACTCCGGGATCAGAATGTGGAAGGCGATGGTGCAGAAATAGAGCGTATAGATCGTCTGCACCGGTATGGTGCGCGGCTTGGGCAGCATCAGCACCAGCAGGAGCAGCGCCGCCGCAATCCCCGCCGTCATCACGGGCAGGAAGTAGAACGGCCCCACCGCCGCCATATAGCCATAGCCAACGCCCGCCCCCACAGCGAGCCCGAGCCAGATCAGCACCCAGACAAAGGTGGCGAACGGCGAGCGCGTCTGGGTGTAGGGCGGAAGCACTTGCATGGGCAGGTCCTGGCGGGGGCCTGATCGGGCCGCCCTGATAAAGCATGCAAACCACGCGCCGCGCCACTGCTTTGCGGGTCTGGCGGCCTTGATGCCACGCGGGCCGTTTCCAATCAGTTCAGAGCGCCGCGCAGCCGCCCGGAAGCCTCAGCCGCCGCCTTCGCCGGCGTCGAGGCCGCAGAGCGCGTCGCGCAGGCGGGCGGCCTCCTCAAACGCCTGGGCGTCGACGGCGGCCTGCATGCGCGCGGCAAGCTCGGCGCGCGTGCCGAGGATGGGCGCAGTCGCTGCGGCGGCGGCGCGCGCTTCCTCCTCCGCATGCTGACGAGCGAGACGGTCGAAGCGCTCGTGCAGCATGGCCGCGATCTCCCCGGCGTCCTGGACCTCGGCTGCCTGGGCGGCGGCCTCGTCCATCCCGCCCGGCAGGGCGCGCGCGAGCGTCGCCACCTTCACCCAGCGCATGGCCGAGAGCGGATCGCCCGCCGCGATCGCCCGGGTCGCGCGCTCGCAGGCCGCGCGCGGCGCATCCTCCGGCGAGACGAAAGGCGCGGACGCCTCTTCCTGAAGAGCCACCGGCGCACGCGGCTGCGGCGGCTCGTCCAGGCGGCGCCAGCCCTCGCTTGCGGCCCGCCCGGCGAGGCGCGAGGCCGATACGCCAAAGCGCCGCGCGCAATCGCCGGCCGTCATGCCGGCGCGATAGGCCTCGCGCACCTGCGCCCAGAGCTCGGGGGGATGGGATCGAAACGGCATGGCCCCAGACTGGCGCGCCGACGATCCCGGTCGGATAGACGCGCTGGCGTCCCCGGGGGGGCTGACTGAAACGCAGAAGGCGCCCCCATCCCGGCGAAGGCCGGGACCCAGTTCACGAAGCGCTGCGCCCCCCGGCCTGCGCCGGGGGGAGGGTGCCTACCAAGGCCCCGTCATCCCGGCCGGAGCGCAGCGCAGAGCCGGGATCTCCCGCAGGAAAACCACCCATGAGGTCCCGGATCGGGGCTTCGCCCCGTCCGGGATGACGGCCGCCTGCTGCCCCGCGACCCCCTTCGTCAGCTCCGCTGACACTTCCCCCGCACGCGGGGGAAGATACCGGCGGCTGCCTTGAAAGGTGAGCGCTGGATGTCCTCCCCCGTTCACGGGGGAGGTGTCGCCAGAGGCGACGGAGGGGGCCGCCCGCCCATTCCGTCATCCCGGCCGAAGCGCAGCGCAGAGCCGGGATCTCCCGCAGGACAACCACCCCAAGGTCCCGGATCGGGGCTTCACCCCGTCCGGGATGACGGCGGTGTTCCGTTATAGGTTCCCCCATCCCGGCGAAGGCCGGGACCCAATTCACAAAGCGCCGCGCCCTCCGATTTGGCCCCCGGCCTTCGCCGGGGGAAGGGTGCCTAGCAAGACCCCGTCATCCCGGCCGAAGCGCAGCGCAGAGCCGGGATCTCAGGCCGGATAACCACCCATGAGATCCCGGATCGGGGCCTGGCCCCGTCCGGGATGACGGCGGTGTTCCGTTATAGGTTCCCCTCTCCCGGCGAAGGCCGGGACCCAGTTCATGGAGCGCCGTGCCATCCGACCTGGCCCCCGGCCTTCGCCGGGGGGAGGGTTCTCCTCAAGGGACAGAAAGCCGCAGCGTTTTGACGACTCGTGATAGAGTTAGAGCTATGCACTGTTCGTCGTTTCTATCTTGCCTTCATGCGTGGCAGGACTTGGCTGCTGGGACGCTAAGCTTAGGCGCTGCATCAGTGACCGCATATTTGCTCTGGTCTCAGATTGAAGATACGAGGCGGTCATCTAGAGAGAAAGATCGCGCGGCCCATCAGGTTAGTAAGATTAAAATGATACATGCAATCGCCTCGATCCGCATTACGATAGAACAAATGAAAGGATATTGGGAAACTTGCTTAAACGACAATACGGACGAGTATCTTTTCGAACATTGCGGGGCGATTATTGATTGGAGAAGGTCGGACATAGTTGAATTTGCAATTTTCATTGTGGGGCTTGGCTCTCGCGAAGCTTCGGCATGCACGAAGTGCATCGCAGTTATGCAAGTAATGGGCAGTAGAATATCTCCTGATATTCAAGCCATCAGAAAACGTCGAAAAACTGAAGCGATCGAGAATTACGTCTCACTCCTCCGAGTCCAATATTTTTTGAACTCAGTGTTGGAGTATTGTAGGGACGAAAAGAATAGCTTTTCCGTATTTGGCGGCGTCAGCGAACTTTGGTACATTGAGGCTATAGAGAGGGGGCTTAAAACTACAAACAAAATACGGCTTAGCGCTGAAACCACAAATGATGTTGAGGCGGAAATAAATCATATGATATGGCGCTCTGGCGGCAATTCACAGATTGGTCCCACCTGTTTTGGTTCAGGGTTGCGCCGTTGAATTCGCTATCATTGCGGCAAGCCCCCCTCAAACCCCCAACTCCTCCTTCTCAAGCCGCTTGATCTCATCCCTTAGCCGTGCCGCCTCCTCGAACTCGAGGTTGCCGGCCGCTTCGCGCATGCGCTTTTCGAGGTCGGCGATGGCGGCGCGGAGGTTGTGGCCGGCGACGGGGGCGGGGATGGCGCCTTTGCGTTTATCCTGCTTGCCGCGGGGGAGGGGGGCGCCGCGGGCCTGCTCGTCGGCGGAGAGGCCCACCGTGAGGCCCTCCTTGCCATAGACGCTTTCGAGCACGTCCTTGATCTTGCTCTTGATCGTCTGGGGCGTGATGCCGTGCGCCTCGTTCCAGGCGAGCTGTTTGGCGCGGCGGCGGCTGGTTTCCTCCATCGCGCGTTTCATGCTGCCGGTGATGCTGTCTGCATACAGAATGACCCGTCCGTCCACGTTGCGCGCGGCGCGTCCGATCGTCTGTATCAGGCTGGTTGCCGAGCGCAGGAAACCCTCCTTGTCCGCATCCAGAATGCCGACGAGGCCGCATTCGGGGATGTCCAGACCTTCGCGCAGGAGGTTGATTCCGATCAGGATATCGAAGCCGCCCAACCGCAGGTCGCGCAGGATCTCGATGCGCTCCACCGTATCGATGTCGGAGTGCATGTAGCGGACCTTCAGGCCCTGTTCGTGCATGTATTCGGTGAGATCCTCCGCCATCTTCTTCGTCAGGGTGGTGACGAGCACGCGATAGCCGTCTGCGATGGTGCGGCGGGCCTCGGCGATGATGTCGTCGACCTGGGTGAAGCCCGGCCCCTGCACGGGGCGGATCTCCACGGGCGGATCGATCAGGCCGGTGGGGCGGATCACCTGTTCGGCGAAGACGCCGCCGGTCTGCTCCAGCTCCCACGGGCCGGGCGTGGCCGAGACATGGATCGTCTGTGGACGCATCACATCCCATTCCTCGAAGCGCAGGGGGCGGTTGTCCATGCAGGAGGGCAGGCGGAAGCCGAAATCCGACAGCGTCTTCTTGCGGTTGAAGTCGCCCCGGAACATGCCGCCACGCTGGGGCACCGTGACGTGGCTTTCGTCTGTGAAGACCAGCGCGTTTTCGGGAATGTATTCGAACATGGTGGGTGGCGGCTCGCCCGGCTGGCGGCCGGTGAGGTAGCGGCTGTAGTTCTCGATGCCGTTGCAGCTGCCAGTGGCGAGAATCATCTCGATGTCGAACTCGGTGCGCTGTTTCAGGCGCTGGGCCTCCAGCAGCTTGCCGGAGCGCTCGAACCAGGCGACGCGCTCCACCATCTCGCGCTTGATCCGGTCCACCGCCTGATTGAGCGTGGGGCGGGGCGTGACATAGTGGCTGTTGGCGTAGACCTTCACCGCCTCCATCGCGGCGCCCTTCTGGCCGGTGAGGGGATCGAACTCCACGATCGCCTCGATCTCGTCGCCGAAGAAGGAGACGCGCCAGGCCCTGTCCTCCAGGTGGGCGGGAAAGATATCCACCGTGTCGCCCTTCAGGCGAAAATTGCCGCGCGCGAAGAAGACGTCGTTGCGCTTGTACTGCAGGCCGACGAGGTTGCGCGCGATCTCCTGCGGGTCCAGCCGGTCGCCGACGCGCAGGGTGAACGTCATCGCGGAATAGCTCTCCACCGAGCCGATGCCGTAGATGCAGGAGACAGACGCCACGATGATCACGTCATCCCGCTCCAGAATCGCCCGCGTCGCGGCATGCCGCATCCGGTCGATCTGTTCGTTGATGGAGCTTTCCTTCTCGATATAGGTGTCGGTACGCGGCACATAGGCCTCAGGCATGTAATAATCATAATAAGAGACAAAATACTCCACAGCATTATTCGGAAAAAAGCTTTTGAATTCGCCATATAGCTGCGCTGCAAGGGTCTTGTTTGGGGCGAGGATCAGGGCGGGGCGCTGAAGCGTCTCGATCACCTTTGCCATCGTGAAGGTCTTGCCTGAACCGGTAACGCCGAGCAGCACCTGGTCTTTCTCGCCTGCGCGCGCGGCCGCGACGAGTTCGGCGATCGCCTGGGGCTGATCTCCGGCGGGTTCGTATTCGCTGACGAGCTTGAAGCGGCGGCCGCCTTCCAGCTTTTCCGGGCGATCGGGTCGGTGCGGGGCCCAGGCGGGCAGCGGCGACCGATCGCGCTCGCCGAGCGCCTCATAGTCGAAGTCGAACACGAACCGCGCCGGCGCTTCGGCCACGCCCATTGCAGCGCGGTTTGCGGCGGCTTGCTCTTTGGAGGTGGTCGGCTGGGGGGAGGGTGCTTTGCGCGGCATGGGCGAGAGTATGGGCGCGCCGCCGCCCCGTTTCCAGCGCCCGGCTCCTGTTGTGCATGGTTAACGCTTTGTTGAGCAATGCGGCGGAGAGCATGGGCATTGCCGATCTGGAGACTGCGATGCGCTGTTGGATCCTGTCTGGGTGCGCCGTCCTGGTGCTGGCTGCAGCCGCGCCGCAGACTGTGCTGGCGCAAGCTTCGAGGGCGTCTGTCCAGAGCACGGCCGGAGACATGCCGCGCACCGGGCGCGAAACCCGCGAAAGCCGCCGCCAGGCGCGTGCGGAGGCAGACGCCCAAGCCGAAGCGCTCCGTCCTGCAAGCCGGGCGGAGCGTCAGGCGATCAGCCGGCAGGATCTCGTCACGCAATCCAACTTCTGGGCCCAGGAGTTCCAGAAAAACGCCGCCGATCTGGAGGCCGGCCGGCGCCTGTCCGAGCTGCTGCGCCAGATCGGGAGCCACGAGCGGGCGGCCGAGGTCGCTAATCAGGCGCTCGCTGCGCATCCTGAGGATGCAGAGCTCTGGACCAATCTTGCGCTGTCGCTCACGGGCGCCGGCGCTGGCGTGCAGGCGACCGGGCCGCTCGAGCGTGCGCTTGCGCTCAATCCGCGTGATCCGCGCCTGCCCACCGCGCTGGGCGTTGTCTATGACCAGATGGAGCTGGGAGACCAGGCGCGCGCCGCATACCGCCGTGCGCTGACGCTTTCGCCGAATGATCCGGCGATCCTCACCAATCTGGGCGTTTCTTATGCGCTGTCGGGCGATCTGAAATCGGCGGAAGTCGAGTTGCGTCGCGCGGCGGCGCTGCCGTCTTCGGGACCCCAGACCCGGCAGAATCTCGCTCTGGTGCTGGGGCTGCAAGGGCGGTTCGAGGAGGCTCAGCGCCTGGCGCTGGCTGATCTGCCGCCGCAGGTTGCAGAGGAAAACACAACCTATCTGCGCGCCATGCTGGCCCAGCCGCGCCGCTGGGAGCAGGGTCAGGCGCTGCGCGGCACGTCGCGCTAACCTCGCCAGCGCGCGAAGATCGCGGTGGGCAGGGCGCGCGCGCCGTCGCCTTCCGGGATCGCCATGTCGCCAGCTTCCATCACGCCGCTGCGATCGCCAAGCGCTGACGCCAGAGACTGGGCAAGCGCCAGATAGGAGAGCCGCACGGCATAGACCGTGGCGATCAGGAAAAGCGGCCGGTCGCTGAGCAGGCCCGCACAGGCGCCAAGCAGCGGGGTGAGGCTTTCCTCCAGCTTGAAGACCTGCCCATCCGGCCCGCGCCCATGCTTGGGCGGATCGAGGATGATGCCGTCATAGCGCCGGCCGCGTCGCGCTTCGCGCTCCACAAACGCCAGCGCATCGTCGCAGATCCAGCGGATTGGGGCGTCCTGGAGGCCGGCGTCGGCCTGGTTTTCCCGGCCATAGCCGATCGCCTTCTTCGACGCGTCGAGATGGGTCACGCGCGCGCCGGCCGCCGCGCAGGCGAGGCTCGCCATGCCCGTATAGCCAAACAGGTTCAAGATCTCCGGGGCCGGCCCCGTGGCGGCGCGCGGTGCGATCAGCCCCTGCGCCCAGCGCCAGTGGACGGAGTGCTCGGGAAACACGCCCAGATGCCGGAAGGGCGTGCAGCGGGCGCGGAAGGCCACGCCGTTCCACGCCATCGGCCAGCTTTCCGGGACACGGCGTAGAAAGCGCCAGCGCCCCATCTCCTCGCCCTCCGCGCCCGAAAACTCGGCGTCCGCCTTCGCCCAGGCATCCGCTGGCAGGCGCTGCGGCCAGAGCGCCTGCGCATCGGGCCGGATCACCGTGACGGGGCCATAGCGCTCGAGCTTGCGCCCGGCGCCGCTGTCCAGCAGGGCGTAGTCGGCCCAGTCGTCGGCGAGCAGGAGGGTGGGGGCCAGCGGCCCCTTAGCGCGCGCCATGAAAACCGGTCCTGCGGAAAAGCTCATACAGCATCACGCCCGTCGCCACGGCGAGGTTCAGACTGTCGGCGCGGCCCGCCATGGGCAGTTTCACCAGCACGTCGCAGGCCTCCTCCATCGCGGCGGGCAGGCCCGATTGCTCATTGCCCATCAGCAGCACGGCGGGCAGCGTGATCGCGGCGTCCAGATGGGTGGTCTGGCCTTTCAGCGAGGTTCCCACAAGCTGCGCTCCGCCGGCGCGGCGCCAGGCGTCGAAGGCGGAAAAGCTCGCCCGATAGAGCGGCATGGCGAAGAGCGAGCCCATGCTGGCGCGCACGGCTTCGGTGCTGAACGGGTCGCAGCCGCCATCCAGCAGGATCACCCCGCCGGCGCCCACGCTGTCGGCCGTGCGCAGGATCGTGCCCAGATTGCCGGGGTCGCGCACCGCCTCCAGCGCCACCCACAGCGCATGATCCCGCGCGCTCACGGCGTCCAGATCCCCGAGCCGCTGGTGGAACAGGCCAACAAGGCTCTGGGCGTTGTCGCGCTGGGCGATGGCCGACAGAAGGGCTTCCGGCGCGCGCAGGCATTGGGCGCCCTGAGCGGCGGCCTGTTCCACGATGGCGCGCACCATGGGCCGCTCCAGCGCGTCCGGGGTGAAGATCAGCGCCTCGGCCCGCCAGCCGAGCGCCAGCGCCTCGGCGGCGTGGCGGGCGCCTTCAGCCAGAAACAGCCCTGTCTCGGCGCGCGTCTTCTTGCGGTCGAGCGCGCGCGCGAGCTTGATCACGGGGTTGGCGGAGCTGGTGACGTCGCGGATCATTGGGGTGGTCTGAGCGGAGGGAGCAAGGCTGAGGCGGATGGGTCAATGCCCGGTTTTGCCCCCGCTTGCCAGCCGTCAAAAAACCATGAACTACTTCACATAAGGGTTGAAACCGGCCGCAGTGGAGCGCAGGCAAGGGGCATGGCGAGCGATACCCCCAACCGGAACCCATGGCTGGCGTTGATTGCTGGCGCGGTTTGCCTGGCGCTGCTGGGCCTGTGGGGGATTTATGCCGGGCCCCACTCTGCCGCCGCCCTGCGCAAGGATGTGGAATCGAAGGCCGCGAACGCGCTTGCGGTGGGCGGCAACGGGTTCGCCGTCGTCACCGTCGAGGATGGGATGGCGGTGCTGAGCGGGGTGGCGCCCTCCGCCGCAGCGCGCGACGCCGCGCTAGCCGCTGTGACCGTCGCGCTGCAAGACGTCCTGGGCCTCCCCGGCGTCATCGCCGGCGTCGAGGATCGGCTGGTGATTGTCGAGGCGCAGGCGGCAGTCGCGCCGCCAGCTCCTCCGCCTGCGGATGGCATGCAGGAGGCCGCTTTGCCACCTGGTCCGGATGCGGATGAATGTGAGGAGGCGTTTCAGCGCACGATCGAGGGGCGATCCATCGGTTTTGTGACCGGCGGCGCCGATATTCTGGCCGAGAGCCATCCGCTGCTCGATGAGCTCGCCGCCGTGGCGCAGCGCTGCGCGGCTTATGTCATGACCGTGGAAGGCCACACCGACGTGCGCGGCGACGCTGCCTCCAACAAGGCGCTGAGCCAGCGGCGGGCGCAGGCGGTGGTCGATTATCTCGTAGGCAAGGGCGCCCCCGCCGACGCCCTGACGGCAAAGGGCCTTGGCGAGGAGCAGGTTCTGGACACGTCGGAGACGCCGGAAGGCCACGCCCGCAACCGACGCACCGAATTCAAGGTGGCCGCACGGCCAAGCTGAGACGCAAGGACGGAAAGGTTTCAATGTATCTGTTGACGCAATGGTGGCTCTATCTGCTGCTGGCGGCCCTGATCGGGTTTGCTGCGGGATGGTGGCAAGGGCGGTCCGGGCGCCAGACCGATCGTGCGGCCGAAACAGCGGCGGAATCAGCCGAGCCCGCCGACGCGGCGGCGCCCTTGCAGCAGTCTGATGCGGCCGAGGCGCTGGCCCGAGAACTCGATCAGCTGCGTTGGCGAGCCCGCTACTTCGAGGCGCGCACGAAATTCCTCGAGCAAGGCGCGGCATCAGACGCGGCGCCGGCGCCGGCGATCCCGGAGATCACCAACGCCAGTTTCACGCCCTCCGCAGTCGCGCAGATGGATCCCGCCTCCCTCGAAGCGGCGGTGGCGGCGGCCGGCGAGGGGGTCAAGCCGGCAGGCCTGAGCGCGCCGCAGGGCGTCGCCGCCGATGATCTGAAGGCCATCGGCGGCGTGGGGCCAAAGAACGAAGCCTGGCTGCATGCGCAGGGCCTGTTCCACTTCTGGCAGATCGCGACGCTGGATGTGGCCGGCGTGGCCTGGCTTTCGCGCCATCTCCCCACCTTCGGCAGCCGCGTCTATCGCGAGAACTGGGTGGACCAGGCCACGCGCCTTGCCCGCGGCGAGGGGAAGGACGCTTTCACCCTTTAGCCGGACCCGGCCCGCTCACGATCGCGCGACCTGGCGCCCGAACGGCGGCGTGACGGGCGTTTGGGGGCTGGCCCCGGCGCGCGAGGCTCCGCTATTGCCGCAAGCGACCGAATTGGAGCCCTGTCCGTGCGCCTTGCCCTTCTTGCGAGCCTTGCAGCCCTCGCCGCCGCCTGCAGCCCCTCAGCCCCGGCCGCCCAGAGCGCGCCGGCCGCCTCCCCCGCGCTGGAGATCGCCACGATCGCGGAGGGGCTGGCCTTTCCCTGGTCCATCGCCTTCCTGCCCGACGGCGCGATGCTGGTGACCGAGCGGGACGGCGCGCTGCGCGTGATCCGCGACGGCAAGCTTGCGCCAGAGCCGGTGACGGGCGTGCCCCAGAGCCTTGTGGAGCGCCAGGGCGGCCTGATGGAGGTCTCGCTGCACCCGCAGTTTGCAGAAAACCGGCTGGTCTATCTGACCCAGGCAGTCGGCACGGTTCAGGCCAACCACACCCGCCTGATCCGCGGCCGGCTTGAGGGAAACCGTCTTGTCGATGTGGAAACGCTTTACGACGCTCTGCCCGCCAAACGGGCTGGCTTCCATTTTGGCGGTCGCATCCAGTGGCTGCCCGATGGCACGCTCCTGCTCACGCTGGGTGACGGCGCGCTCCACCGCGATCGGGCCCAGACGCTCGACAACGCCTTCGGCAAGATCGTGCGCCTCAATGCCGATGGCACGATCCCGCCGGACAATCCCTTCCTCGATACGCCCGGCGCTCAGCCGGCGATCTGGAGCTATGGGCATCGCAACGTGCAGGGCATCGCGCGCGATCCCCTCACGGGCCGCATCTTCGCCCACGAGCATGGCCCGCGCGGCGGCGATGAGGTCAACCTCGTCGAGCCCGGCCGGAACTACGGCTGGCCGGTCATCACCTATGGGGTGGAATACTCCGGTCAGGTCATCACCACCGAGACCGCGCGCGAGGGCATGGAGCAGCCCCAGGTGCGCTGGACGCCCTCGATCGCTCCCTCGGGCATGACCTATTACGGCTCCAGCGCCATCCCGCAGTGGACCGGCGATCTCTTCGTCTCGGCGCTTGCTGGCCAGAAGATCGTGCGGCTCGACCTCGACGGCGGGGCCATCAAGGGCGAGGAGGCGCTGTTTACCGATCTGGGCGAGCGCTTCCGCGACGTGCGCGAGGGACCCGACGGCGCGCTCTATCTCCTGACAGACGCGCTGGAAGGCAAAGTGATCCGGGTGGCGCCAAAGCGCTAAGGGCGATCAAGGCACGCTGCGCGCTTGCGTTCCCCTTCCGCTGGCCTGAAGACGGGCTGGCAGTCAGACCGAAGGGAGGCGCCGGTGGGTTTTTCAGGCTCGCTCGACGATCGCGTGGCGATCCGGGAGCTTCTGGAACGCTATGCGGACGCTGTGTTCCGCCGCGACGCCGCCCAGTGGGGCGCTTGCTGGGCGCAGGACGGCGTCTGGCGTCTGATGGGCATGGAGATCAGGGGGCGCGAGGCGATCCTGTCCGCCTGGACGCAGGCGATGGCGGGGTTCGAGGTCGCCGCCTTCTTCGTGCAGCCGGGCGCGCTGGCGATCGAGGGCGACGCCGCGCACGGGCGGAGCTGGACGCATGAAGTCCTGAAGGCCCGCGACGGGAGCCTTCGGCGCGTCGTTGGGGCCTATCAGGACCAGTTTGTCAAAGAGGCCGACGGCTGGCGCTTTTCGGCCCGCAGCTTCGACCTCGTCCTCGAAGGATAGGGGAACCCGCCATGACCATCCTTGTCTCCGGCGTCATTGATCTTGACCCCGCCAGGCGGGACGAGGCGCTCGTGAGCGCCCGGCCCTTTGTGGAGGGCGCGCTGACCCAGCAGGGCTGCCTCGCGTATGCCTGGACTGCAGACCTGACGATTCCCGGCCGCGTTCTGGTGTTTGAGGAATGGGCGAGCGAGACCGATCTCGCCGCCCATCTCGCCGGGCCGCACTATCGCCGCATGCTCGCCCACCTGCAGGCGTTCAGGATCACGAACGCGGTGACGCGCAAGCACCAGGTGACGAAAAGCGAGCCCGTGTATGATCCCTCAGGCAGGCCGCGCGCGGACTTCTTTACCTGAAGCCGGCTTCTGCGCCGCCCCCTCGGCCCTGACCTGCCACAGCGCTCAGGCCGCCGCCTTGGCGAACAGGCCCCGCTCCAGCATCGCCTGGGCGATCTGGACCGCATTCAGCGCGGCGCCCTTGCGCAGATTGTCCGAGACGCACCAGAAGGCGAGGCCGTTTTCAACCGTGATGTCCTCGCGGATGCGCGAGACAAACACGGCGTGGTCGCCTGCCGCCTCCACCGGGGTGGCGTAGCCGCCCGGTTCGCGCCGGTCGATCACCACCACGCCAGGCGCCTTGCGCAGCAGCGCGCGCGCCTCATCGGCGCTGATCGGGTCTGCAAACTCGACATGGACCGCTTCGGAATGGCCCACAAACACAGGCACGCGCACGCTGGTGGCGGTGACCTTGATCTTCGGGTCGATGATCTTCTTCACCTCGACGGTGATCTTCCACTCTTCGGTGGTGTAGCCGTCTTCCATGAAGTCGCCGCCGTGCGGGATCACGTTGAAGGCGATCGGCTTGGGATAGATTTTCGGGGCCGGCTTGTCGTTGACATAGACGCCCTTGGTCTGGGTCCAGAGTTCGTCCATCGCCTCTTTGCCGGTGCCGGAGACCGACTGATAGGTCGCCACGACCACGCGCGTGATGGTGGCGCGATCGTGCAAAGGCTTCAGCGCCACGACGAGCTGGGCGGTCGAGCAATTGGGATTGGCGATGATGCCCTTCCGGCGCACGCCGTCGAGCGCTTCGGGGTTCACCTCCGGCACGACGAGCGGCACCTCGGGGTCCATCCGCCAGACCGAGGAATTGTCGATCACGATGCAGCCCTTGGCCGCGATTTTCGGCGACCACTCGCGCGAGACGGCGCCGCCCGCGCTCATCAGGCAGAGGTCCCAGCCGGCGAAGTCGAAATCTTCCAGCGCCTTGCACTTCAGCCGCCTGTCGCCGAACGACACTTCGGTTCCAAGCGAGCGGCGCGAGGCGATGGCCGCGATCTCGTCCACCGGGAACTTCAGCTCTTCCAGGATGTTCATCATCTCGCGGCCCACGTTGCCCGTGGCGCCGACGACGCAGACGCGCAGTCCCATGGCGTGCTCCTGACCTTTCTGTGCGGCGAGCAGCTAGCCCAACCGCTGTCTTGGCGAAACCGGCCCCGCGTCCGACCTTGGCGCCGGAGCCGCGCGCGGGGTCTAGTCCTCGGCGGTGGTCTCGGCGGCGGGCCGCAGCGTGGCGCCGTCATCGGCGCCCAAGCGCAGCCGGTCTCGCGCCTTCTTGTCTGCGGCGGCCTGCACGATGCCATCCAGCTCGATCTGGGTTGCAAGGCCCAGCGTCACCGGGTCCGTCGGCTTGATGTTGGAGGAATCCCAGTGGGTCCGGTTGCGGATGCTCTCGATCGTGGCCTTCGTGGTGCCGAGCAGCTTGCTGATCTGGGCGTCGGTCACTTCGGGGTGGTTGCGCAGGAGCCAGGCGATGGCGGCGGGGCGCTCCTGCCGGCGCGACACAGGCATGTAGCGCCCGCCGCGCTTCTTGACCGGCGGCAGGTCCAGCTTGCGGCCCTCCAGCGCCTTGAGCTTGTAGGCCGGGTTCTTCTCCGCCTTCTCGATCTCTTCGCGCGCGAGCTGGCCCGCCGCGATCGGATCGGCGCCGCGAATCCCGGCCGCCACGTCGCCGTCCGCGATGCCCTTCACTTCCAGCGGGTGCAGACCGCAGAATTCCGCGATCTGCTCGAAGCTGAGCGAGGTGTTGTCGATCAGCCAGACGGCGGTCGCTTTGGGCATAAGGATCTGCGTCATCGCAGTCGTCCATTCCAAGTCAGGCGCGCGGGCGCGCGCAGGCCAAAACAAAGGCGCCCGGCGCGCGGGCCGGGCGGGGGTCCCTTGAGCCCAGAAGGGCTCTGTGCGCAGAGATAGTGGCTTTTGCTCTGGAAGGGAACAGTGCGGGGTGCGCTGGCTCCTTGGCCCGTCGCATGCAGCCTGCAACGCCCGGTCAGGCCGCCTCGACCGCCTGATCGATCGCCCCGAAGATGGACTTGCCGCGCGCGTCCAGCATTTCGATGCGCACCATGTCGCCGGCCTTCAGGAAGGGGGTCTGGGCGGTCCCGGAAAGCAGGGTTTCCACCACGCGCAATTCGGCGAGGCAGGAATAGCCAAGCCCCCCTGCGCTGACAGGCTTGCCCGGTCCGCCCTCGGCGTCGCGATTGGAGACCGTGCCCGATCCGATGATCGTGCCGGCCGAGAGCGCGCGGGTCCGGGCCGCGTGCGCAATCAGGGTGGGGAAATCAAACGTCATATCCACGCCGGCGTCTGCCCTGCCCATCAGCGCCCCGTTCAGATGGACCAGCAGCGCCCCATGCAGACGGCCGCCATCCCATTGGTCGCCGAGCTCGTCGGGCGTCACGAACACGGGGGAGAAGGCCGAGGCTGGCTTGGACTGGAAGAAGCCGAAGCCCTTGGCGACTTCCTCAAAGATCAGATTGCGCAGCGACACGTCGTTGACGAGGCCCACAAGCCGGATGCTGGCGCGCGCTTCTTCGATGCTGGCGCCCAGGGCGACATCGCCAGTCACGACGCAGACTTCGCCCTCCAGATCGCAGCCCCATGCCTCCTCGCGTAGCGGGATCGGATCGCGTGGCCCGAGGAAGCCGTCCGATCCGCCCTGATACATCAGCGGATCGGTCCAGAAGCTGGCGGGCATCTCCACCCCTCGGGCCTGGCGCACCAAGGCTACGTGATTGACATAGGCCGAGCCGTCCGCCCATTGAAAGGCGCGCGGCAGGGGGGCGGCCGCCTCGCGCTCGTGGAAGCGCTGATCGGGAATGGCGCGGTGCTCCAGCTCCACAGCCAGCGCCTCCAGCCGCGGCGCGCAATAGGTCCAGTCGTCCAGCGCAGCCTGCAAGGTCGGGGCGATATGGCGGGCATCCGCGCAGCGCGTGAGGTCCTTGGAGACCACGACGAGGCGGCCGTCGCGACCATGCTTGAGCGAGGCGAGTTTCACGAGCGGCGTCCCCAGATGGCCATGGCCGCCATGCAAGACCCCGCGCCGGCAGGCGTCAACCCGCCGGGCTCAGCCTTTCCAGCTGTCGACATAGCCCGCCTGCTCGCAGGGCTCCGCCTCCGGGGCGACATCGAGCGGATCGCGGGTGTCAATCATGACGGCGTATTCGTCTGTTGACGGCTTTGGCTGGCTCAGCATGTGCGCCAGCGCCTTGGGATGCGGCCCGTGCGTGAAGCCGGATGGATGCAGGGTCATCATGCCCGGGCGGATGTTGTCGCGGCTGAAGAAATCGCCGGCGTGATAGAACAGCACTTCGTCGAAATCGTCGTTGTTGTGGAAGAACGGCACTTTCAGCGCGCCGGGATCGGTCTCGAACGGGCGCGGGCAGAAGGTGCAGACCACAAACCGGTCGGCCAGAAAGGTGGTGTGGGCGCTGGGCGGCAGGTGATAGCGGTGGCTGTTCACCGGGCGCAGATCGGCCACGTTCAGCCGGACGGGCGCAAGCTCGCCATGCCAGCCGACAGCGTCGAGCGGGCTTTGCGCATAGTGCGCAACCGAGACCACGCCGCGCTTCTTGATCTCGATCGCCCAGGGGCGGGCCTCGTCGGCCTGTGCGCGAAACGCGGCGTCCAGCTTTGGCGTCTCCAGCACGGCCGGGTCCACGAACGCATGCGGCCCCAGCAGCCCCCGGTCCGGCCAGGTGAAGCTGCCGCCCGTCGCCTCGATCGTCAGGGCCGCGATGGGTGTCTCCGGGCTGATCCGCCAGAGCGCGCCGCGCGGCAGATAGACGTAGTCGCCCTCGCGCACGCTGAGCCGGCCCCAGTCGCAGAACAGCTCGCCCGCCCCGCGATGGATGAACACCAGCATGTCGCCGTCGCCATTGCGCGCCAGCGCCGGCATGGCGGCGTCCAGCTTCCAGAATCGCACCTCGCAGGCGGCGTTGCGCACGATCACCGGCGCGCGCCACGGGCTGGCGTGCGGGCCTTCAAGGCGCGGCAGGTCGAAGGCTCGGGGGCGCAACGGCCCCTCAAACCGCGTCCAGCCAGTCGGCGGGCGCTGATGATGGAAGAAGGCGGCCGGGCCGAAGAAGCCCTCCTTGCTCATCTCCCGCTCGAAGGTGCCCTCGGGCATGTCGGCGTGGGCCTGACGGCTGGCGCGCCCCTCCAGCCCGCGCACGGGGATCCAGGTCCGGCTCTTGGCCATGGCGTTGCGCCTCCCTTGGCGTTGTTGTCCCGCCCGGGGGCTTGCCTGTCTAGCCCGGCGTCGCCGGCAGGGCGGTGGCGCGTGCGGCATCGAGATAGCGCGCCGCCGTGGGCTTGAGCCCAGCATCAAGGGTGATGAGCAGTGGGTTGCCGGTCGGGATCTCCACCCCCACGATCGCCGCATCCGCCACCGCAAACAGGTGTTTCACGATCGCGCGCAACGAATTGCCATGCGCAGCCACCAGAACGTTCTGACCGGCGGCGAGCTTGGGGGCGATCTCGGCCTGCCAGTAGGGCAGCACGCGCTCCAGCGTCAGCTTCAGGCTCTCGGTGGCGGGAACCGTCACGCCGGCATAGCGCCGGTCGGTGGAAAGATCGTAGGCCGAGCCCGGCTCCAGCGGCGGCGGCGGGGTATCATAGGAGCGCCGCCAGATCGTCACCTGCGCGTCGCCGTGTCTGGCGGCGGTCTCGGCCTTGTCGAGCCCGGTGAGAGCGCCGTAGTGGCGCTCGTTCAGCCGCCAGTCCTTCACTTCCGGGATCCAGGCCTGGCCCGCCGCCTCCAGCGCCAGCCGGCAGGTGCGGATGGCGCGCGTCTGCATCGAGGTGAAGGCGCAATCGAGCGCCACGCCCGCTTCCAGGATCAGCCGGCCGCCCTGGCGGGCCTCGGCTTCGCCCTGGGCGGTGAGATCGACATCCACCCAGCCGGTGAAGCGGTTTTCGAGGTTCCACTGGCTCTGGCCGTGGCGGAGGAGAACAAGGGTTGGCATGGCGCGTTCCTATGGCGGCAAGCAGCGCCCGCGCCAAGCCCCGGCGTCGCGATCAGCGGATGATGATCGCCACCATCAAGACCTTGCCGCCCGGCCCCACCGTGCGGTCGCAGGCCTGCTGAAACATCCGGGTGATCATGTCGGCGTCCGGGACGCTCTCGGCGCGATGGTACTTGTTCACGAAGCGCTGCGCCTCGGTCCGGAACGCGTCGCGCAGGCGCGGCATCGCGGCGCGCGCGCGCGCTTCCAAAGCGGGATCGGTCGCCATCACGCCAGCCTGAACCTGCAATATGCCTGTCCGGCGCAGATTGGGGGCGATGGTGGCTGTCACCGCCGGCACGATCACAAACCCGCTGGAGGAGCTGTCCTCGTCCTTCGACGCCTTCGGCGCAGCCATGGCCGGAGCGGCGGCGAGCGCGCAGAGCAGACTGACGGCGAGAGTGAAGCGGCGCATGGCCGTGCGCTATCGCGCTTCTGGTGAACACGGCCTTACCGCCAGAGGCGCGCGCTCGGGAAAAACTCCCGCCCCTGGCGAAGCGCGGTTGGGGAGGCGACGCGCCAGAAAGGGCGGGAGGGGCCGAAAGTCAGGAGCCCAAAAACCGTGGCTGGCGCCAGCGGGCGGCGCGCACGTGTCATAGGCTGCGCGGCTTTGACAGATGCGTCGCATGCGCAGTCCGCACGTTGGACGCGCGCCTGAATACGCCATTCAGCCAGCCTTCAGCCCGCCGCCGCGAGACTGACGGTCTCGATACGGGAGCTGCTGGATGAGACTTGTGTTGATCCTTCTTGGCGCTGCTGCGGCCCTTGCCGCTCCGCCCGCTGCGGCCCAGAGCGTGACGCTGGGCGTTGATCGCCGCGGCGATCTGGTTGTGCGCGTGGACGAGGGGCGCAGCGGGTGGAGCGACCCGCGGCGGTTCTGGGGCGACTATGGCTTTGATGAATACTGCCCCCGTCGCGGCTGGCGCACGGGCAGCGTCTGGACCCGCGATCCTTGGGGCGGGCGCGGCCAGGGCCGCTTCGCCAACGATGCCTGGGACAACGACTGGGACGACGACGATCGCCGCGCCAAGCGCCGGTGGTCCTCGGGCGGCTATTCTGACGAAGCGCGACGCCTGCGCTGCG
>JBIIUJ010000168.1:0-4949 GCA_044340025.1 Caulobacterales bacterium
TGAAGGACAAGCTCGTCGGCTCGAAGTCGCGCCTGATCGGGCCAAACTGCCCGGGCGTGCTCACGCCGGGCGAGTGCAAGATCGGCATCATGCCGGGCAACATCTTCCGCAAGGGCTCGGTGGGGATCGTCTCCCGCTCGGGCACGCTCACCTATGAGGCCGTGTTCCAGACCTCCAATGCCGGCCTCGGCCAGACCACGGCGGTGGGCATCGGCGGCGATCCGGTGAAGGGCACCGAATTCATCGACGTGCTAGAGCTTTTCCTGGCCGATCCGGCCACCGAAAGCATCATCATGATCGGCGAGATCGGCGGCAGCGCGGAAGAAGACGCCGCCCAATTCCTGCGCGACGAGGCCAAACGGGGCCGCAAGAAGCCGATGGCGGGCTTCATCGCGGGCCGCACCGCGCCCCCGGGGCGGCGCATGGGCCATGCGGGCGCCATCATCTCCGGCGGCAAGGGCGGCGCGGAAGACAAGATCGCCGCGATGGAAGCGGCCGGAATCCGGGTTTCGCCGTCTCCGGCCGCACTCGGGGCAACGCTTTTGGAAGTTCTGAAGAGCTAGGATGAAAGTAGCCCCTGCCCCCGGCGACGATGAGTGCCTACATGGAGTCGCGGGAGGGGAAACGAAGGATGTGCGCTCATGGCGGATGACGCCCGCGGGCCGCTGAACGCGGCGCTTCTTGAAACCTCCTTCCTCTATGGCGCCAATGCGGCGTTCGTGGAGGAGCTTTATGCCCGCTATGCGCGCGACCCCGCCTCGGTGGACGCAAGCTGGCGGGCCTTTTTCGCAGGCCTCGGCGACGGTCCGGAAACCGCCGCGCGCGCCGCGACCGGTCCCTCCTGGAAGCGGGCCGACTGGCCCCGCCAGGCGCCGAGCGAGGCGACCGCTCTGCTCGACGGCAACTGGGCGCAGCTTGAGGCCGCCATCGGCAAGAAGCTCGGCGCCAAGGCCGCTGCGCCCATCGAGACCAAGGCAGCGCCCGCCGCGCCCGGCCTCTCGCAGGCGGACGTGCTGGCGGCCACCAAGGATTCGATCCGGGCGCTGATGATGATCCGCGCCTATCGGATCCGCGGCCATCTCGCCGCCACGCTCGATCCGCTTGGCCTTGAAAGCCATGGGCCGCAGCCGGAACTCGATCCCGCCACCTATGGCTTCGGCCCGGCGGACATGGACCGCCCGGTCTTCATCGATCACGTGCTGGGGCTGGAATACGCCACCCCGCGCCAGATGCTCGACATCCTGCGCCGGACCTATTGCTCCACCTTCGCCGTTGAATTCATGCACATTTCCGATCCGGCGGAAAAGCAGTGGATCCAGGAGCGCATCGAAGGCCCCGACAAGGAGATCGCCTTCACCCCGGAAGGCAAGCGCGCGATCCTGAAGAAGATCGTGCAGGCCGAAACCTTCGAGCGCTTCCTGCACAAGCGCTATCCCGGCACCAAGCGCTTCGGCCTCGATGGGGGTGAAGCGCTGATCCCCGCGCTGGAACAGATCATCAAGCGCGGCGGCAATCTGGGCGTGGAGGAGATCGTGCTGGGCATGCCCCACCGCGGCCGGCTCAACGTGCTCGCCGCCGTGATGGGCAAGCCCTATCATGTGATCTTCCACGAGTTTCGCGGCGGCTCGGCCACGCCCGACGACGTGGAAGGCTCGGGCGACGTGAAATACCACATGGGCGCCTCGTCGGATCGGGCGTTTGACGGCAACAGCGTCCACCTGTCGCTGACGCCCAACCCGAGCCATCTGGAGATCGTCAATCCGGTCGTGCTGGGCAAGGCGCGCGCCAAGACGATGGACAAGGCCGGCACGCGCGAGGAGCGCTTCGCCAAGGTTCTGCCGCTCTTGCTGCATGGCGATGCAGCGTTTGCGGGCCAGGGCGTGGTGGCGGAATGCTTTGCGCTTTCGGGAGTGCGCGGCCACCGCAACGGCGGCACGATCCATGTGATCGTGAACAATCAGATCGGCTTCACAACGGCCCCGCGCTACTCGCGCTCCTCGCCCTATCCCTCCGACGTTGCGCTGATGGTGCAGGCGCCGATTTTCCACGTGAACGGGGATGACCCCGAAGCGGTGGTCTATGCCGCCAAGGTCGCGACCGAATATCGCCAGAAGTTCGGCAAGGACGTCGTCCTCGACATGTTCTGTTACCGCCGCTTCGGTCACAACGAGGGCGACGACCCCACGATGACCAATCCGGCGATGTACAAGCGCGTGAAGGATCAGCCCTCCACCCGCGAGATCTACGCCAGCCGGCTGGCCGCACAGGGCGTGATCACCAAGGGCGAGAGCGACCTTCTGGTCACGGAGTTCGAGCAATTCCTCGACGCCGAGTTCGAAGCCGGCAAATCCTACAAGCCCAACAAGGCCGACTGGCTGGACGGCGTCTGGTCGGGCCTGGGCCTGCCCGATTCCGAGGACCGGCGCGGCGACACCCAGGTGTCGCTCGAAAAGCTGCAGGAGCTGGGCCGCAGCATCACCGATATCCCTCCCGGTTTCGCCATCCACAAGACGGTGGAGCGCATGGTGCAGAACCGCCGTGCGATGGTGGAGAGCGGCGCGGGCGTGGATTGGGGCATGGCCGAGCACATGGCCTTCGCCACCCTGCTGGACGAGGGCTTCCCCGTGCGGCTGGCCGGTCAGGACAGCTGCCGCGGCACGTTCACCCAGCGCCACAGCCACTTCATCAATCAGGACACGGAAGAACGCTATACCCCGCTGAACAATCTCGGCCCGCATCAGGCCGCCTATGAGGTGATTGACAGCGCGCTCTCCGAAGAAGCCGTGCTTGGCTACGAATACGGCTATTCGCTGTCAGCGCCCAACACGCTCACGCTCTGGGAAGGCCAGTTCGGCGACTTCGTGAACGGCGCCCAGGTGGTGATCGACCAGTTCATCTCCTCGGGCGAGCGCAAGTGGCTGCGCATGAGCGGCCTCGTGATGCTGCTGCCTCATGGCTATGAAGGTCAGGGTCCGGAGCATTCCTCCGCAAGGCTCGAACGCTTCCTGCAGATGTGCGCGGAAGACAACATGCAGGTGGTGAACTGCACCACGCCGGCGAACTATTTCCACGTGCTGCGCCGGCAGCTGCATCGCAATTTCCGCAAGCCGCTGATCGTGATGACGCCCAAGAGCCTGCTGCGGCACAAGCGGGCGATCTCCACTCTGGCGGAGATGGGGCCGGGATCAAGCTTCCACCGCGTCCTGTGGGACGACGCCTTTTACAAGCCGTCTTCCACCACTGTGAAGCTGAAGCCGCCCAAGGAGATCCGGCGCGTGCTGCTGTGCTCCGGCAAGGTCTATTATGATCTGTTCGAGGAGCGCGAGAAGCGCGGCGTCGACGATGTGGCGATCCTCAGGGTGGAGCAATTCTACCCCTTCCCCGCAAAGGCGCTCATCAAGGAACTGGAGCCCCTGAAGCACGCCGAAGTGGTCTGGGTTCAGGAAGAACCCAAGAACATGGGCGGCTGGAGCTTCATGGAGCCCAACCTCGAATGGGTGCTCGACAAGATCAAGGCCAAGCACAAGCGCGCCCGCTACGCCGGCCGGCCCGCCAGCGCGGCCACCGCAACCGGCCTCATGAGCAAGCACATGAAAGAGCTTGAGGCCTTCCTGAACGACGCGCTGACGGTCTAGAGCCCAGCGCCGGGAGTGAGATGATGACGGATATCGTGGCGCCCGCTCTGGGCGAGAGCGTGGCTGAAGCAACCGTTGCGGCCTGGAAGAAGAAAGTCGGCGAGGCCGTCGCCAAGGACGAGCTTCTGGTGGAGCTTGAAACCGACAAGGTGACGCTCGAGGTCTTCGCGCCGGAGGCCGGCGTGCTCTCCGCGATCGCGGTGGAAGAAGGCGGCACGGTGATCGCCGGTGCGCTTCTGGGCGCGATCGCCGCCGGCGCCGGCGCGGCCGCGCCTGCCGCCAAGCCGGCGGAGGCCCCCAAGCCTGCGCCTGCGCCTGCCCCCGCGCCTGCGGCGGCGCCGCTGGCCATGCCCTCGGCGGCGCGCGTGCTCGAAACCGCCGGGCTCTCAGCTGCCAGCGTTTCGGGTACGGGCAAGGATGGCCGCGTGACCAAGGGCGATGCGCTCGCCGCCGTCTCCGCGCTTCAGAGCCAGCCGCCCGCCGCCGCCCCCGCGCCAGCCGCGCCACGCTTGATCGGCGCGCGCGAAGAGCGTGTGAAAATGACCCGCCTGCGCCAGACGATCGCGCGGCGGCTGAAGGAAGCGCAAAACACCGCCGCCATGCTGACCACGTTCAACGAGGTCGACATGAGCGCCGTGATGGCCATGCGCAACGCGCACAAGGATACGTTCGAGAAGAAGCATGGCGTGAAGCTGGGCTTCATGAGCTTCTTTGTGCAAGCCTGCGTGGTCGCGCTGAAGGAGATGCCGGCCGTCAATGCCGAGATCGAAGGCACGGACATCATCTACAAGAACTTCTACGACATCGGCGTCGCGGTGGGCACGGACAAGGGCCTTGTCGTGCCCGTTCTGCGCGATGCCGACGGCCTCTCGCTTGCGGGGATCGAGAAGGGGATCGGCGCGCTGGGCGTTGCCGCGCGCGATGGCGCGCTCACCATGGACCAGCTCCAGGGCGCGACCTTCACCATTTCCAATGGCGGGGTCTATGGCTCGCTCATGTCCACGCCGATCCTGAATGCGCCGCAATCGGGCATCCTCGGCATGCACAAGATTCAGGAGCGCCCTGTGGTGGTGAACGGTCAGATCGTGATCCGACCGATGATGTATCTGGCGCTCTCCTACGATCACCGGATCGTGGACGGCAAGGAAGCCGTGACCTTCCTTGTACGGGTGAAGGAAAATCTGGAAAGCCCGGAGCGGATGCTGCTGGACGTGTGATGCGCTTTTGTCCTCCCCCGCTTGCGGGGGCTCGGCGTATAGGCCGAGGGCCCGGAGGGCCGGAGGGGGGAGGTTGCAGCCCGCCTCCCCCCTCCGT
>JBIIUJ010000169.1:0-4918 GCA_044340025.1 Caulobacterales bacterium
GAGGATCCCCTGAAGGCACAAGATCCCGGCTCTTCGGCCGGGATGACGGGCGCGTGTGTCGTCAGCCGCGCGGCGCACCCGTCATCCTCGCCCCCACCGTCATCCTCGCGAAAGCGAGGATCCCTCACAGGCACAAGATCCCGGCTCTGCAGCCGGGATAAGGGCGTGGCGCTGCTCAGGCCTGACCGGCGACCGGGGCGGCGGCTGCGCGGCGCAGCGTCATCTGGACGAGCTTCTGCCACTGCAACAGCGAGACAAGGTGGGCGTAGATCGCCGCAAGCGCGCCCGAATCGCGCAGTTCCACCAGAGCTTCGGTGGGAAGCGTGCGCAGCTTGTCCTCCGAGACGCCCCAATAATCGGCGATCTTCTGCACCGCACCCTGCGACCCGTCCGGATTGGTGGGCGTGAAGGTGACGGTCTTTTCCTCAAGCAGATCGTACTTGTTGATCAGATCGGCGAAAACCTCGGTGCCCTGACGCTGGCGCTCGAACTCCTGGAGGAACTCGATGGCGTCATTGGTGTATTTGGTCGGCTGGCCATTCTCGAACAGCGGCAAGTCGGGGTCTGTCCCGATCATCGGCGCATCGCGATCGATGCAGACCAGCATGTTCTGGCCGGAATTTTCAGCAGCGAACACAAACGGATAACGCCGGACAAAGGCGGGAATGTAGAGATCCGGGTCGATTGAGCCATCGTCGCTGACAAACAGGTTCTCGCCCGAGCGCGCCGCCATCACCGCCAGGGGCGTCTTCTTGTCGCCGGCGAAAATGATCGGGAACGAGCAGGCCGCCATCCCGAACTCATTGACGGTGAGGGGCACCACATGGGTTTTCTGGATGAAGCTGAAAGGCGTGGCGATATTCTTCAGCCCGAGGCCCGCATGGGCCTGGGCCGACAGCGGCTCCGGCCTGGAATAGAGCAGAACAGAACCTTGCAGTTGCGGCATGCCGGAGGCGGCGGCGGTCGTCGTCATGACGGACATCTCCCAATGAGCGGCGCGCTCTAGCCGATTGTGGCGGGGAAGGGAATTGGCCCGTGCAGGCGGGGCGGTGGCGGCTGGACGTTTTGCGGTCTTGACGTCCTGCGCCAGCGCTCCCCCAATGACAGACAACAAGGACGGGGAGCAAACGCCGATGCCGCTGAACCATGAGCATGTGCTGAGCCTGACAAGCGAGGGCCAGCGCTTTTCCTACACAGAGCGCGACACCATGCTCTACGCGCTGGGCATCGGGCTTGGCGCGGACCCCATGAACGCCGATGAGCTGGCGTTCGTCTATGAGAACGGGCTGAAGGCCGTGCCGACGCAGGCGACTGTCGCGGCCTGGGGCGCCGGGCGCATGGGCGAGACGGGCGTGAATTATCTGATGGTGGTGCATGGCGAACAGCGGCTCACTGTTCACAAGCCGCTGCCGGCCGAGGCCGCGATCACCGCCGACACCCGCTTCACCCACTGCCTCGACAAGGGCGCCGGCAAGGGCGCGGTGCTGATCAGCGAGACGGTGCTGAAGGACGCAGCGGGCGAAAAGCTCGTCACGCTGTCGTCCTCCACGTTCGCGCGCGGTGACGGCGGCTTTGGTGGGCCAAGCGAGGGCGGGCCGGAGCCGCATCAGGTTCCCGCCCGCGCGCCCGACCTGGAGATCGACCTGCCGACCCGGCCGGATCAGGCCCTGCTCTATCGTCTTTCGGGCGATCGCAACCCGCTGCATTCCGATCCGGCGATTGCGCAGATGGCGGGCTTTCCCCGGCCGATCCTGCATGGGCTGTGCACCTATGGGCTCACCTGCCGGGCGGTGCTTCAGGCCTATGCCGGCTATGATCCCGCGCGCATCCTCCAGCACGACGTGCGCTTTTCCGCGCCGGTTTTTCCCGGCGAGACCGTCAGCGTGCAGCTCTGGAAGGATGGAGACGTCGTCTCGTTCGAGGCGCGCGTGAAGGCGCGCGACGCGGTGGTGATCCGCAACGGCAAGAGCGTGCTTGGCTGAGGCGCGGGGGGCTCTCAAGGGCCTTTGCCTCGCCCTGTCTGGCGCCGTATCGCTGAAGCGCGCAACCCGGAGGCGAGTCGCAGATGGCGCTGAACCTGTTTGGCCGCAAGGAGGATGCGCCCCTGGAGCTTGACGCTCCCGCAGCCCCGCCGTCGCCTGCCATTGCGGTGGTGAAACTCGCCCATTTCGGCGATCTGCCGCTCCCAGCCTATGAGACGCCGCTTTCAGCGGGGATGGATCTGCGCGCGGCCATCCCCGCGGGAAAACCCATCGACCTGCTGCCCGGGCGGCGCGCGCTCGTGCCAACGGGGCTCGCCATGGCGTTGCCTGCCGGCTTCGAGGCGCAGGTGCGCCCCCGCTCGGGCCTGGCGGTGAAGCATGGGATCACCTGCCTCAACAGCCCCGGCACGATCGACGCCGACTATCGCGGCGAGGTTCAGGTGATCCTGATCAACCACGGCTGGGAAGCCTTTCGCATCCAGCGCGGCGACCGGATCGCCCAGCTCGTGATCGCCCCCGTGGTGCAGGCGGTCTGGGCGGTGGCCGAAGCGCTGGACGAAACCCAGCGCGGCGCCGGCGGCTTCGGCTCGACGGGGGTTTAGCGCGCGGGCGCTCCGATTGCGCATGCCGTAACGCCGAATTCACCGGGCGCCAAAGTTCAGCCGCAAACCGGTCGATCTCCAGCCTTGAACGGGATGGAACATCACGACGTCGGCCGGGAGCGAAGCCCGCTCTGCTTCTGGTTTTTTCAGCCCCCCAGCCCCCCGGGACGGGGCGGCTTGGCCCCCGGCCGACGTCCCCTTCCCTCCCATGCGTGAACGCGTCACGATCCTTCCTCTGGCGGCAGCCGGAAGGAGCAGACGCGCATGGGCAGACTGGCGGGGCGCAAGGCCATCATCACAGGGGCGGCCTCCGGGATAGGCGCGGCAAGCGCGCGGGCCTTCGCCGCAGAGGGCGCGCAGGTGCTGGCCGTGGATCTCGATCAGGCCGCGCTGGAGGCGGCGCTTGCCGGCTGCGGGGCGCGCCTTCTGGCCTGCAGCGTGGCGGAGGATGGCGCCGCGGAAGCCGTCGTGGCGGAAGCGGCAGGGGCCTTCGGCGGCCTCGACATCCTGTTCAACAATGCGGGCGTGGCCTCCTCGGTGCTGACGGCGGACCTCTCGGATGCGGAATGGGACCGCGTGATCGGCGTGAACCTGCGCGCCGTGTTCAGGCTATGCCGGGCCGCTATCCCGCACCTGATCCAGAGCCCTGCCGGCCGGATCATCAACACCTCTTCGGTGATGGCGGAAGGCACGGACTTTGGCCTGAGCGCCTATTGCGCCTCCAAGGCGGGGGTGGCCGGGCTCACGCGCACGCTGGCGCTTGAACTGGGCAAATGGGGCGTGACGGCGAACTATCTTATGCCGGGCGCCATCCGCACCGGCATGACCGCTCCGCTCTGGGACGCCCGCCCGGAGCTCGCCGATGTCTGGGCGAAGAAAAGCGTGCTGCGCCGGCTGGGCGCACCGGACGATCTCGCCAGGGCCGCCGTGTTTCTGGCCAGCGACGACGCCGCCTTCATTACCGGCCAGGGCCTCGCCGTGGATGGCGGGCTGACGCTGCGCATCTAGGCAGGCGGCGCAGGCGGCCGATGAATGCAGCTTCAACCGCGCGCTTGGCGGCCCGTCGAGACGACCCCTTCCACCGCGCGTGCGATTTCCAGCAGGCGGGCGTCGGCGCTGGGGAGCGCCTGGATTTCAAGGCCAACTGGCAGCGCATCTGGTTCCGCGACGGGCAGAGATATGCCCGGCAGCCCGGCGACTGCGCCGGCGTCGAGATTGCGGGGATAGAGGATGCCTTCGGGTAGATCGCGTCCCAGATGTGTCACTATGCCGTCTTCACGGACGGGCGACGCTGGCAATGGCGTCGTTGGAAATATCAGCGCATCGAGCTGGTTTTGTTCAAATATTTCACCAAACATGCGCCGCAGCACAGGTCGATGGACCTGCGAGGCCACGGGATACAACAGACCGAGCAGGGATCGGGCATCGATCCCCGCCCGATAAAGCGCCTCGACATGCGGGTTTGCGATCTGGTCGACCAGGTGATCGAGCTTCAGTCCCGGCCGATGGATCGCAAGCCACGCTGCAAAGTCGGCCACCGCCTCACAGAGCAAGATGGTCGTGCTTGAGGCAGCGTTGACGGTTTCCAGATACGGCGCCGGAACGGGAACAATGGTTGCCCCATTGGCGCGCAGCTTTTCGAGTGCGGCCCGACAGGCGCTTTCGGTTCGCGGGTCGAGGTCACGCCAGAAGGGTTCCACCATGCCGAGCCGCAGGCGGCGGAGATCCACAGGCGCGGAACTAGTCGAGCCTGCCTTGGCCAGCACCTGATCGAGCTTGATGATCGTGCCGACGTCACGGGCCATTGGACCGATCGTGTCGCGGCTGTGCGCCAGCGGCACCACGCCGTCGTCTGGATAGCGACCCATGCTTGGACGGAACCCAACGATCCCGCACAGGCTCGCAGGCATTCTGGTCGAACCGGCCGTATCCGTGCCAAGCCCGGCGTCGACAATGCCCGCGGCGATTGCAACCGCAGTGCCGCCAGAACTCCCTCCAGGGTTGAGATCAGCACCGTAAGGGTTGCGGATGTTCCCATATGCCGGATTGGCGCACGATGATCCAAACGCCAGCTCGTGCATGCCCGCCTTGCCGAACATGATCGCGCCAGCAGCATCGAGCCGCAACACGGACTGCGCACTCGCTTCAGGGCGGTAATTGCGCAGCGCCGGAGTACATGCAGTCGTTGGGTATCCAGACACATCAATGTTGTCTTTGATCGCCAACACCATTCCATAAAGTGGTTTGGCCTGAAGTTGCGCCGGTTCGATCGCATCCAAAGCGCGTGCGGATGCTCTGACCCGCTCTTCATCAAGCGTCACAAAGGCATTCAGC
>JBIIUJ010000170.1:0-4888 GCA_044340025.1 Caulobacterales bacterium
CTGCTCCCGAGGGCTCGCCCCTTCGCCCCGGAAGGCGGCCTTCGCGGCTTCCTCGTCGACGCCTGGGCTGACCGCGCGGTGCGGCACGCCGGCGCCCGCCAGAAGCGCGCGCCTCGCCCCGCTCATGGAGGCCAGCACAATCGGCTCAGTCATCGCGCTTGCGCTCCTGCAACAGATTGAGCACGGCGGCGGCCGTCTCCTCGATGGAGCGCCGGGTGACGTCGATCACCGGCCAGCCTGTCTTTTCGAACAAGCGGTTGGCGTGGGTGACCTCGGCGCGCACCTGTTCCTCGTCGATATAGTCGGTATCGCGATCCTCGTTCAGACTGAGCAGACGATTGCGCCGGATGGCGACGAGCCGATCCGGCGAGACCTTGAGGCCGACGACGAGAGGGCGCTTCAGGGTCAAAAGGCTTGGCGGAACAGGCACATGCGGAACGAGCGGATAGTTCGCCGTGCGCACGCCGCGATTGGCGAGATAGATGCTGGTTGGCGTCTTGGAGGTCCGGCTGACGCCGATCAGCACGACATCGGCTTCTTCAAAATGCGGGATGCCCTGGCCATCGTCGTGCGCCATGGCGAAGTTCAGGGCGTCGATCCGCTTGAAATAGCTCGCGTCCAGCTCGCGGCTGGCGCCGACGCGCTGGGTCTGTTCGACGCCAAGATAACGGCTGACCTGTGCGAGAATGGGATCAAGCACCGCAACCGCCGGCATGCCGATCTGGGCGCAGCGTTCTTCGAGAAGTCCGCGCAATTCCTCATTCGCGATCGTAAACAGGATGATCCCTGGCGTCTCGACGATTTCGGCCAGAACCCGCTCCAGCTGACGCCGTGACCGCACGAGGTAGTAGGAATTCTCGATCGGGGTGACATTCTCGAACAAGGGCATCGTCGCGCGCATGATGGCGTTCAACGTCTCCCCGGTGGAATCGGAGACGAGATGCACATTGCAGAAGACGTTGGCGCGCATGGAGCCTTTGTGGAGAAGTCGGGCGTATCCGGGGCCGTCTAGCGGGGTTGGCGCAGCCTGACCAGAAGGGAACGACGCGGAGGGGCAAACCGCGCGGCCACAATCCCCGATTGATCCACAGGCCGGGTTGCGGGGCTGTGCTGGCTGGGGAAGACCGGTCGAAATGTCGCACGGTCTGCCTTGCCCTTTGATCTTAAACCGGTTCGGAGAGGAGAGGGTCCAGCGCTCTCTGTGGACAAAACCGGGAAAAGCGGGCTGAAAGGGGCCAGCCGAGCGGCGCGATCCACGATCGGGCACGCTTATCATCACAGCTTTTTTCTTCCTTCCTGAAAGATGCCATGACGGGCGACGTGCAAAACCTGTTTCTGAGAACCTTGGCCGGTGAGAAGAGCGTCAGGCCTCCGATCTGGCTGATGCGACAGGCCGGTCGCTACCTGCCGGAATACCGGGCGGTCCGTGCGACCACGCGCTCCTTTCTGGACTTCTGCTATACGCCTGAAAAGGCAGCGGAAGTAACGCTTCAGCCCATTCGGCGGTTCGGCTTCGACGCAGCGATCCTGTTTTCGGACATACTGGTCATACCCGATGCTCTCGGCAGGAAGGTCGAGTTTCTGGAGGGCGAAGGGCCGCGTCTGGAACCGATCGAGAATGCCGCGGCGGTCGCAGCCCTTGACCCTGTAGGCGTGGTGGAGCGGCTTTCTCCGGTAATGGAGACGGTGCAGCGCGTTCGTTCCGGGCTGGTAGAGGGCGAGACGGCGCTTATCGGCTTTGCCGGGGCCCCCTGGACGGTGGCGACCTATATGATCGCAGGGCGCGGCGGCACCGACAAGGCGGATGTCCGGCTGTGGGCTTATCGCCATCCTGAGATGTTCGAGGCATTGCTGGCTGTGCTGGTCGAGGCCACGAGCGCCTATCTGATCGCGCAGATCGAGGCAGGCGCCCAAGCAGTGCAACTGTTTGATTCCTGGTCGGATCAATTGCCGTCGAGCTTCTTTGATCAGGCGGTGATCCAGCCGACCCGATCGATTGTGGATCGCGTGCGAGCCGCCGCTCCCGGCGTGCCCATCATCGGTTTCCCCCGCGGCGCAGCAAGCGCGCTCGCCCGGTATCAGCGCGAGACGCGCGTGACCGCGGTAGCGCTCGACACAGGGGCCGATCTTGCCGCTACGGACGCCGCGCTCCCCGTCGGCGTCCCGGTTCAGGGTAATCTCGACCCGATGGCCATGATTGTCGGCGGGGAGGTTCTTGCCCGCGAGGCAGATCGGATCATCGCGGCACTGGCCGAGCGGCCGCATGTCTTTAACTTGGGCCATGGAATCACCCCCGAGGCGTCGCCGGAGCATGTGGCGGCGCTGGTTCGGAGGGTCCGGGGAGCCTGATGCGCAAGATCGCCGTGGTGCTGTTCAATCTCGGCGGTCCGGATTCGATCGCTGCGATCCAGCCCTTTCTGTTCAATCTGTTCAACGACCCGGCCATCATCCGGGCGCCCGGTTTGATCCGGCTTGGCCTCGCCCATCTGATTTCACGGTTGCGCGCCCCGAAAGTGGCCCCGAATTATCAGTTGATGGGTGGTCGGTCGCCGCTCGTTCCCGAGACCGAAAAGCAGGCTGAGGCGCTCGTCAGTGAGCTTCAAAGGCGCTGGTCTGGCCAAGACGTTGAGGTGAAGGCGTTTCTTGCCATGCGCTACTGGCGCCCGATGACGCCGGACGCCGTCGCCGCCGTGCAGGCATGGGGAGCGGACGAGGTGGTGCTGGCCCCATTGTATCCGCAGTTTTCCACCACAACCACCGGATCGTCCCTGGCGGCCTGGCGGGCTGCGGGAGGCGGGCCTGCCCGATTGGTCTGTTGTTACCCCTCGGCGAGCGGGTTCGTGCAGGCCCATGCCGATGCTGTGCGCGAGACCTGGGAAGCGGCAGGTCGGCCCTTGCCGGCCCGCGTCCTGTTCTCCGCCCATGGCCTTCCCCAACGCGTGATTGACGAAGGCGACCCCTACCAGGCCCAGGTGGAGGAGACTGTCGCGGCTGTGTCTGCGCTCCTCCCGGAGGGTCTTGAGGCGCAAGTTTGCTATCAGTCGCGCGTTGGGCCCCTGAAGTGGATCGGCCCATCCACAGAGGACGCGCTGGAGTCCGCCGCGCAGGATCAGACTGGCGTGATCGTGTCGCCGATCGCCTTTGTCTCCGAGCATATCGAGACGCTGGTCGAGCTCGATGACGAATATCGTGAGCGCGCAGAGGAGTTGGGCGTTCCGTTCTATCTTCGCGCCCCCGCGCTCGGCGTGCGGCCTGGGTATATCCAAGCGCTCGCCGAGCTGATCGAGCAGGCGGCGTTCGGGGATGCGGAGGTGGTGAGCGCGCGAGCAGCGGGACCGTGTGCGGCCTGTGTCGTGTGTCCCCATCGGGCGCAGAAGATGGCGGCATGAGCTGGTTTGCGGAACACTATCAGTCTCTTAGAGCGGTTCATCTCCTGGCGGTGATCGCCTGGATGGCTGGTCTGCTCTATCTGCCGCGCTTGTTTGTGTATCACTCCATGGCCCCGGTTGGCGGGGAAGCGGATCAAACGCTCACGGTGATGGAGCGACGCCTCCTGCGGGGGATCATGAACCCGTCTCTTGTGGTGGTATGGCTCTTGGGTCTCGGCTTGATCGTATCGCGCGGCGGCTGGGAGTTCCTGGCGACGCCGTGGATGCTGGTGAAGTTCGTCGCAGTGGTCGGTGTGACCGGGCTGCACATGGTCTATGCCGCGTGGCGCAAGCGTTTTGAGCGGGGCGAGAGACCGTTCACCCATGTCTTCTATCGCTGGGTCAACGAGGCGCCGTTCGTCCTCGCTATCGTGGCAGTAAGCATGGCGGTGCTTGAGCCTTCGTTCTGAGACTTGACGCTATGCCGGCCGCATGGTGAAAGCCGCGAGGTTTCCCAACAGCCCGCGTCGTCTTTCCGGTTGGCGCTCCGTCTGTTCCAGCCGTTGCGTTTCCTATGGCGTCGCCCCGACGCGCGCGCGGCCCGGCGCCGGGACCAAACCACGCCCAGGTGACGTTCAATGAGCGAAGAGATTCTCCAAGACCTCCGTCAGGTGACCCTTAAAGACCTGAAGCGGAAGTCTCCAACCGAGCTGCTATCATTTGCGGAAGCGTTGGAGATCGAGGGCGCCTCGACGATGCGCACGCAGGATATGCTGTTTGCGATCCTGAAGGCGCTTGCCAGCCGGGAGGTGGAAATCCTTGGCGTCGGCGTTCTGGAGGTTCTCCCCGACGGCTTCGGTTTCTTGCGTAGCCCAGAGAGCAATTACCTCCCGGGCCCGGATGACATTTATGTCTCGACCCAGCAGATTCGTCGTTTCGCGCTGCGTACGGGCGATACGTGCGAAGGCCCGATCCGCGCCCCCAAGGACGGCGAGCGCTATTTCGCGCTGACCAAGCTCAACACGATCAATTTCGAAGACCCCGAGGCCGCGCGCCACAAGGTGCACTTCGACAATCTGACGCCGCTTTATCCCGACGAGCGGCTGAAGATGGAGATTGAAGATCCCACGCTGAAAGATCGCTCCGGCCGCGTCATCGATATGGTGGCCCCGATCGGGAAAGGGCAGCGCTGCCTGATCGTGGCCCCGCCGCGGGTTGGCAAGACCATCCTTCTTCAGAACATCGCCAAGGCGATCGCGATCAATCACCCTGACATCTATCTGATCGTTCTTCTGATCGACGAACGGCCTGAAGAAGTGACGGACATGAAACGGTCGGTGAAGGGGGAAGTTGTCTCGTCCACCTTCGATGAGCCGGCGACACGGCATGTGCAGGTCGCGGAGATGGTGATCGAGAAGGCCAAACGCCTGGTGGAGCACTCACGAGACGTGGTGATCCTGCTTGATAACATCACGCGTCTCGGCCGCGCCTACAACACGGTTGTGCCCAGCTCCGGCAAG
>JBIIUJ010000171.1:0-4879 GCA_044340025.1 Caulobacterales bacterium
ACTATAACGGGGCGAGCCAGGAGGGCGTCGGCCATCCGCAGGTCACCCAGCTCTGCGGCCGGCGCTTCAGCGCGGCGCGGGCCTATCTGCCGGCCACGCGTGACCGCTGGAACGTGTCGGTGCGCATCGGCGCGCTGGTGGACCGTCTCCTGATCGAGAAGGGGCGCTGCGTCGGCGTGCGGGTGCGCTTTGGCGGCGCTGTTCAGGAAGTGCGCGCCCGCGAGGTGATCGTCGCTGCTGGTGCGCTTCAGACGCCCAAGCTCCTGATGCTTTCCGGTATTGGCCCCGCGGACGAGCTTCGCGCCCAGGGGCTGGAGGTGATCCACGACAGCCCCAACGTCGGCCTGCACCTGCAAGACCACCCCAACGCCACCGTCAGCGTGGACGTGAATATCTCGACCTACAATGCGGAGGTGAACGGGCCTAACCGCCTCCTCCACGCGCTGCGCTGGCTCATGTTTCGCACCGGACCGGCGACGAGCCCCTATCCGCATGCGGTCGCCTTCATGAAGTCGAGCCCGGACGAGCCCGAGCCCGACATCCAGATCATGCTCGGCCCGTTTGCGTTCGAGCTGACGCCCGAAGGCATCCAGCCCTATCTCAAGCCCGCCGTGACCGGCGTTGCGAGCCTGTCCTATCCGCGCAATTCCGGCAGGGTGCGGCTGCGCTCGGCCAGGGCCGAGGATGCGCCCATCATCGAGCACGCGCTTCTGGATCACCCTGAAGACTGCCGGCGCCTGATCGCGGGTGCGCGCTATCTGCGCACCATCTTCCGCTCGCCAGCCTATGCCGCCAGCGTCATCCGCGAACGCGAGCCAGGTCCGGAGGTGCAGACCGAGGCCGACTGGGACGCCTATCTGCGCGCGACCACCTTCCTCGGCTATCACCCCATCGGCACAGCCCGGATGGGTCCGAACGCAGAGGACGCCGTGGACGCGCGCCTGCGCGTGCGCGGCGTTTCGGGTCTGCGGGTCGTCGATGCGTCGGTCTTCCCTCACCACATGAGCGGCAACATCAACGCCGACGTGATGGCGGTGGCCGAGCGCGCGAGCGACATGGTGATCGAGGATTGGGCGGCGGGCTAAGATCCAGCCAGCATCATCGTCACCTCGGCGAGCCCCAGCCGCCCGGCGCGAGCGGCCTGATAGGCTGGATCGGCCCAGAACGCGCGAGCGGCGGCTTCATCCGGCCAGGCGCTGACGACGATGCGGTGCGGCGCTTCCCGCGCGGGGCCGCCGTCGATCCGTTCCCCCACCGGACCTAGGGCGAGATAGGTTCCGCCCGCGCGGGCCACTGCTGCACGCGACGCAGCGGCGTAGCGGGCGTAGCCATCGGGGTCTTCCACGTTGCGGACAAGGGCGATCAACCAGGGCCCAGGCGTTTCCTCGGGCGGCGGGGGCACGGCCAGCGGCGCGATCGTCGCCTGCATCACCTCGGCCGCGCCGGCCTTGAACGGCTGGGCCGCGACCACTGCCGGGTCTGCGGCGTAGGCGCGCGGCCCGGCCTCATCGGGGTAAGCGACAAGCACCGCCCGCTCGCCCGGCGCACGCGCGCCTTCCCAGACCTCGCGCACCCAGCCGCGCGCCAGATAGCGCCCGCCCGCGCGCTCGGTGGAACCAGCGAGGCGAGCGCCATAGGATTGAAAACGCTCGGGATCGAGGATGCGCACCAAAGAGAGGAGGCACGCGCTCATGAAGCAAGATCGATGCTTGCGCCCACGCCTTGCGCCAGCGCGGCGGCCAGCACGTGGCGGGCGGCGAACAGATCCTGCGCCAGCACGCCGAGTGATTTGTAGAGCGTGATCTCGCCCGCGCTGCGCCGGCCTTCGACTGCGCCCAGAAGCACCGCGCCAATCTCTCCGGCGATATGGTCCGGGCCTACCGCACCCGCTTCAATCGCGCGTTTCAGCTCGCCCGCCGCGCGCTGGGCGGCGGGAATATGATCGACAAAGAAGCGCGCCCGCGCGACCACCTCGGCATCCGCCTCCGCGGTGGTGGGGATGGCCGAGCCGACGAGCGCCACATGCTGGCCGGGGCGCAGCCAGGCGCCCAACAGGATCGGCTCGGGCGCGGAGGTGACGGTGCAGATCACGTCCGCGGCGGCGACGGCGGCTTCAAGATCGCCCGCGAGCGCAAGGTCCGCCCCGCCCATCTGCGCGATCAGGCCTTCAGCCTGCTCGGGCCGGCGCGCCCAGACGGCGATCTCGTCGAACGGGCGGATGAGGCGCAGGGCCTCGATATGCCACTGCGCTTCCTCGCCCGCGCCCAGGATCAGGGCGCGGCGGGCATCCTTGCCGGCGAGCACGTCGCAGGCCATCGCCGTCGTCGCGGCGGTGCGGATGGCGGTCAGGCTCCCGCCTTCGATCAGCGCGCGCGGCAGCCCCTGATCGGCCTCAAACAGCGCGACCATGCCGACATGAGTGCCTGCAGGATCACCGGGCGGGCGGACATACTTCGAGACGATCTTCACGCCAAACGCGTCTCCGCCCTGATCGGGCGCGCCCTCGGCATAGCCAGGCATTAGGCCGAGCTTGCCCTGCCGGCCGGGGATGGGCGTGAAGGTCCGCTCGGGCAGCACGGTCCGCCCGGCCGAGACCGCCTTCATCGCCTCGGCCATGAGGGGGATGCACTCGGCCATTGGCAAGAGCCGGCGCACGTCGGAGGCGGTGAGCACGATCATGGCTGTGAAGGCTCCGGCTTCGGGGGCAGGAAATGCTGCGCCGCCATCGCGTCCTCCACCCCAGGCGGGCGCGGGAAGGGCGGCGGCTGCGGCTCCCCGGGCGTGCGGGGCTGGCCAATGGCGTGGAACCAGTTTTCCAGCCCGGGCGGCATGAACACCCAGAAGAACAGCATCGGCTCCTCGCCGGTGTTCAGGATGGTGTGGCGGGCGTTGCGCCCGAACAGCACTGTGGCGCCGGGCTTCAGCTCGTAGGTCGTTCCATCGATGGTGCAAATTCCCGTCCCGGCCGTGACATGGACGAGCTCGTGATTGCGCTGATGGCCATGCTCGCGCACGCTGCAACCGGGCGGCAGCATCTGAACCCCGGCCGAAAAATAGTCGTAGGGCATGTTCGCCGGGGTAAGCTGGACCGTGACATAGCCCTGCGCCGGCTGCGGTTGCCAGAAGGACCATCCCTCCCCGGCGGGGATCACCACATGGCTGGCACCGGCGGCGAGCTCTGTCTGCGCAGACCAGGGCGGGGCATTCATGGGCTCTCTCCGTCGAGGAAGGCGCGCACGCTGGCCGCATAGGGGCCGGGCGTGCAGGCGGGGGCGAAATGGCCGCCGGTGGGCAGAAGCGCCAGCGCGGCCCCGGGAATGGCGCGGTGGATCTCCCTGGAAAAGGGCAGGGGCGTGATCTGGTCGTCCTGCGCGCAGATCACGAGCGTTGGCGCGCTGATCGCGCCGAGGCGGCCGCGCGCGTCATGGGCCAGGACGGCGGCGATCCGCGCCCGCTCCAGCGCCACGCCCGGGAAGGCGGCGAGCCGGCTCGAGAGCGTGACGTGCAGTTCGGCGTCGTTCTCCACTTGCCACCAGCCCGGATTGCCCAGCGTCTCGCCGTGGCGCAGATACGCCTCCGGCCCCAGCTGATCGAGGATGCTCTGGCGCAAGGCGAAAAGACGTGAAAACCACGGGTTCGGCCCTGCCCATGTCGCCGACAGCACCAGCCGGCCGATCCGCTCCGGCGCGGCGAGCGCCATTTCCTGCGCGATCGCCCCGCCGAGAGAATGGCCGATCAGATCAACGCGTTCCAGCCCCAGCGCGTCGAGCGCGGCCACCATGCGCGCGGCGAGGCCCGCTGCGCTGGGCGCGGTCCCGTCGGGCGGGCTTGCCCCGCAGCCGGGATGATCCGGGATCACGAGCCGCCCTTCTTCGCCGAGAAGCGCTGCAACAGACGCCCAGAACGCGCCGCGCCCACCCAGCCCCGCCAGCAGCAGGAGCGGTCGTCCCTTCCCGCGCTGCTGGATGAAGAGGGGACCGAGCGCGGTCTCGACCAAGCTCACGGCTTGGTGGCGATGATGCTTTGCAGGAATCCGTTGGAAGAACGCGGACCCTCTTCCAGCATGAAGCCGGCTGCGCGCACCATGCCCCGGAAGTCGCTGCGCACGAAATCGGGCGAATAAGGCTCGCAATTATCGGCGCTGTCGACCGCCACCATATAGCGCTGAGCCGCGGGCATGCCGTCTGGCGCGTTCGGGAATTCGTGGATCGACAAGACGCCCCCCGGCCGCAGGACCCGGAAGATCTCGGCCAGCACCTTGGGGATCACGGCGATCGGCAATTCGTGGAAGATGATGTAGCTCAAGACCATATCGAAATGGCTGTCCGGAAAACCGGTCGCTTCGGCGAGGCCCTGACGGAAATTGACCGCGACCCCCTGCGTCACCGCGCGGTGGTGCGCGTAGCGCACCATGGGGCGCGAGACATCCAGGCCCCAGACCTCCGCATCCGGGAACCGGGCCTTGAGCGGCAGGGTGGCCTGGCCAAGCGAACAGCCGATGTCCAGCACGCGCGCAACCTTGCCGTCGGCTGGCGCAACGGCCAGCGCTGCGAACTCCCCATGGTGCTGATCGGCGTCGTTCATCCCCTGATAGAAGATCTTGGTGCCGTAGTGATGGACGATCCCGCCGATGGGATCATCGGTGTAGCCGCCGGGCTGGAGGTGGATCTCGCGCCGGGCATAGGTTGGCGGCTCAAATCCCTCGGGAAGCTCAAGCCGGCCGGGCCCCATTGCATCGGTGCGGTCAAGCTCGGCCAGATGCGCCTCGGCCTGGCGCACGAAGCTTTCCCGCGTGCGCCGCCAGAGCATTTCCTGTTGCGTGCGCAGGAACCGCCGCCAGGCTTTCGCCTCGGGCAGCGCATCAAACGTCTCGACCACG
>JBIIUJ010000172.1:0-4878 GCA_044340025.1 Caulobacterales bacterium
TCTCGCTCTTCGTTCCGCTGAACGAAGGCGGCTGGTGGATCATGGCGAGCTTCTTCTTCCTGCTTTCCCTGGTCCTGTGGTGGATCCGCACCTATACCCGGGCGCGCGCGTTGGGCCTGGGCACGCATGTGGCCTGGGCGTTCGCCTCCGCGATCTGGCTGGTGCTTGTGCTTGGGCTGATCCGGCCCGTGCTGATGGGATCGTGGTCGGAGGCGGTGCCTTATGGGGTGTTCCCGCACCTCGATTGGACCGCAGCCTTCTCCATCCGCTACGGCAACCTGTTCTATAACCCGTTCCACGCCCTCTCGATCGTGTTCCTGTATGGATCGGTCCTGCTCTTTGCGATGCACGGGGCGACGATCCTGGCGGTGACCCGCTACGGCGGCGATCGCGAGATCGAGCAGATCACCGACCGCGGCACGGCCTCAGAGCGGGCAGGCCTGTTCTGGCGCTGGACCATGGGCTTCAACGCCACCATGGAAAGCATTCACCGCTGGGCCTGGTGGTTTGCGGTGCTGACCACGCTGACCGGCGGCATCGGCATCCTGCTCACCGGCACGGTGGTCGACAATTGGCATCAATGGGCGGTCGAGCATCACTTCGCGCCGTCCTATCCGCCGACCGGCGTCGTCGATCCCAATCCGGCGGCGTCCCTGCCGGCAGGGGGGCAATGATGAAAGCGCTCACCTCCACCACTCTGGCAGCAGCCTTTCTCGCAGGCGGCCTCCTGGCCGGCTGCGGGGAGCTCCCGCCCATCACCTCCACCCAGACCGGGCACAAGGGCACGGGCATGGTGCAGTTCGACAACCCGGAAACGGTTGAAAAACTCGCCGCCGCCAACATCCCGCCAGCCCCGCCCTATGACCGGGCCGAGGATGACGGCTCCGCCCCGAGGGCCGGCGACTTCTATGAGAATGTCGTGGTTTTGCGCGATATCTCGACGGACGACTTCAATCGGCTCATGCTCGCCATGACCGAGTGGGTCGTGCCGGAAAGCTATCGCAACCAGCCCGACAGCGCCGGCGGCTGCAATTACTGCCACAATCCCGCGAACATGGCGTCCGACGAAATCTATACCAAGGTCGTCGCGCGCAAGATGTTCCAGATGACCCAGACCATCAACGTGGATTACAAGAGCCACGTCGCTGCCACTGGCGTCACCTGCTACACCTGCCACCGCGGCCAGTTCATTCCAGCCAATTACTGGAGCGAGCAGCCGCCAGATCCGCGCGCCAACCTGCCGATCGGCAGCAAGCGTGGTGAATCGGTGGTCGGGTTCGCCGGCAACGGTTACACCAGCATGACGGCCGATCCGTTCAGCAAGTATCTGAACGCGCCGGGCGATGCGGCCTCCTACCTCCAGACGTCGGCCAAGATCCGGGTTAACAGCCCGCAATCGGCGCCGGGGGCGAATGAGGACCGGATCGAGGATGCGGAAAGAAGCTATGCGCTGATGATGCATCTCTCCCAGTCGCTGGGCGTGAACTGCACCTTCTGCCACAACACGGGCAACTTCCAGTCCTGGACGAGCTCGACGCCGCAGCGTGTGACCGCCTATTACGGTCTCGGCATGGTGGGGCAGATCAACCACGCTTACATCACGCCGCTGCAGCCAGTGTTTCCGGCAAACCGGCTTGGGCCGATGGGTGATCCCTTCAAGGTGAATTGCACGACCTGCCACATCGGCGCGAACAAGCCGCTCAATGGCGCGCAGATGGCCAAGGACTATCCAGAGCTGTTGCGTCGCACCAACCTCGTCGCCCAGGCCGCCGCCCCGGCAGCTCCTGCCGACGCGACTGCGGCGGCGGCCCCGGCCGAGGCCCCCGCACCGGCCGCCGGCCAGGCGACTGGAACGATGCAATAGGCTGAGGCCCCAAAAGGCTGCGGCGCGTCCCGTCGGGGCGCGCTGCGGTTGGCTCAAGGCCCCTTGGCGCAGCACGCCGAGGGGCCTTTTGTCATGGCTCGCCCCTCCAAGGGCGCAGGGCAGGCGGGTTTGGCCCGCGCGCCAATCCTTAACGTCCAGTCAACCTTTCTGACCAAACCATTGCGCTAAGTAGCCCCTGAATGCGGGAGCGATTCGTGCCGGCTTGGATTGTTCATCTGGTTGTCTTTCTGACCTATGGCGCGGTCGCAGCGCTGAGCGCGGGCTTGTGCGCGTTCGGGCCGTGGCGGCTGGACCTCGCCACCGCGGGGCTGATCGGAGCCACGGTCTGGCTGGCGGCCGCTCAGGCGCACGCCGCCATCGCGCTGCGCCGGCGGAAGGAAACGCCCGACCCCAAGGCCATCGCGCTGGAGTATCGCGTCGCCCAGCTCGAGGCCGCCCGCGAGGAAAACGAGGCCGCCCTCGCCGATCTCGCCCGCGTGGTGGAGGAAGAGACCGTGCGGCGCAACGAGGCTGTCGTGGCCGAGATGAAAGCGCTTCAGGCCGGCCTCGCCCAGATGGCCAAAGGCTTCCAGGCCAAGCTCGCCGCCGTCCGCGCCGATCCGGCCGGTCTGAATGCGCCCCGCTCGCAGGGCGCGCTTCTGGGTGCGGTGCGCGCCGCGCTCGATGAAAACCGGATCGATCTCCACCTCCAGCCGATCGTCACGCTGCCGCAGCGCCGCGTCGCCTTCTATGAGGGCTACACCCGCATCCGCGACGCCGCCGGCCGCGTGATCCTGCCGGGCGAGTTCCTGAGGGTGGCCGAGCCGAACGGATTGGTCGCCGAGATCGACAATCTGCTCCTGTTCCGGTGCGTGCAGATCGTGCGCAAACTCCTGAAGCAGGATCGGCGCGTGGGCGTCTTTTGCAACATCTCGGCCTCCAGCCTGGGCGACGAGACCTTTTTTCCGAGCTTTCTTGGCTATATGCGCGAAAATCGCGATCTCGCCGGCGCGGTGATCTTCGAGATGTCGCACCGCGCGTTTCAGACCATGAGCCCGACGGTGGCGCGCAACATCGGCCGGCTGTTCGATCTGGGCTTCCGCTTCTCGATCGACCGGGTGGAGAGCATGGATCTCGACCTGCGCGCCATGGAGCGCATCGGGGTGCGCTATGTGAAGGCGGCGGGCTCTGTCCTGCATCGTGAGCTGCTCGAGCGCGGCGCCCGGCCCCAGACCGGCCTGACGCGCGATATCGAAGCCCGCGACGTCACCGCGCTCTTCACCCGCTATGGCATCGATCTGATCGCCGACCGCATCGAGGATGAAAAGACGGTGATCGAGCTTTTGGAGCTCGATCTTGGCTATGGTCAGGGCCACCTGTTTGGCGCTCCGAGGCCAATCAGCGAGCATGTCTATACAGACGGCCCCGCGATCCGCCCCGAGCGGCTGCGCATGGCGGGCTAGGGCGCACGCCGGCGTCCTGCGCGTCCAGGCTTATCCCCCCATCCCGGCGCAGGCCGGGATCCAGCTTTGCAAGCCCAGCGCTTGATGACCTTGGTCCCGGCTTTCGCCGGGGAGGGGGCTGCCGGACGCTGCGATCCGCATTGCGCTCGCCCCGCCGTTCGGCGAAGGACAGGCAAACAATCAGGGAGGCGGCGATGGGCGTGCTGGATGGCAAAGTGGTGCTGGTCACTGGGGGCGGCAACGGCATCGGGCGCGAATGCGCGCTGCAGGCGGCAGCCGCCGGCGCGAAGGTGCTGGTCAATGATCTCGGCGGCTCGGTCGCGGGCGGGGATGCAGGCTCGGCCGGGCCGGCGCAGGCCGTGGCCGACGAGATCGCCGCCGCCGGCGGCGCAGCCATCGCCAATTCCGACAGCGTGACAGATTATGAGGCCGTGCGCGCCATGGTGGAGCAGGCGAAAGCCGAGCTTGGCGGCCTGCATGCGGTGATCAATCCCGCCGGCATCCTGCGCGACGGCATGTTCCACAAGATGACCGACGCCGACTGGGACAGCGTGATCGAGGTGCATCTGAAAGGCGCGTTCAACGTGGCGCGCGCCAGCGTGGAGCATTTCCGCGGCCAGGAGGAGGGCAGCTTCGTGCTCTTCACCTCCACCTCCGGCCTGATCGGCAACATCGGCCAGGCGAATTACGCCGCCGCCAAGATGGGCGTGGCTGGCCTTTCGCGCATCCTCGCCATGGAGGGGGCGGCCAAGCGCGTCCGCTCCAACGTGATCGCGCCCTTCGCCTGGACGCGCATGATCGCCACCATCCCGGTGAAGGACGAGGCGAGCGCTGCCCGGGTGGAGCGGATCCGCAAGCGCATGCGCGCCGATCAGGTGGGCCGCTTCGCCGTGGCGCTCTGCGCGCCCGCCGCCGCGCATGTGACGGGCCAGATTTTCGGCGTGCGGGGCGAGGAGATCGTGCTGTTCGATCAGCCGCGCCCGGTGCGCTCCGTCTCGCGGCCGGAGGGCTGGAGCGTGGAGACCATTCTGGAGCACGGCCTCCCGGCCATGGCCGGCGCCTTCCACGGCCTGGAAGCAACCGCCGGCGTGTTTACTTGGGAGCCGGTCTAGCCAGTGCGGCCCGCCGGGACGGGGCAGGCCGCAAAGCCGCAGGCCGCCACTTCCCGGCGAAATCCGGCAGCCGCATCACGCCTGCGCGTGCCTCACCGCAAAGGCGGCGATGCCGCATTTGAACGTTTGCGAGGGATAGAGCAAAGCCAATCCCGGCGCTTTCGGCCGCCTCTCTGGAATGAATGCAATCGAGCGACGGTGCGGGAGAAATCTTCGTTTCTGAAGTGCGTGGGTAAAGCAGCATTCAGACAAAACCGAGGCCTTCTTGCGAGAATAGATGGCCCCCTCTCATCAAACGGACAGCAGCTTGACACCGCAGATGCCCAAAGCTTAGCGTTCTGTTAGAGCGGTTTGCCGCCTTTGTGAATCGGCGGGGATTCCCAAATCGGCCATGAGGTGATTCAAGCTGTCTGCTGTCGAAGGAGGCTGGCGGATATGG
>JBIIUJ010000174.1:0-4810 GCA_044340025.1 Caulobacterales bacterium
AGAACCCCAGATCTGGTCCGGAAGCCCTTGCGCCCGGCCAGGCAGGCGGTTCGCCAAGCTGGGGTTTTGCTGTTCGAACAGGATGGCGGCCGGTCGGCGGGCGCCGCGGCTCGTGCCTTCCTCGTCATTGTATTCGCCGCTGATGTTCAAGAACCCGTTGTCGCCAAGCGGCAGTCCCCAGTTGAAGGCGACGGTCGAGCTGGCGCCGTCTTCCTTTTGCATGCTCTGGCCATAGCGCCCGGTGATGAGCAGTCCGGAAGAGTTGGTCTTCAGGCCGAAATTCATGACGCCGGCGATCGCGTCGGAGCCATACTGCGAGGTCGCCCCATCGCGCAGGATCTGCAAATTCGCGATGGCGATGGAAGGGATCGAGGAGATGTCCGGCGCGTGCGAGCCGAACGACAGGGCCGTGTCGCCGCCCGCAAACGTCTGGACAAGCGCAGCACGGTTGAAGCGCTTGCCATTGAGCATGACGAGCACCTGATCACCCGGAAGGCCGCGCAGGTTGGGCGCGCGCACGAACGTGCCGGCATCGGCGATCGTGTTCTGACCGACGAAAAAGGACGGAACGATATTCTTGATCGACTCGATGACGTTTGCGGAAGGCTGCACGCTCAGATCGGCCGCGCTGATCACATCCACCGGCGCAGCCGACGTGGTGACGGACCGGTCGGTCCGGCGCGTTCCCAGCACCACCACGGTTTCAGCCCTGGCCGGAGCGGCCTGCGCCGTCTGGCCGGGCGCGGACTGGCCGGGCTAAGACTGGGTTGGCGAAGACTGGGCAAAGCCTGGCCCAGCTGCCGCAACGAGAACGGTTGCAAGGCCTGTGGCGAGCGCAAGGCGCAAGCGGATGCGGCTGTTCACTTGTGTCATGTGTGTCAAAGCCCCTCGAAAACTGGGTCTCTGCCCATACGGCGCAGATCGTGTGGGGCAAAATGTCGCGCAACTTAATGGTAAGCAGCTGTTTATAAACGAGAAAATTGATTTTTTTGCATCGCAGCCGCTCCAAGGTCTCGGAAGTGTGAAGAATCTGTAACGCCTATATCCGCAGTGCGGACGTCCCGCCGAGGTCGCCCGTTCGCGCAAAACGCGGGCGGAGCCGGTTCGGCGTTGTTTTCAGGATGGCCCTTCCTCAGCCGGCCTCGCAGCCGTCTGGTGATGACGCGGTAGTCCAAGGCTGCGCGCTCGCGTCTGCCGCCCGACCGCGCTTCTGGTCGCGGCGTCCTTCCGGAGGTCGCTTCATGCGACCTTTTTCCGCAGCGGCGCGTTCGGTCGCGCGTGCGTCATGATTTCGCTCAAACTCGTGCGGATCGCGGCGACGGACTCTTTAGCAGTCCGTGTTTAACAGCCGCTATTCTGAGCGCGTTAAGGATCCCGCGGCCGGGGAGGGGACTATGATCGGATCGGGGCGTTGGGCTGTGCTGGGCCTCGCCATGCTGCTGGCCGCGTGTGGCGGCGGCGGCGGCGGCGGTTCGTCTTCTTCCGGGCCGTCCGCCCCGCCGCAGCAATCCGCCGCCCCCACGCCGCCCCCGCCGCAACAGATCAGCGCGCAGGAGGTTGTGCGCTTCCTCACGCAGGCGACCTTCGGGCCGACGGAAGCCGACATCGAGCCGCTGCGCAACTCCACGTTCGATGCCTGGATCACCCAGCAGATCGCAGCCCCGCTGCCTGTCCAGACCCATCAGCAATATCTGGAGGAGCGGCTTGAAGCTGCCCGCCAGACCAACCCTCAGGCGCAGATCGGGGCGAACCAGTTCTACTACAGTTGGTGGAAGCAGGCCGCGACCGAGCGGGGTCAACTGCGCCAGCGCATGGCCTTCGCCTATTCCCAGATTTTCGTGGTGTCCCTGCTCGACGGCGGGATCAGCGGCTCCAATGACGCGATGCGCGGATCCGGCGCCTATTACGACATGCTGACCCGCAACGCGTTTTCATCCTATCGCACGCTGCTGGAGGATGTGACGCTGTCACCGGTGATGGGGCGGTATCTTACCTATCTCGCCAACCAGCGTGAGGATGCCGCAGGAACCCGCACGCCGGACGAGAATTACGCCCGCGAAGTGATGCAGCTGATGTCGATCGGGCTCTACGAGCTGAATATCGACGGCACGATCCGCACAGACGCCAACGGGAACCGCATTCCCGCCTATACGGCGCGCGATATCTCCGAACTCGCCAAAGTGTTCACCGGCCTCAGCTGGTGGCACCCGACCCCGACAAACAGCACCTTCTTCGGCGGCAGCCGCCAGGCCGACGCCTTCGTGCGGCCGATGATCTTCTATCCGCAATATCATTCGCTGGGGTCCAAGACCTTCCTTGGCGTCACCATCCCGGCGCGCACGGTGGCGACTCAGGAGACGATGCGGGAGGACCTTCGCACCGCGCTCGACACGATCGCCAATCATCCAAACGTCGGCCCCTTCATGGCGACGCGGCTGATCCAGCAATTTGTCACGTCCAACCCCAGCCCTGCCTATGTCGAGCGGGTGGCGCGGGTGTTCAACAACAACGGCCAGGGCGCGCGCGGCGACATGGGGGCGGTGATCCGCGCCGTGCTGACCGATCCTGAAGCCCGCACCATGGCCAACGCCGAGAGCCCAGCCTTTGGCAAGCTGCGCGAGCCGGTGATCCGCATGACCAATTGGATGCGGGCGTTCGGGGCCACCTCGGCCAGCGGCAACTGGCTGATCACCAGCACCTCCAACAACCAGTCGCTGGGTCAGTCGCCGCTGGCCAGCCCCTCGGTCTTCAACTTCTGGCGACCCGGGTTCGTGCCTCCGTCGACGACGCAGCTCGGCTCGCGCAGTTTGCGCGCGCCCGAGATGCAGATCGTCGATGAAGTGTCGGTGGCGGGCTACGTCAACACGATGCAGGGCGCGATCGCCAACGGGATCGGCGTCTCGACCGGCGGCGTCCCTGACGTGCGCGCAAGCTACGCCGCCGAACTGGCGGTCGCCGACGATGGGGCCGCGCTGGTGGAGCGGATGAACCGGCTCCTGTTCTACGGTCAGATGCCGGCTGTGACCCGGACCCGCATCCTGGAGGCGGTGAACTCGATCGCCATTCCCGGCGCAACCGCAACGCAGACCCAGATCGACGCCGCCCGCCGCAGCCGTGTGAACACGGCCGTGCTGCTCTCGATGGCCTCGCCCGATTACCTCGTTCAGCGCTGAGACAGGAGACGACCTATGGCTACTCATGACGCCACGCGCCGCCACCTGCTGAAAATGGGCGGAGCCCTGTCTGTTTTCGGCGCAGCCGCCCCTTTCGCGGCGCAATTGACCACGATGAGTTCGGCCGCCGCCCAGTCCGCGCCCGACTATCGCGCCCTGGTGTGCCTTTTCATGTTCGGCGGCAATGACGCCCACAACATGCTCCTCGCGACCGACACCGACAGCTGGGGCCGCTATTGGGCTGCGCGCAACATCGGCAACGATCCGATCGCGCTGATGCCGGTTGGCGCCGCGCCGGTCGCGGCTGGGGCCGCCTCGCCGATCACGGGGCGCGTCTCCTCGCGCAGCGTGCCGGAATTCTTCGGCGGCGTGCTGCCGATCACCCCGCGCACGCCCAACCCGATCCCCGCCGGCACCAATGCGTCTGTGCGAACCTTTGCCATCCACCCGGTGATGGCCCCGCTCGTGCCGCTTTGGCAGGCCGGGCGGCTGGCGGCCGTCGCCAACGTCGGCCCGTTGATCGTTCCCACCACCAAAGCGCAGTATCAGACCCGCAGCGTGCGCCTTCCCGCCAATCTGATGTCGCACAACGACCAGCAATCCACCTGGATGGCCGGCGCCACGGAAGGCGCGCGGCGCGGCTGGGGCGGCCTGATGGCCGACACCATGCTGTCGTCGAACGGGCCCAACAGCGTGTTTACCGGCGTGTCGGTGGCTGGCAACACGGTGTTTCTGGCTGGGCAGACCGCCATCCAGTATCAGATGAGCACGAATGCCTCCCCCGCGGTGCGCATCAACGCCGCCACGGGGACGACGCTGAACGGATCGGCGGTGGCTGCGCAGCGGCTGCGCGACATCATCCGGGCGGACGCCTCCACAAGCCTGTTCGGGCAGGATCAGGCCACCGTGGTGCGCCGGTCCATGGACGTCGCCGACACGCTGAACGCCGCCTTCGCCAGTGCGGCGGCAACCGCCATCCCCGCGCCCACGCAACACCTCAACCCGGTCACGGGTGCAATGGAAAACAACGCATTGGCCCAGCAGCTGCAATCCGTGGCGCGATCGATCGCGGCCAACCAGACGCTGGGCCTGCGCCGTCAGGTGTTTTTCGTCTCGATCGGCGGCTGGGACACGCACGACGTGCAAAACACCAGCCACCCGGTTTTGCTCTCCCGGGTGGCCCATGCCATGGCCTATTTCGACGGCGTGCTCGCCAACATCGGCGGCCTGAACATGCGCAACAACGTGACCACCTTCACGATGAGCGACTTCTCGCGCACCTTCACCACCAACGGCGACGGCACCGACCATGCCTGGGGCGGCCATCAGTTCGTGATGGGCGGCGCCGTGCGCGGGCAGGACATCTTCGGCCAGTACCCGACCCTGGGCGTCGATCAGGGCTCGTTCCGAAACCCCGACAACGACCGCAACATCACCATTCCGACCACTGCGGTGGATCAGATGGCGGCAACGCTGGGGCGCTGGTTTGGCGTGGGCGACACCCAGCTCGCCGCAATCTTCCCGAACCTGCGCAACTTCGCGACAGCAAACCTTGGCTTCATGACCGCCTGACCGGCCGGCGGCGTCAGCCCGCGCAGCGCTAGCCTGACGACCCTCCCGCCGGGAGGCGGCCGGCC
>JBIIUJ010000175.1:0-4795 GCA_044340025.1 Caulobacterales bacterium
CGCCGCGCCCGTTACGGCATAGTCGTCGCTTGCCCGCCAGGACAGGGTGATGCGCCCATCGCGACCGATCGCCGTGCGGGCGGTCAGCGTCACGCTCGGCGGCGCGTCCGCCACAAGGCTGACCTGCCAGCGTGCGCGCGCGCCCAGCCGCCGCACCGCCACCCAGCCCTCGCGCAGGATCGGCGCGCTGGCGCGCCAGCCATCCCTCGCATTGCCCGAAAGCCGCGCCGTCTGGCCCGGCAAGACCAGCACAGGCGCGCCGGCCGCCCCGTCCACGCGGGCCGAGAGCGTGGCGCCCTCCGGGATGCGCACGCGCTCGCCCTCGCGTCCGGAAAGCCGGATCGGCGGCAGGCCGGTATAGGCGGGCGGCGTCGCCCATACCTCGATGCGCAACGGCCGGTCGCCGGCCAGCACGCCGAAATCCAACTGCAGCGCGCCGCCCGCACGTTCAAACGCCTTTGGTCCCTCCAGCGCGGCCGCAAGCAGCAGCGCGGCAGGGATCAGGAGACGCAGCCCGAAAGGATCCAGCCGGGCGAGCGCCGCTTTCGGCCGCCCGGCCTTCGCTGCGGCCGCCTGGGCCGCCGCGCGCGCGCGCGCCGCCTTCCAGAGCGCCAGCGCCGCGGGGTCTGCTCCGGCGGGCCGATCGGCCAGCAGCTCGAATGCGCCAGCCTCCGACAGGCCGGAATCCGCCTGAAGCCGGGCCGAAACCGCGCGCTCCTGCGGCCAGCGGAACGCCCGCGCGCCACGCAGCGCCAGCACGACGGCCGCCAGAGCAACGCCAAGCGCCACGCCCGACCGCGCGAACGGCGCAAGCCCGCCCAGCAATCCCCAGGCGCCCGCCGCGGCCAGCAGCCCCAGCACGAGCGCTGGCGGCGCCCAGACGGGAGCAGCCTCTTCCCACAGGAGAGCCAAGCGCGCCTTCAGGCGCTCGCGGGCGGGGGCAGGCGTCACAGGCGAAAGGATAGGTCCGGCCTCGCCCCGCGTCACCCTGCGGCGCACGCGCGGGGCTGGCCAACGGGCCAGAAACAGGTTTGAAGGGCAGGCATGAAGCGGTGGTTCCTTTCGGGCGCGGCCCTTTTTCTGTCTGCCAGCGCGGCGGCGGCCCAAAGCGGCGGCGTGGAGGCCCAGCCTTTGCCGGCGGTGGGTCTGTGGGGCGTGGGCGCCAGCAGCGCAGAGGAAGCGCGGTTCAGCGCCGATCTGTGGCGCAACGCCGATCCCGGCGTGCTGGAAATCGGGCTGGAACGGCTGCGCCCGGCGGTGAAATCTCCGACCGGTCAGGCGTTGCTGCAGCGGCTGTTGTCTGTCGGGGCGCCCGCGCCGGCTGGCGCTGATCCCGCCCTTGGCGAGAAGCGGATCGCGGCAGCCCACCGCCTCCTGCCGCCCCAGCGGGTGGCCGACATGCTGACACGCGCGGGCCGGCTGGAGGAAAGCGACGCCCTTGCCCCCATCGCGGTGGACGCCCGTTTCGCCATCGGCGCCGCGCAACAGGCCTGCGCGCTCGTGCAGGCCCAGCCCGAAAGCGAACAGGCCGCCGCGCTGAAGGCGCGCGCGCTCTGCTTTGCGCTGAATGGCGAGACAGCCGCCGCAGACCTCGCCGCCGAAGTGGCGCGCGGTCAGGGCGTTCGCGACGACTGGTTCTTCGCCGCGCTCGCCCGCAAGACCGGCGCTTCGGCCGCACAGGCCCAGCCCGCGCGGCTCGCCAGCGGCGCCGATGTCGCCTTGTCGCTGGCCCAGGGCCTCGCCCCGCCGGGCGCGTGGGCGGCCGATCTGCCCCCCGGGCGGCTCGCCGGCCTTGCCCTGCGCGAGGATGCCCCGCTCAGCCTGCGGGCGGCCGCAGCCGGGCCCGCCGCCACGGCCGGCGTCCTTTCCGGAGCGCTGCACGCCCAGCTGACCGACGCGGCGCTCGATGCCGCGCGCACCGCGACGCCGCCGGCGGCGCTCTCGCCAGCTTTGCAGCGCTGGGCTGGCGTGCGCGACGCCGCAGATCCTCTCGGCCGGGCTGAAGCCGTGCTCGCCGCGATTGCAGCGGGTCGCAGCACAGCGGAGCGGGCGGCGCTCTCGCGCGCTCTTGCCGTGCAGCTGCGGGCCTTGTCGGGCGCAGATGCTGTCGCGCCACGCGCCGCAGACCTCGCCGATTGGGCGCTCCTGGCGGGCGAACTGGAGGCGGCCTCCGCTCTGCGTCTGATGGCCCAGACCAGCGCCCCGCCCGGCTGGCTTGCAGCGCTTGATATCGCGCTTGCGCTTCACGGCCGCGGCGGCGACCTCGACACGCTGGCGATCACGCTGGCCCGGCGCATGGAAGCCGCCAGCGACGAAGCCGGCGCGCGACGGGTGGGGCGCGAAATCGCGCTGCTGCAAGCCGCAGACTTGCGCGTCCCGGCCGCTGCGAAGCGGTTTGCGATTGCGCGCGGCATGCCCGCGGGCGCGCGGCCGTCCTCTGCGGTGCTGGCGGCGCTGCGGGATGCGGCCGAGCGCGGCGCGCAAGGCGAAACCGCGCTTCTGGCGGTTCTTGCGCTGAGCGACGTCGAGCCCGAGGCGCTCGACGGGGACGCCGGCGCAAGCCTCGTGCGCGCGCTGATCAGCGCCGGGCTTGAGGCGGACGGCCTTGCGCTTGCCACCGAGCTGATCCTCGCCGCCCAGAACCCGCCGCCGCGACCAGCCGCCGCGCCGGCCCGCCCGGCGGCCCAACCCGCCTCCCGGCCTGCGCCCGCCCGCCCGGCGCCAGCGCGCCCCGCGCCCGCCAGACCGCGCAGCTAGGGCCGACTATGCTAGTGTCGGCGCGTCACTGAGTCGGAGGCGGGCCACAGCATGGGACGCAAGGGGGGCGGCGTTCTGGCGATCTTCACCGTCGCGCCGCTGCTGGTGATCCCGGTGCTGATCTACAATGTCGCAGCCGGGCTCGGCGCGTTGCAGGGCGCGGATGTGTTCGCCCAGAGCATGGAGCGCGGTCAGTTCGATCTGACCCTGCCTTCGGATGCGATCTGGTGGATCGCGGGCGGCGATTTTCTGGTTCTTCTGGCCCTGTGCCTGCTGTTTGCGGAGCTGTTGCGCTCCGGCGCGGACAACCCCTACGCGATCGCCAATCATGCGCTGTCGCTCTTGCTGTTTGTCGCCTGCCTGCTGCAGTTCCTGCTGTTGCCGGCCTTTTCCACCACGACCTTCTTCCTGATCACGGTGATGACGTTCCTGGACGTGCTGGCCGGCGTGGTGGTTCTGATTGGCTCGGCCCGGCGCGCGGGGCCGTTGCGCGACGACGAGGTCTAAGCCCCGGCAAGACCTGCCGCGCGGCCCGGCGCCGATTGCCTCCCCTCTTCAGGCAATGAAGCTTAAGCGCAATTAACCCCACGTTTTCAGTGTGTTATTCGCTGATATTGCGGCGCGGCGCGGCATGGCGATTGCCTCTGCTGCATTCGGGCAAGAACGCCTTACGGCTCAAAAGAGCTGATGAACCTCCCAGAATGGAAGGATGTCACAATGTCTCCAGCGACGGTTAACACGAATCCCGGGGCGATGATCGCCCTTCAGAACCTCAACCGGACCAACATGGAACTGGCCATGAACCAGAACCGGATCAACACCGGCCTGAAAATCGCCTCCGCGAAGGACAATGGCGCGATCTTCGCGATCTCGCAGTCCATGCGCGCGGATGTGCGGTCTTTCGGGGTTGTGGCCAATTCGCTCGACCGGGCGATGTCGACCCTCGATGTCGGCATCTCGGCGGCGGAATCCATTACCGACCTGCTTGGGGAGATGAAGGAAAAGGCTCTCGCAGCGGCTGATCCCTCGATCACCGATGCAAGCCGCACCGCCTACAACAATGATTTCGTGGCTCTGCGTAATCAGATTGCGCAAATCGTCTCGAACGCGTCGTTCAATGGAACCAACCTCATCAACGGCTCCACCGACGAATTGCGGCCGCTCGCCAATGCGGCTGGCGGCAACATGGTGGTGACAGGATCGAACATGTCGCTGTCGGCGGCGGGCGGACCGCTCGCGTCGCTGTCTGCGGCGGCGCAGGTCGACACCCAGACCGACGCCGCGACCATGATCTCGGTCCTGAATGCGGCGATCTCGAACGTCGGCGCCGCGCTGGCCCGCCTCGGCTCCCAGGCCAAGGCGCTGGCGCTGCACAAGACCTTTGTGATCAAGCTGTCGGATTCGACGGAAGCCGGCATCGGCAATCTCGTCGACGCCGACATGGCCCGCGAGAGCGCGCGACTGCAGTCTCTGCAGGTCAAGCAGCAGCTTGGCGTGCAGGCGCTGTCCATCGCCAATCAGGCGCCGGGCATTCTCTCGCAGCTGTTCCGATAAGGCGGTTCCGCGGGGGCGGCCCAGCGCCGCCCCCGCCCTTGTTTCGTGCTTTCCTGATCTTGCGGCTCCAGCCGAAAAGGCTCCGCCGAGACGCCGAAACTTTTCGTCGAATTCTCGCGTGGCGATCAGGAATATGGTGACATCACACTGTCAGTCTTGCGCGGGGCGCCAGAAACGGCGCGCCAGAGTGCGCCCGAAGGGAGCTCCCGCCGGCGCGCCAAGCCACACGCGCGGCGCGAAGCACCCGGAGGCCTTCGCACCGCACTCAGCAGGGGGCCGGCCCAAAACAGGCCGGCAGGCAGGCATGACGAGCGCGATCAACACGATTGGGGCGGCGGTCTATCCGACCGCCCGAAAAGCAGACCCGCCGCCCGAGCCGCCGAAGCCGGCGCCGCGCGAGCGCGAGGCCGAACGCACAAGCGAGGCCAAGCTGCAGCGTCTGCTCGCCCGGCTTGACGCCAAACTGCTCTACGCCCGGCTCGTG
>JBIIUJ010000176.1:0-4759 GCA_044340025.1 Caulobacterales bacterium
CAGACCACGTCGGCGTCGAGATCGCGCACCACGCCAAGGGCGGTCTCCAGCCGGGCGTTCACCGAATTGACGTTCCAGGTGGCGATCTTCATGGCGCGGGGAACCCCTCGAACCGGGCGAACTCCTCCACCGGGGCCCGCTCCGCCCGCAGCGTATTGACCGGGGCATCAGCCGCATGGCCCAGCGCCATGCCGCAATAGACCATCTCATGCGGGGCAAGGCCGAAATGGGCTTTCAGCGTCTGGCGCGCCATGGCCCAGGCCTCCTGCATGCAGGTCGACAGGCCGCGTTCCTGCGCCAGGAGCGCGATCGTCTGCATGAACATGCCCACATGCGCCCACTGGCCGTGGCCCATCGCCTCGTCGATCACGAAGAACAGGCCCACCGGCGCGCCAAAGAACTCGTAATTGCGCGCCATATGGGCGAGCCGTGCAAACTTGTCTTCGCGCGGGATGCCCAGCAGGCCATACATGTCCTCGCCCACCTTGAAGCGGCGCGAGCGATAGGGCTCGACCACCTCCGCGGGATAGATCGGCCGGTCGCCCGCCTCGCCCTTCGGGTTGGCGGCGATGGCGGCGCGTGCGGCCTCGCTCACGGCCTGCTTGGCGGCGCCGGCCACCACGATCACCTTCCAGGGCTGGAGATTGCCGCCGGAGGGCGCAAAGCGGGCCGCCTCCAGGAGGGCGCGCACCTCAGCTTCGCTGACCGGCTGGTCTGTGAAGGCGCGCACCGACATGCGGGCGCGCACGGCCTCTTCAACAGTCATGGGATTGTCTCCTGTCGGCGCCCGGCTTCGCGCGCGCCACAGGCGCCGTCAAGCAGGCCGCGACGTCAAGCGGGGCGGTGGCGTCCCAGCCGGCGCGCCTCTAAAGAGCGGCGATGATCAGAATCGCCTTGATTGGGGCTGGCCGCATGGGCGGGGCCATGCTGCGCGGCTGGATGGCCTCGAGCGCCGCCCTTTCCTTTGTTCTTGTCGATCCCGCGCCCGGCGCCGAGATCGAGGCGCTGGCGGCGGAAGGAAAGCTCGCGCTCAATCCCGATCCGCTGCTGATCGGGCCGGCGGATGTGGTGGTGCTTGCGGTCAAGCCGCAGACCTTTGCGCAGGCCGCGCCGTCCGCCCGGCTGTTTGTGGGCCGCCACACGCTGGTGATCTCCATCATGGCGGGCGTCTCGCTTGCTGCGATCGGGGAGAAGATGGGCGCCGACAAGGTGGTGCGCGCCATGCCCAATACGCCCGGCGCCATCGGCCAGGGGGTGACGAGCCTCGTGCTTGTCCCCGACCTCGCCGAGCCTGACGCCGCGCTCGCGCGTGATCTGCTGGCTCCGCTGGGGCTTGTGGAGACGCTGGAGACCGAGCGGCTGATGGATGCGGCCACCGCTGTGGCGGGCTGCGGGCCTGCCTATGTGTTTCTGCTCGCCGAGGTGATGGCGAAAGCAGGCGAGGCCGAGGGGCTGGAGCCCGATCTGGCCATGCGCCTCGCCATCGAGACGATCGCCGGCGCCGGCGCGCTGATGCGTGAGAGCGGCGAGGATCCGGCCGCCCTGCGCCGGGCCGTCACCTCGCCGCAGGGGGTGACCGCCGTGGCGCTGGATGCGCTGATGGACGGCGGGGGGATTGGCGGCCTGTTCCGGCGCGCCATCTCCAAGGCTGTGCAACGCTCACGCGAGCTGGGACGGGAGGCTTCACGGTGACACGCGACGAGGTGCGGGCCAAAGCGGTCGACGGGCTTCTGGCGCTTGCGTCCGAGGGCGGGGCGATCAGCCTGGCCGCCGTCGCCGGAAAGGCCGACCTGGCGCTCGACGATCTCGCCGGCCACGGCCTCACGCTCGCCTGCCTGCTGCGCGCGCTCGACAAACGGTTCGACGCGGCGGCCATGGCCGGGGTGCGCGGCGTGGACGCCAGCGAGGGCGCGCGCGACCGGCTTTTTGACGCGATGATGAAGCGTTTCGAGGCGATGGAGCCGCACAAGGCGGCCATCCTTGCCATCCGCACGCTGGAGCGTGGCGACCCTGCGGCGCGCGCCGCGCTCGCCGCACGCCGTCTGCGCACCGCGCTCTGGCTGCTGGAAGCCGCCGGCGTCAGCGTGCTGGGGCTGAAGGGGGCTGCGCGTGCGGCCGGACTTGCGCGCATCCTTGCCCGGGTGGAGAGGGTCTGGCGCAAGGACGGGCCGGATTTCACCCAGACCATGGCCGCCCTCGACGCCGCGCTGCGTGAGGCGGAAGAGGCGGAAGGCCGTCTCGCCCCGCTCGCCCGGATGCTGCGCCGCGGCCGCGCCGGCGCCGCCTAATTCCGCGTCTTGTAGGCGTTCTGGCTGGCCAGCCGGATCTCGCGCAGCGGCGAAAGCGGCGCCTCGATCAGGCGAAACAGCCGCCAGACCCCATCGCGCCGGCGCCAGTAGGCGAGCACGCGGTTTTCGCCCGCCACTGTCAGCCCGTCATACAGCCCGCCTGCGAAAGTCGCCCGCCAGTCCATGCGGTAGGCCGCACTGGCGAGGCCTTCGCCCAGCGGGGTCAGCGTCAGGTCCGAGAGCGTGGAAGCGAGATCGCGCAAGCCGCCCCGGCTGGCCGCCCAATAGGCCGTGATCGCGCCCCGGCCGATCAGCGGGCCCGCAGCTTCTTCCGGCTGGAGCAGAACGTCGGGGTCGGCCCAGTCCCAGGCGGCCTCGCGCAGGCTCAGCGCATCGCCCGTCATCGAGGCGCCGACATAGGCGCGAACCGCGCCCTCCAGCCCATCCATCATGGCGTGGCCTGCCTGGCTTTCGCGGCGGCGAGGCTCATCACCCACGGGACCATGGCCAGCGGCGCCTCCACATGCTGGATCAGCCGCCAGCCCGAAGGCCGCAGCCGCCAGAACTGGCTGACGCGATTGTCGCCTGCGATCCCCGGCCCGCCGGGTGGAACCAGCGCCCAGCGCATCGGGAAGTAAAGCGCGGCCAGATCGGGCGCCGGCGCGCTCAGCGTGATCGCATCGGCCTCCAGCCGGACGCCGCCGGGAAACAGCCGCGCCGCCTCCGCCCAATAGCGGTCGATCGCCGCCCAGGTGGTAAAGGGTGCGGCCTCCACCTCCTCGGGCACATAATGGGGGCGCGGGTCTTCCCGGTCGGTGAGGGCGGCAAGCGCTGCGGGATCCATCCGCGCCCAGCCGTCGAACCAGGCGTCGAGCAAAGCGCGGGCGGTTTCTGGCGTCATCATCGGGCGCGAGACTAGCGGCGCTCCGGCCTGCGCGCCAAGCCGCACGCGCTTTTGGCGCCCGCCGCGCGCGCATCTGCCCGGCCGGCGAGCAGATCGCGCCCTTTGGTGGGAAAGGGCCGGGGCGGCGTTGACTTCGCGCGCGCCGCCCGCCACTTCGCTCCCATCCGCCGCGCCCGAGGAGACTCGCACGCGTCGGCCAAACGATCGATCCCCGCGGGAGAGCGCTGGCGCCAGCCAGCCGCCGAAGGAGCAACCGCCCCGGAATCTCTCAGGCCCAAAGGACCGCGGGGGGACGATGACGCTGGAGAGCGCGAGGCGAGACCTCGCCGCCGAAGGAGTAAGCGGGCACGCGCTCGCGAAAGCTCTCAGGCTTCCATGACAGCGGGGGCGCGGCTTCGCCACGGTGGCGAAGTGCGCAACGCTGTCGGAGGCCGCCTGGTGAGTGACGCTGCACCCAATCTGAAGCAGACGGTCCTGTGGGACCTGCATCGCCGGCTGGGCGCCAGGATGGCAGGCTTCGGCGGCTACGACATGCCGATCCAGTATCCCCTCGGCGTGCTCGGCGAGCACAATTGGACGCGTGAGAAGGCGGGCCTGTTCGATGTGTCCCATATGGGCCCATGCTGGCTGGAGCTGACCGCGCCTAGCGGCGACCCGGCGGCCGATTTTAGCGCCGTCGCAGCCCTGATCGAGCGCGTCTTCGGCGGCGATGTGGGCGGGCTCGCGCCGGGCCAGCTGCGCTATGGCTGTCTGCTCGCGCCTGATGGCGGCATCCTTGATGATCTGTTCGTTGGCCGGCATCCCAGTCCATCGATGCAGCACCGGCTCTATGTGATCGTGAACGCCGGCACGAAGGAGGCCGATTTCGCGCTGATCGAAGCCGCTGCGGGCGGCGCCGCGCGCCTGATCCGGGCCGATGACGGCGGGCTGATCGCGCTGCAGGGGCCTGCGGCGAAGGACGTCATCGTCAATATCGCACCGGGCGCCACCGCGCTCGGCTTCATGACGTTTGCGCTGTTCGAAAGCCGGGGCTTCGGCCCGGTCGTGATTTCGCGCTCGGGCTATACCGGCGAGGATGGGTTCGAGATTCTGGTGGGGCCCGATCAGGCCGAAGCGCTCGCCGCGCTTCTGCTCGCTCATGCGGCGGTCAAGCCCATCGGGCTCGGCGCGCGCGACAGTCTGCGTCTGGAGGCGGGTCTGCATTTGTACGGCCACGACATGGACGCCACCCGTTCGCCCGTGGAAGCGGGCCTTGCCTGGACGATCCAGAAGGCCCGGCGCGCGCGGGCCGATTTTCCCGGCGCGGCGCGCATCCTGCGCGAGTTCGCCGAAGGGACCGCTCAGAAGCGCGTCGGCCTGAAAATGCTCGATAAGGCCCCCGCACGCGAAGGCGCGACCGTGCTTGCCCCTGACGGCGCGCCGATCGGCGTGGTCACCTCCGGCGGCTTTGGCCCCACAGCGGGCGGGCCGATTGCGCTTGCCTATGTGGCGGCCGCCCACGCTGCGGTTGGAACCCGCTTGTCGGTGCTGGTGCGCGATCAGCCCCGCGCAGCCGAGGTTGTGAGCC
>JBIIUJ010000177.1:0-4742 GCA_044340025.1 Caulobacterales bacterium
CCCACGCGGCCGGTGGGCGTCTCGATCAGGCGCGTGCGGTTGACCGGCTTTTCGGCCAGCGACGTCGATGTGATCGTGATGGTCCGATCAGCGCTGGCGCCTGGCTCGCGGATCACGAACGTGTTGGCACGCCTGCTGTGGGCGGAAACAGCGCGCGGTTGAGGGCGTCGAGGTCGGCGGCGCTGGTGGCGCCATTGATCACGTCGATCCCGTTGGCCTGGATGATGCGCGCGCCGCGCGGCAGCTGGACCCGCCCGTTCACCACCGCCGAGGCGGGGGAATTCGGCTCTGTATAGAGCACGCGAATATCGCGCGGGCGCGTGCTCGAAATCAGCCGCAGCCGCGCGCCATAGGTGGCGGTAGGTGCGGAATTGCGCGCGCGAAGGAATTGCTCGGTCGGCTCGCTGAAGTGGAAATCGTCCTTGTCCTTGCCCGACGGCGTGCGCGCGAAAGTCCGCAAAAGGGCGAAATAAGCGGTTCGGCTCAGCGGCTCGGCAGGGTTGCGGTCCTGAACCTCGGTGTTCCAGAGGTAGGTCTCGTTCGTCCAGGAGCGGAGCCAGAACTTCTCCAGCAGGGTGGAGCCTGGCCGGTCCGGGAAGGGCCTGCCCTCGATGTCCGCCCCGGAGCGCGGCGCCTCGCAGCGGTTGATGAAGGTGCTCGCGGGCTGGAAGACGCCCTGGGTCCAGACCGGAACATCGCCGCTCGGCGGGGGAGGGGGCGGAGGGGGAGGGGGAGGGGGGCTGACCACCGCCGGCGCGCTTGCACCGCCGCCGCCGCCGCCGCCTCCTCCTCCGCCGCAACCCGACGCGAGGCTGGCGAGCGCCAGCGCGATCACGACCGCCGGGGAGCGCAGGGAAAGGCGAAGCATCAGGAACATCCTTTGGCTCAGGCGCACAGAGCTAGACCAACAGCGGCCTCGGCCCAAGGGCCGCATGCGCGGACTCTAGCTGTCGAAGAAGCCCCGCACCTCCGCAGCGAGCGCTGCGGCCGCCGCCCGCACGATCTCGCCGCCCTTTTCCGCGCTGGCCTGGAGCGGATCGGAGCCGATCCGCCCATCGGGGAACTGGGCGCGATAGTCTGCGGCGTCGCGGATGGCGCCCGTAGGCGCGATCTTCGGGGTGAGGGTGGTGTTCTTGAGCGCCTCGGTCTCGGGATAGGCCCAATAGGTGACGGCCACTTCGCTTGCCGTTGCATGACTGCCGTGGCCGACCGGGAAGAGCGAGAGGCAGAGCTTTTCCACGCCCGGCAGCTCCCACCAATTGCGCAGCATCAGCCGCACGGGGCAGGCCTCGCCAGCAAAGGAATAAGCGGCGTAAACCTCCGAGAAGGCGGCGTTGATCGTGGCCACGTTGCCGCCGTGCCCGTTCAGGAAATAGATCCGGGTGAAGCCGTGCCGGGCAAGGCTTTCCACCCAGTCCACGATGGACGCGATCATGGTGGAGGGGCGCAGCGTGATGGTGCCCGGAAAGCCCAGATGATGCTGCGCCATGCCGACGGAGAAGGTGGGCGCCATCAGGAAGCCCGCCTGCGGCACGGCCGCACGGGCGATGATCTCCGGGCAGAGCGCGTCTGTGCCGGTGAGGCCGGTGGGCCCATGCTGCTCATGGCTGCCGATCGGGATGAGAATGCCCCTGGAGCCGGCGAGATACGCCTCGATCTCGGGCCAGGCGGCGGTGGAGAGGTGCATTGGGTTTCCTTTGCGAGCGCACGCGGACGGATAGCCGCAGGGGCGGGCCGACTATCGTCGAGGCTGTATCCTCTGGCTATGGTCGCGGCAAAGTGGTGTGAAATCGGTCCCCGCCGGGAGCCAGAAACGCCAGGAGCCTTGGGCCATGTCCGACCAGATCTTTCCCGTGCCGCAGGCTTTCGCTGAAGCCGCGCTGATCAACGCCGCCCAGTATGAGGCGATGTACGCCGCCTCGCTCGCCGATCCGGACGCCTTCTGGCGCGAGCATGGCCAGCGGCTGGACTGGATCAAGCCCTATTCCAAGGTGAAGGAGACCTCGTTTCACGAAGCGGATTTCGGCATCCGCTGGTTTGGCGACGGGGTGCTCAACGTCTCGGCCAATTGCATAGACCGTCACCTCGCCGACAAGGCCGATCAGCCCGCCATCATCTGGGAAGGCGACGACCCCTCCGAGAGCAAAACCATCACCTACCGGGAGCTGGCCCGCAAAGTCAGCAGGATGGCGAACCTTTTCAAGACGCTGGGCGTGCATAAGGGCGATCGCGTCACGATCTATCTGCCGATGATCCCGGAGGCGGCCTACGCCATGCTGGCGTGTGCGCGCATCGGCGCGATCCATTCGGTGGTGTTTGGCGGCTTCTCGCCCGAAAGCCTCGCCAACCGGATTCAGGATTGCGACAGCAAGCTCGTGATCACCGCAGACGAAGGCCTGCGCGGCGGCAAGAAAGTGCCGCTGAAGGCCAATGTGGACGCCGCCGTCTCGCACTGCCCATCGGTGGAGACGGTCGTCGTCGTCACGCGCACCGGCGGCGCCGTGGCGATGCAGGACGGCCGCGACGTGCGCTATGAGACCGCGCTCGACACCGTCTCCGACGTCTGCCCGCCCGAGCCGATGGGCGCGGAAGACCCCCTCTTCATCCTCTACACGTCCGGCTCCACGGGAAAGCCCAAGGGCGTGCTCCATACCTCAGGCGGTTATCTCGTCTGGGCCTCGATCACGCATCAGTATGTGTTCGACTACAAGCCGGGCGAGATCTTCTGGTGCACGGCGGATGTGGGCTGGGTGACGGGCCACAGCTACATCGTCTACGGCCCGCTCGCGAATGGCGCGACCACCCTGATGTTCGAGGGCGTGCCCACCTATCCCAGCGTCTCGCGCTTCTGGGAGGTGGTGGACAAGCACCAGGTCAATATCTTCTACACCGCGCCCACGGCGCTGCGCTCGCTGATGCGCGAGGGCGAGGGGCCGGTGAAGACAACCTCGCGGGCCAGCCTGCGGCTGCTCGGCTCGGTGGGCGAGCCGATCAATCCCGAAGCCTGGCTCTGGTATCATCGCGTGGTCGGCGACGGCCGCTGCCCGATCGTGGACACCTTCTGGCAGACCGAAACGGGCGCCACGCTGATCGCCCCGCTGCCCGGCGCCATCGCGCTGAAGCCCGGCTCGGCCACCAAGCCCTTCTTCGGGGTGAGGCCCGCGCTTGTGGATGCGGAAGGCAACATCCTTGAGGGCGCGACGGACGGAAATCTCGTGCTGCTGGATAGCTGGCCCGGCCAGATGCGGACCGTCTACAACGATCACCGCCGCTTCTTCGAGACCTATTTCTCCGCCTACAAGGGCATGTATTTCACCGGCGACGGCTGTCGGCGCGACGCGGACGGCTATTACTGGATCACCGGGCGGGTGGATGATGTGATCAACGTCTCCGGCCACCGCATGGGCACCGCGGAAGTCGAAAGCGCGCTGGTGGCTCATCCCAAGGTCGCCGAGGCCGCCGTCGTGGGCTATCCGCATGATCTGAAGGGTCAGGGCATCTATGCCTATGTGACGCTGAACGTGGGCGAGGAGCCCAGCGATGCGCTGCGCAAGGACCTCGTTGCCTGGGTGCGCAAGGAGATCGGGCCCATCGCCTCGCCCGATCTGATCCAGTTCGCGCCGGGCCTGCCCAAGACCCGCTCGGGCAAGATCATGCGCCGCATCCTGCGCAAGGTGGCCGAAAACGTGATCGACAGCCTGGGCGACACCTCCACGCTGGCCGATCCGGGCGTAGTGGAGGATCTGATCCAGAACCGCCAGAACTTCGCCACGGCGGGGTGAGGCGTGATCGACCTGCGCTCGCGGCCTTGTCGCTGGGCGCCGCGCGCGGCAGGGTTGACCCCATGAGCATCGCCTTGTGGTTCGCCGTCGCCGCCAGCCTTGCCGGGTTCGCCCTCGGCATGAAGGGATTTCTTGATCCCAAATGGGCCGGCCGCCTCGTGGGGTTGCAGGCCGCGCCGGAAAAGCCGGAGGGCTTTTCCGAGTTGCGCGCCACCTATGGCGGGCTGTTCGCCGGCGCGCATCTGGCGAGCCTGGCGCTCTGCCTGGGCGCGATCTTCATTCCCGCGCTGGTGTCTTATGCGCTTGGAGCATGCGCGGTTCTGGCGTTCGCCTGGATCGGCACGGCCAAGGGCAGGGTCTGGAGCCTCCTGCTCGACCCGATCCCCCGCACGGCGTTCGCGTGGGGCTCGGTCGGGTTCGAGGCGGCGCTGGGCCTTGCCTTCGCCGCGCCCTGGCTGGCGTTGGCGCTGGGCGCCTAATGCGCCAGCGCCCAGGTGGGCGCAGCCTTGGCTTCCACCACCAGCGGCACGGAAAGCGCCACCGCCGGCAGCGCGGCGCCTTCCATCACCGATCGGATGAGCGCGCAGGCGGCGTCCGCCTCCCCTTCCGGGCCTTCAAACACCAGTTCGTCATGGACCTGCAGCAGCATCCGCGTCCTGAGGCCGGCGCGGGCGAGCGCTGAGGGCAGGCGCGCCATGGCGCGGCGGATCACGTCGGCGGCCGCCCCCTGCAAGGGCGCGTTGATCGCCTGGCGCTCTGCGAACGCGCGCTCGGCCTGGCTCTTGGCTGCGATCCCGGTGATCCAGCAGCGCCGGCCAAACACGGTCTCGACGAAGCCTTTCTCGCGCGCGCGCGCTTTCATCGCGTCCATATAGGCGCGGATGCCGGGGAAGCGCTCGAAATAGCGCTTGATGTAATCTGCCGCCTCGCCCTGCGGGATCGACAGCTGATTGGCGAGGC
>JBIIUJ010000178.1:0-4669 GCA_044340025.1 Caulobacterales bacterium
CATGATCGTTTCCTGAACCCGTGGGCAGAAGCCTTCAAAGGCGGCCAGAAACTCTTCCCGTGTCGCCGCTCCGGACCAGCTCTCGCGCACCCAGCCCGATGCGCGCGCCAGCCCCACAACGTTCAGGAGCGCGCCATGACGAACGCGATAGCGCACGAAGGTCCGCCCCGGTCCGATCCAGACTGACGAGCCCGGCGCGCAGGCGCCCTCGGGTGCCTGATCAGCCGGGATCATCGCGCGAAAGGCGCAATGGCCCGTGAAAACCGGCGCGTCTGCACCGAACAGCGCCGCGCGCACGAGCGATTTCACGCCGTCGGCGCCAATCAACAGGTCGTCGCGCGCCACCTGGCCATTCTGCAGAGTAAGCGCCCAACCCTCGCCGTCCCGGATTGCCGCCGTCAGGCGCGCGCCAAGCTGCATCGCCTCGGGGTCGGCTTGGCTCACGCTTGTAGCGAGCAGGCCATGAAGATCGGCCCGATGCAGCATGAGATAAGGCGCGCCGTAGAGCGCTGGCGTGCCGGCCCGATCAAAAGCGAACAGACGCTCATCGGTTGCGAAGTGGCGCGTCTCCTGCACAGGGGGCTCGTCAGCCAGGGCAAGAAGGCCCGGCTCCAGACCGAGAAAGCGCAGAGCCTTGACTGCATTGGGCGTCATGGTGACGCCGGCGCCCACTTCGCCCAGCACGGGCGCCTGTTCATACACCCGCGGATGGAAGCCCAGCTTTTGCAGCGCGGCGGCGCACGCGAGCCCGCCGAGGCCCGCGCCAACGATGGCGATGGAGCACGCGCGCCTGGTCACCGCCTTGGCTCAGCCGGCGAAAGGCCCAGCACGCCGGGGTTCATCCGGCCGGCAGGATCGACGAGCGCCTTGATCTCGGCCATCAGCGCCATGTGTTCAGGCTGGCGATCAGCGGTCCATGGATAGACCCGCCCGATCTGGACGTGCGCGGCGCCATGGGCGCGAAACAGCGCGACAAACTTCGCCTTCATGGCCTCGACCAACGCCCGCGCGGCCGGATTGTCTGGATGCTCCGGCCACCCAGCGCGCAGCGCTTCGGGCGTGCGGCGCTGATGCACAAGGGCCAGGCTATCCTTCCAGTAGAAGAACGGCTCGTAGAGGAAAGCGTTGAGCCCCAGCGTGGTGAAAACGAACATCACCGTCCCCCCCGCCGCTTCCAGCGCCGGCTTTTCGGCCTTCACGAGCGCTTCCACATCACGGTGCAGCGCCTCCAGCGCGCCAAACGGCATGATGGCGTTCAAGGCCAGAAGCCGGCGACCATCCGCGGCTGTCACCGGAAGCGGGTTGAACGGCGACGCCCGCAGGAAGAGCGGCATGGCGTTTGAGGTCTCGTGCGCGCCGGGCCCGGCAAGCGCCCGCGCCCGCTCCAGCTTCAGCTGCGTCTCGGCCGGGCTTGCCCCTTCAACGACGAAATGGGCCGCGTAGGCCGCCCGCTCGAAGAAGCGCCTCCCGCCAAGCGCCACGCGCGCAAGCCGCGCAAGGCCGCTCACCACGTCCGGGGCCGCCCTGAAAATCCGCAAGCCCGTGGCAAGGTCCTCGCTGAATGTGCGGGTCGCCACGCCCATGCGCATGACATCGGCATCGGTGGCGACAACCTCGCTGGCAAGGCCAGCGCGCGCGATCGCCTCCACACAGGCGCTCATGCTTGCGAAGTCATCAAACAGGAAGGAGACGCCATCAGTGACGGCCGGCCGCGGCTCGAGCGCGAGCGTGATTTCCGCCTTCACCCCCAGCGCCCCGCCATCGTGACAGAAAAGGCCGGTCAGGTCCGGGCCGTAGCCGCGCAGGAAGGGCAGCGCGCCGGCCTGTGCGTCCATCCCGGTTTTCACGATACGCCCGTCGGCGAGCACGACTGTCAGGCCCAGAACGGCGGCGCCCGCCGCGCCCACCTGGCCCGAGCCGAAGGTGATTGCGCCGTGGCTCACCCCGCCGCCGACCGTGGCGGTCAGCCCCGACATCGGCCCCCAGAAGCGCGCCCGCACGCCATGAGGGGCGAGCGCGGCGTCGAGCGCCGCCCAGGTGACGCCAGCCTCCACCGTGCAGAACAGATTGCGCGCATCGATGGCGAGAATGCGATCGAGGCCGCTCGTGTCGACCAGGAGCGATTGCGTGCTCTGGGGGAGATAGGCGTCGGTATAGCTCATCCCCCCGCCGCGCGGATGTATGGCTAAACCAGCGCGATGCGCCGCCAAGAGCGCGTCAGAGAGCGCCGCCACCGAAGGTGGGCGGATCACGCAGAGCGGACGGGCGCCTTCAGCATAAACATCGGCGGCAAAGAAGGAGCGGTCCTGCGCATCGGTGATGACGCTGTCTGCGCCACAGGCGGAGGCGAGCGCCTCGAGCAGCTGAACTTCATCGAGCAAGGACATGGCGATCAGCGGACTCCTTTACGCCCTGTCTAGCGGCGCCCGGGCGCAAGATGAACGCGCGCCGCGAACAGCAAGCCATGCGCGCGCCGCATCGCGCAGGCGCCCTGCTCTGGCGGTGGCGGATCAACCCGGGAGAGCCAACTCAGGCTGGCCGGAAAACCCGAGGCAGATCCCCCCGTCCAGAACACCCCTGAAGACCGAGGGACCAAGGTGCCTGCGCGGGTCCAGGCCTATGGTCTGGCCCTCACCTGCAAGATCATCAGCATCGTATCGGCAAGAAGCCGCTTCAGCCGACGGCCGAGGGGGGCCAGAGGAGAGCGCCGTGCGGGAAGGCGGCGTAGGCGTCAGCCAGCTCGTCGACGATCTCGCGCGTGCTACGCACTGCCCGCACCGCCGCGACCCCCTGCCCCGCACCCCACACGGTCTTCCAGGCCTTGGTGTCGGCGTGCAGCGCGGAGAAATCGATCTTGCCAGTCCGGGCCAGCGTCTCTTCCGTGAAGCCGGCGCGCTCGAGACTTTCACGCAGCCAATTGGCTGGCACGCCGGAAACGGCGGCGGTCGTCACGACATCCTCCAGGCCGGCGCGAACCAGCATCTGGCGATAGTCGTCCTCCACCAGGCTCTCGCGCGCTGCGATGAAGCGGGTGCCGACATAGGCGAGGTCCGCGCCGAGCGCTCGCACCGCTGCAATCGCCCGCGCCCCGCCAATCGCGCCAGCGACCACCAGCGGCCCGTCCCAGAAACCGCGCACTTCCTCCACGAAGGCGAAGGGGCTGCACCGACCGGTGTGGCCGCCTGCCCCATGGCAGACGAGGATCAGCCCGTCAGCCCCGGCCTCCGCGGCCTTGCGCGCCTGGGTCGGCGTCACGACGTCGGCGAACACGAGGCCGCCATAGGCGTGAACGCGCGCCAGCGGCCGGCGCGGACTGCCAAGCGCGGTGATCACAATAGGCGGGCGGGCCTCGCAGATCAGGTCGACCTCGTCTTCGAAACGGTCGTAGCTTGGGTGGGTCAGCATGTTGACCGCCCAGAGGTCGCGGCCCGGCGTCTGGGCCAGCCCCGTCGAAATCTCGGCGAGCCAGTGCTTCAGCTGGTTGATCTCGCGTGCGTTCGGGGCCGGAAACGCCCCGATGACCCCGGCTCTGGCGGCCACGATCACCAGCGCCGGTCCGACTACCGAGAAGGAGTTCGCCTTCCTCGACGACGAGGCCGACGACGACGCGGCCCGCGCTCGGGCGATGCCCGCCCGCATGCGCGGCGTCGCCCGGCAGGCCGCGCTCGACCCTGACGACGGCATCGCACTTTAGACCTGACGCGGGAGATCACCGATGCGCACCAAGACCACGATCCGCATCCCGCCCGCCCTCAGCGCGAGGCTCGCCGACTATGCGGCGCGCAAGCGCGTGAGCCAGTCCGCCGTGGTGGAAGCCGCGCTAGACAGCTTCCTGTCGCCCGACGGCTCCGAGCGCCTGGAGGCCGCGCTCGCCCGCCGCCTTGATCGCCTGACCCGCGGCGCCGAACGCCTCGAGCGGCACGTCACGATCGGCAACGAGGCCGTCGCCCTCTTCGTCCGCTTCTGGCTCACCGCCACCCCGCCACTGCCCGACACGCTGCAGGCGGCTGCGCATGCTAAAGGTAAGGAACGCTACGAGGCCTTCGTCGACGCGCTGGGGCGGCGGCTGGCGAAGGGGCGGATGCTGGCGGAGGAGGTGGTCAGTGACATTACTTGAGAGTTGCCAAACTCCGGCAGCAACGGGGGCCAAACCGGATGTTTGCCACAACATAGCAAACCTACCAAAGAGCAACGACCGCAGTCGCTCAGTATCCGGCGCATAGCGGCGACTTTAAGGCGTGGTTGATCGACGGCGAATCAGAGTGATCGCTTCGAATCAATCCCAGATCCAGAGCTGCTCGCTCTGAAGGCCATCTATATTGCGCCAAGAGTAGAAGCCGAATGGGGTTTCCTTAAAGTTGACTTAGCTCGCGATGCCTAAGAACTCTTACGGTCGTTCTCTTTGACAGCTAAGATCCGAATCTCTTCTGTTAGCGACTGAACCTTGGCAGCGTCGCGCTCAATCGCCAAACTCCTCGTTGTGGCAGCACGGCGAATCAGGTCGGCACAAATGCCGAACGCCTCCCTTGACTGTTCTGGATCGGCTAGAGCGGTTTGCCGCCTTTGTGAATCGGCGGGGATTCCCAAATCGGCCATGAGGTGATTCAAGCTGTCTGCTGTCGAAGGAGGCTGGCGGATATGGGACAACCGCTTTCTGATGATCTTCGCG
>JBIIUJ010000040.1:0-17542 GCA_044340025.1 Caulobacterales bacterium
TGCGCGCCGCCCGCAAGGCCGCTGCGGCGGCGGGTCGCAGGCGGCGGGCGTCCCGGCAGGCTAAGCCCAGCCCTCGAAGGCCGGCCGGACGGCCGCGAGCGCGCGGAGGAATTCCTCCTGATCGGGGTTTTCCTCGGCGACGCCATAGCCGAAACCGTCATTGGGGCCGCGATACTGCACCACCACCCCGTCGCGGCGCGGCAGCACGGTCACGTCGCGATAATAGACTGCATAGCGGGCCGCCGGTTCCGGGGCGAGCCAGGCGATCTGGCCGCGCACCGGCACCAGGGTATCGTCCTTCCACAGGCTTTTGGCGTCCATGCCGGTGCAATTGACGATCACGGGCTGCGCCAGGGACAGGATCGCCTGCGCATCGGGGAAGCTGCGCCGCTCGATTCGCCCGCCGGCGGCCAGGAAGTCGATCATCACCCGGTGGGCGTATTCCGCCACATTGAAGATCATGGCCAGGCCCCGCCGCGCGGAAGCCGCCTTGAACGGATGCTCCTCCGGGCCGAGCGTGCGCGAGGTCGGCGTGAGCCCGGCGAGCCGCCCGTTCAGGTTCAGGAAGTCAAGCCCCGGCGCTGGCGCGTTCCGGCTGGGGGCGGGCGTATCGTAGAGAGTGTATCGGTCCACCCACTCCACCGGTGCGCCGGCAAGCCCGACATAGGAATTGTGGGTCGCATAGGATCGCCGCGCCATCGCCTCCCAGACGGCCGGGAAGCCGGCGGGCGCCCGGTCGGCCAGCCCGATCCGGCTGTCCGGGCTCCAGGCGCCGGTTGCGCGGGCCGAACGGCTCTCGGAGGGCAGATCGCGGGCGTAGATCGTGACAGCCGCACCAGCCTGGGCCAGAGCGAAGGCCGTTGTCAGCCCCATCGCGCCCGCGCCGATCACCGCGACAGACGACACCCCGCCGCCCGATAGCGCCTGCGCGGCGGCGATTTCGGCGGCCGCCCAGGAGAGAGACCAGCCCGCCCCGCCGTGCCCGTAATTGTGCACGACGCGTTTCTGGCCGATCTGCTCCACCTCCATCCGCGGACCTTGGGGCCGGAATGGCCGTGAACACACGGTGATGTGGGTCAGACGATCCGGCGTCAGGCGCACCGGGACGAGCGTCGTGGGCCAGCGCGGCGCTCTGGCTGGCGCTGCAGCCGGAAGGCTGGCGCAGCCGCCAAGCCCCGCCGCCGCGACAAGGGCGGCTCTCCGGGTCCAGTGCGTCATGATTTCCCCCCTGAACGCCGCTAACTCAGCGCCATTGCGCCCGCCGCCGCTGCGCTGCGCAAGGCGGCTGCGGCGGCGGGCCGCAGGCGATCAGAGCGCGGCGAGCATGTGCTCGGCGGAGGACACCTTGTATTCGCCCGGCGCTTCCACATTCAGTTGCGTGACGACGCCATCCTTGGCGACAAAGCTGAATCGCTGGCCGCGAACACCCATGCCAAAGCCGGTGGCGTCCATCTCCAGCCCGATGGCCTTGACGAAGTCGCCATTGCCATCGGCCAGCATCACCATCTCGTCGGTCACGCCCTGATCCTTGGCCCAGGCGCCCACGACGAACACGTCGTTCACAGACAGCGCGGCGATCGTATCGACGCCCTTGGCTTTCAGCTCGGCGGCCTTGTCCTTGAAGCTCGGCAGATGCTTGGCGCTGCACGTCGGGGTGAAGGCGCCAGGCACGCAAAAGACCGCCACGGTCTTGCCCTTGAAAAGCTCGTCCGAGGTGAGGCGGGCCGGGCCGTCCTTCCAGGCGCCGAAAGTGGCCGCTGGCAGAGTATCGCCGACTTTGATGGTCATGAGTGTGGCTCCCTTGGCGTTTCCGGCTTGCCTGCCGTCGCCCCGGAAGGGTCTAACAGGGCAGAGCGACGGGTCCAAGACGCCCGCGCGGGCAGGGAGCGCAACCGTGGCCGACATCGTCCTGTATCAGTTCGAGATCTCCCCCTTCGCCGACAAGGTGCGCCGGATCCTGCACGTGAAGGGCGTGCCCTACGAGACGCGCGACCCCCGGATCACCGAAGTCGACGCTTTCAAGAAGAAAAGCCCGGCTGGCCGCCTGCCTGTGCTCGATCACAACGGGACGATCACCGCCGACAGCTCCGACATCGCGGAGTTTCTCGAGCAGACCTACCCGGAGCCTGCCCTGATCCCTGCTGATCCGGCCGAGGCCGGGCTGGTGCGGCTGCTGGAGGATTGGGCCGACGAGAGCCTCTACTGGTATGAACTCACGATGCGACTGACCTGGGAGCAGAATGCGCGCGCGCTGTTTGGGCCGGTGTTGAGTGAGAGCGGGGTGCCGACGCTGCTGCAGGGCCCCGCAATCGCCGGCATCGTCAGCAAGTATGGCAAGATCGCCGCCGGGCAGGGCACGGGCGCCAAGCCCAGGGCGGTGCTGCTTTCCGATGTCGCCCGCCTGCTCGACGCCGCTCAGGGTTTTCTCGGCCCCAAGACCTGGATGGTTGGGTCTGGCCTCACGCTCGCCGACATCGCCATCTACGCCCAGCTTGCCTGCATCCGCTCCACGCCCGAAGGCGCCCCCCTGTTCGAAGCCAGACCAGCGCTTTCTGAATGGATGGGACGCGTCGCCGCAGCGACGCAAAAGCCGCCCCGAACGCTGGACATTGCCGCGGCTTGACGGGACGATCCGGCGCTCCGCTGGCGCCAGGGAGGCTGCAGATGGGACGAATGTGGTCTGATACGCTCGCCGGCAAGGTGCTGATCGCCTCGCCCTCGATCGGCGATCCCCGGTTCGCTCGCAGCGTGATCTATCTGTGCGCCCACACCGACGAGCACGCGATGGGCTTCGTGCTGAACAAGCCCAAGGGCGCGCTGAAACTGCCCGATCTCCTGACCCAGCTCGGCATCGAGTGCACGATCGAGGTGCCGGCCCGGCCGGTGCTCGATGGCGGCCCGTGCGACCAGGAGCGCGGCTTCGTGCTGCATTCCGATGATTACCAGTCGCGCGACGCCACGCTGGAGGTGGGCGAGGGGCTGCGTCTGACCGCCACGCGCGATGTTCTGGAAGCCATCGCGCATGATCACGGGCCGCGCCGCGCCGTGCTGGCGCTGGGCCATGCGGGCTGGGGGGCAGGTCAGCTCGAACAGGAATTGCTGGAGAACGCCTGGCTCGTTGGAGAACCGGACTTCGGCCTGCTGTTCGGACAGGACAATGCCTCCAAATGGACCCGCGCGCTCGCCCGGATCGGGGTCGATCCCGCCCGGCTTTCGGCGGTGGCGGGCCACGCCTGACCCCTCCCGGGCCAAAGCGGTCCGGAGCGATCTGGGCTCGCTAGAGTTCCAGTGCGCCCGGATTGAGGATCCCGGCCGGATCCAGCGCCTGCTTCAGGCTCTTCAGCAGCGCGTGCGCCCCGGGCTCCAGCCTGGAGGCGTAGGGGTACCATTTGCCGATCTGGAAGTGCTGGGCGCCATGCGCCTGCATCAGGCCGGTCAGGGCCTTGCGCCAGGCGAAGACAGCGGCGCGGGTCTCTTCATTCGCCGGCAGGGACGCCGCGCGGGCCAGATGCTCGGCCGGGGCCAGCGCTTCCTGAGCGGGGGTGCGGCTGTCTGGCCAGTAGAACGTCGGCTCATAGACGACGGCGGTGGGCCCGACGGGCACGATCATGCGGGTGATCCGCACCCCGCGCGCCGTCATGTCGGCGGCGATCGAAGCGCGCCAGGCTTCAAACGCAGCATGGAAACCCTCCACCGCGCCCGCTGCAAACACGCCATGGGTGGGCAACCAGCGTTCGCCCGCAAGCGTCAGAACCGGAAACAGGGGCAGGAACGGCGCCCCGCGCAGCGCCAGAGGCGCGGCGTTTGCGGTTTCGGTTCCGAGCGGCGAACACAGGGCCCGCACGGCTGCGACCTTGGCCGTCGCCTCAGCGGCCGACCAGCCGTCGATCGTGAAATGGCAAGCCCAGGTCTGGCCCTGCGCCATGCGCGACAGCCCGCCGGCGGCCCGAGCGAGCGCCCCGAGCGCGGCGACAGGCCCCGCGCTGGTGGCCCAGATGGCCTTGGCGGTCGCCGCAAAGCGGCGCGGCGTCAGCTCGCCGAGAAACCCCTTCTGGATTTCCGGATCGAGGCCCAGGATCTCGCTCGCCAGACCGCGCCCGGCGACCGCCCGCGACGCGGCGGCAAGCGCAGGGAAATCGGCGAAAGCAAACGAACATGCCGCCACATGGGTCGGCTTGCGCATCACTTTCAGGGTGGCGGCGGTCTTCACGCCCAGCACGCCGCAGTCGCCGAGAAACAGTCCGGTCAGGTCTGGACCCCAGGCGCGCAGATAGGCCCCATCCGGCCTGTTGGTCTGGAGCAGACGGCCTTGCCCGTCCACCACCTCCAGCGCGATCACGCCGTCGGCCGATGCGCCGTGGGCGGCGGTTCCCAACGAAATCGCATGTTGGGACAGCGATCCGCCGATCGTGGCGACAGCGCCCGAATAAGGGCCCCAGAAGGGCGCCCGCAGGCCGCGCGCGCCCAGCGCAGCATCAAGCGCAGCCCAGGTCACGCCGGCTTCCACCGTCACGGTCAGACTGGCTTCATCGATCGCGCGGATGCGGTTGAGGCTGGAGAGGTCGAGGCTCACGCCGCCCGGGCGCGCCGGCGCATAGCCAAGCGTGTAGGAGGCTCCGCCGCCGCGCACGGTGAGAGGGGCGCCGGCCGCAGCCGCGCCAGCCACGACAGACTGCACCTCGCCCACGCTTGCCGGCGCGATCACGGCGGCGGGCGTCTGCCCCGCGTCGAAGATGTCGTGGGCAAACAACGCCCGTCTGGCCCAGTCGCGATCGATCCGGTCCGCCGGCACGGCGAGGGCGTCGATCCAACTCGGAGCAAGGCGGGCGTCATCCATGATGACGATCCTGCCCCAGTCAGCATCAGCCCGCAGCCCTGCGGGCGCAGCTTTCCGCCCTTCGGATCAATTCTTCAGCCGCACCCGGGATTCGCGCGCCGCAAGGGCCTCCAGCAGCGGGGTCAGGCCCGAGGCGTCCACGCTGAAGGCATTCTCCTGAGAGCCTGCGCAGTCGCGCAGCAGCGACACGGCGGTGGCGTCGTTCACGTTCACGGCCACGGTGTAGAGCGTGATGTCGTAGTCCTCGCGGATCGCCCGGCACCAGTTCAGCATCCGGGTGTCCAGCTCGGTGCGGTTCGGCGAACCGGTGCAACCCGGCGCGCCGGCTTCCGAACAACCCCAGTAGCCGGGGAAGTCCACCGCCTGCTGGTTCTGGCCGTCGGTGATGAGCATCATCACCTTGCGCACTTCCGGCGTGCCGTACGGGCCTGGTGCAGGGGTGGATCCGCCTGAAAGGCCGAAGAAATTGGCCCATTCGGTGCGTGGCGACAGGGCGCGCAGGCCCCAGCGCAGCCCCACGTCGGCATGCGTGCCGCCTGGCGTGGGCGAAAGCCGGTTGAGCGCTTCCATCACTTGCGTGCGATCGCCAGAGAGGCCGAGCATCGGCATCGGGCAATTGAGGTTGGGGCCCACGATCGCGTCGAACTGCGTCCAGGTCGTGCGCGGCACCCAGGAGCACCAGCGGCTGTTGGCGTTGTTCCAGGCGATCTCGTTGGGATCGGCGACACAGGCGCGCAGCGTCGTCGTGTTCACGCTCGGGAATGGAACACGGCAACCGTTCAGATGGCAGGCGGTGTCGGCCCCGAAGAACACATTGCGCGTGCCGTTGGAGTCGTCCTGGGTGCAATTGAGGCCGACGACCGAGCGCCCCCCGGCGAGACACTGGACCTGGTTCACATTGGTGGTCGTGCAGGTGCAGGCCGCCTGCAGCAGGCTGCCCGACCCTGAGAGCGCGGCGAACGCTCGCGGCGGCTCGCCAGGCATCCGGGTGAAGAAGCCCTGAGTGGAAGGCGGCGGCGGCGGCGGCGGGGGCGGCGGCGGCGAGGGCGGGGGAGGCGATGTCGGCGGGGGCGGCGAAGCCGGCGGCGGCGGCGGGGCGGGCGGCGAGCCGCCGCAGGCGCCCGTGCACGTCGTGCGCGGCACCGAAACGTTCACGCCTTCGCGCTGGGTCAGGGTCAGGGGCTGGGACGCCACGTTCAGCACGTTCCATTGCATGCCGGTCATCACAGCGTCGGTGGTGTCCAGCGACTCGCGCTGGCCGCTGATGCAGCCGCGCCATTCGACCGGCGCAAACATGCTCGTCCGCGAGGCGGCGCTTTCCACCACATTGGAGTCGCGCGCTATCGGGGCGGCCACGAGCTGACGCGAACCCGCATCAGCGGTCACGGCCACCCCGGAGCCGCCAGGCGACCAGGCGCGCGGCGCGGGGCCCAGGATATTGACGGTGGTCGTCCAGGGAATGACCGCCACGCGCAGCCGATCTTCCTGAAGCGAGGCCGCATCGAACATGTCGTTGGCGAACCGGACCGCGGCCTGACGCAACAGCTGGAACCGGGTCTCGGGACGGCCGTCGCGCTGGAACATCGAGGCCGTGGTGTCGAGCACCATCGCCACTTCGGTGGGCACGCCAAGCCCGGCGGTGGCGGCTGCGGTGACGTTGAGGTCAACCGTGTCGACGCCGAACAGGCCGCCAAACAGCATTTCCACTTCGCCGGTGGCGTTTACCCGCAAGGCGCCGTCATCAGCGTCCCAGGCCGGGACCATGTTGGCGCCGTTGACAAAGCCGTCCACGGAGCTGCGGTTTCCAGTGAAATAGACTTCCGCCGCGTCTTCCCCGGCGGCGCGCGAGCCCAGTCGCCCGTTCCTGCGGATGTGCTCCACTTCGGCGTGCTTGCCGGCGAGGGCGGCCGCATCGGTCACGAGCTGCAGCCGTTCGCGTGCCGTATAAAGGCGCGACATGTCCACCGCGCCGCCGACTGCAGCGCCCAGAACGCCGGCGGAGAGCGCGAAAATCACAGCTGCATGGCCTCGGCGCGCCGAGCTCAAGCATGTGGAATCCAGAAATGGCGCCATGAGATTCGCCCCAGCCTTGTTGATGCAAGGAGTAGCCCATCCGCCTTAATGTCGCGCTAAACGCCAACGGCGGCCTCGCGCATTGCCGGGGGGGCGGGCGCTGTCTAGATAGGCGCGCGATGAGGCGCGGCTGCGCCGGAACAGGCGAGGGTTGGCATGCGTGTGGGTTTGATGGCGGCGACGGCGATCTTTTTCGCACTCGCCGGGGCAGCGCAGGCCGATACGCTCAAGGACGCCGCGAGCCTCGCTCTTGCGTCAAACCCCGGCTTGCAGGCTGAGCGGGCGCGGGTGGATGGCCTTCAGGAGCGCCGCGTGCAGGCGCGCGCGCAACAGCGCATCTCCGCCTCGGTGGACGCCTCCGCCGGGCTTCAATCCAGCTGGAACTCGAGCCGCACGAGCAACGATCTCGACCAGACCGGCACGGAGCCGATCGGCGGATCGATCGGCGTTCAGCAGCCGCTCTACACCGGCGGCCGGGCGCGTGCGGCGATCGATGCCGCCGATGCGCAGATCGCCCAGGGGCTGGCGCAATTCATCGGCGCCGAGACCGGGGTGCTTCTCGGCGTGGTTCAGGCGTTTGTCGACGTGCGCCGGGATGAGGAAGTCGTCCGCATCCGGCAGAACAACGTTCGTGTCCTGGATCGGCAGCGCGAGGCGGCCCAGGCCCGCTTCGACGTCGGCGAAATCACCAAGACCGATGTCGCTCAGGCCGAAGCGCGTCTCGCTGGCGCGCGCACCAATCTCGCCATCGCCCAGCAGCGCCTGGCGGCCAGCCGCGCCGCGTACGCGCGCGTGGTCGGTCAGGCCCCCGGCACGCTGGAGGCGCCGCCCGCTGCGCCGGCTTTGCCCGAAACGCTTGATGCAGCACTGCAGGAGGCAGAGCGCCTGAACCCGCAGCTTGCCGCCGCCCGCGCCCAGGAAGCGCTCGCCATGGCCGCCGTCCGCGCCGCCCAGGCGGAACGGCGCGCCCGCGCCACCCTGAACGCCGGCGTTTCCAGCAATCTCGATCAGGGTTTCAATGGCGCTGAAAGTTATGGCGCGTCTTTGACGGCGCGCGTCTCGGTGCCGCTCTTCGCCGGGGGCGCGCTCGCCTCCCGGGAGCGCGAAGCCCGCGCCAACGAAACCTCGGCCCGTCTGGCGGTGCAGGATCGTCTGCGCCAGGTCAGCGAGCAGGTCACCAACGCCTGGCAGGGCGTGCTCACGGCGCAGGCCTCCATCGCCTCAACGCGCGAACAGGTGCGCGCCAACGAGACTGCGTTCGAGGGCGCAGAGCTGGAATTGCAGGTGGGACTGCGCACCACGCTGGATGTGCTCAACCAGGAGCAGGAGCTGCTGGAGTCGCGCCTCGCGCTCGTGAGCGCCGAGCGCGACGCCTATGTCGCCGCGCATGCGCTTCTGTCGGCCACCGGCGCCTTGCGGCCGTCCGTGCTGGGGCTTGACCCTGTGCCAGCCGCCGCCGCTCCGGCGCGCGACGCGCTGGCGTTCGAACTGCCGCTGATCGCGCTTCAGGATGCGCTGGAGGGCGGCAGGCCCGATTGATCCGGCCGGCGCCGGTGCTCACCCGGGCAGCCGCTCCTGAATGAACCGGGCCAGAGCCTGGGCTGCAGCCGGCGCGCGCTCTGCAGCCAGCAGGCACAGCGACGCGTCCGGCAGGGCGGGCCAGCCCCGCTCATCGTCAAACACCACCAGTCCTTCGGGTGCGAGCGCGCGCGGCAACACGGTCAGGCCCAGCCCGGCTTTGACCGCAGCCGCCGTCCCGGCAAGGCTTGGGCTGGTATAGACCACCGACCAGGCGACGCCGGCGTCATCGAGCGCCCGGATCGCCCGGGCGCGGTAGACGCAAGGCGCCGGCGCCAGCACCAGCGGCAAGGGCCGCCCGGGCCAGAGCGCAGCGGCCTGCGCCAGTCCCATCGCGCGCTGTGCGCGTGGCCCGCCCGCCCAGACCAGCCGCTCGCGCCGCAACGGCTCAGCCCCGCGATGCAGCGCACGCGGATCCTGCTTGATCACAATCAGATCGAAGGCGCCTGCCTCGAACTGCTCGATCAGCGGCAGCGTCAGGTCGCAGGCGACATGAAGGCCCACGCGTGGAAACGCCTCGGCGAAGGCCTGCAGCACCCCCGGCAGGTAGAAGGTGGCGAAGTCCTCCGGCGCGCCGAATCGCACCTCGCCTGTCACGTCCTCCGCCGCGAAGCGCTGGGCCATCGCCTCGGTCTCGGCCAGAATGCGCGCGGCATGGGCGAGCAGCGCTTCGCCCTCAACCGTCAGTCGGACGTTGCGCTTGTCCCTGTCGAACAGGCGGCAGCCCAGCGCCTGCTCGAGTTTTTGCACCTGCGCGCTCACCGCCGATTGCGATCTGCCGACCCGTTCGGCGGTTCGCGAGAAGTTTCGCGTCTCCTGCAGCGTCATGAACGTGCGCAGGAGCGCTGTGTCGATATCCCGATAGGCCATTGCTTTGTCCTGCCCGCCGCATCCCGCTCGCGCTGGAAGCCGCGCAGGCCGATTGTCCGAGCGCGCGAGAAGAGTATATGCCTCTTCCCTCCGTTGTGACGATGCTGGGAGAGACCATGTCCAAGGCAATTTCTATGACGTCGGTCGCGATGGCGGCCCTTTCCTTGACGCTGCTCGCCGCCTGCGGCCAGCCTGCGCCGCCGGCCGCCGAGACGGCCGCTGAAGCGCCCGCCGCGCCGGCCGCCGAGGCCCCTGCCGCCGAAGCTGCTCCTGCCGAAGCTGCTGCGGCGCCTGCCGCGCCGGCCGACACCATGGTGGCGCTGCAGTTCAATGGCCCGGACGGTCAGCCCCGCATGGGCAATCCGGCCAATGGCCAGAAGGTGTTCCGCCAGTGCCAGGCCTGCCACGCGCTGGAGCCGGGCCGCAACATGGTCGGCCCCACGCTGCACGGCATCATCGGGCGCACCGCGGGCACGGTGGAAGGCTTCAAATATTCCGAAGCCAACAAGAACTCCGGAAAGGTGTGGAGCGAGGAAGTCATGTTTGACTATCTCGCCGATCCGCGCGCTGCGATCCCTGGAACCATCATGGCCTTCGCCGGTCTGAAGCAGGAACAGGATCGTCTCGACGTGATCGCCTACATCCAGGAACAGTCGAAGTCCTGATCGGCCGCCGGCTTCGGCCGGCGTCCCTGACGCACAAGGAAGCGCGCGATCCAATCGGGTCGCGCGCTTTTTTTGTCCGATCAGTCGGCGTCGGTCCGGATGAAGCGCAAGCGAACCTTGGCGTCCTTGTCGCGCAGGATCAGCCGGTCCTGCGCGATCTCGGCGCGAACTGAATTGGTGAGCGCGAGAAGATAGGTCGCTTCCAGCCGCAACTGGGCCATCGTGCAGGGGCCTTCGGTGCGCACGACCGCGCCAAAGGCGATGGCGGCGCCCCAGAGCTGAATCGCGCTTGAATAGCCGCCGCAGCCGCCAAAGCCGCTGGCGGCGCCGCCAGCAACGATCAGGGTGGGGGCGAGCCCTTCGGCGACGGGCGCGCCGTCCATCTGAACCGCACGCCACTGCGTGCCATCCAGAACGCCGCCCTCGCTGCCGGGCGTCATGCCGCCGCACGCGGAAAGCATCATCAGCGCTGGGGCGAGGAGGAACGCGACACGCATCTTTTCTTCCTAGCCCAGCCGGTGGCGAAGCGCACGCGGCGCCGGTGCTAGTCTCGTGCGCCGAAGAAGGCGGATCCGACCCGCACATGGGTGGCGCCAAAGCGCACGGCGGTCTCGAAATCCTCGCTCATCCCCATCGACAGCGTCGCCAGGTCGTGACGGGCGGCGAGCTTGGCGAGCAGCGCGAAATGCGGCCCCGGCGGCTCGCCGGCCGGCGGGATGCACATCAGCCCCTCGATTGTGATGCCTTCCCGGCCGCAGGCCTCCAGGAGAGCAGGCAGATCGCCCGGCGCGCAACCGGCTTTCTGGGGTTCTTCGCCCGTGTTCACCTGCGCCAGAAAGCGCGGCTGGCGGCCCAGCGCACGTGTGGCTGTCGCGAGCGCCGCCGCGAGCCTGGGCCGATCAACGGTCTCGATCACGTCAAACAGCGCGACTGCATCGCGCGCCTTGTTGGTTTGCAGCGGCCCGATCAGGCGCAGCTCAAGCCCCGCGCGGTCTCGACTGTCCCAGCGCGATTGGGCTTCCTGCACGCGGTTCTCGCCAAAGATGCGCTGGCCGGAGGCGAGCGCTGCGTCGATCCGGGCGTCGGGCTGCTGCTTTGAGACAGCCACAAGCGTGATCGCAGACGGATCGCGCCCAGAGGCGCGGGCTGCGGCCTCGATCTGGCCAAGAAGGACGCCGCGGCGCGCGGCGATGGGGCAGGCAGGATCCATGGCGGTGTTTGGCCCGGGCGCAGCGCGGCGCGCAAGGCCTTCCTCTGGCCTGTCGATGCCCCGAAGCCCGCCCATAACGCCGCTTTAACTGCAGCTGGCGCATGCAGCAGGCCACAGTGGAGACCCGCGCCGGTGCCAACCGCGGCTTTGCGTTCAATCCTGCTTGTCGCTGCGCTGGCGACCGCCGTCGTCCCGCTCGGGGGCGCGGGGCCTGCGCCTGCGCCAGCCGGGGCGACGCCCCCAGCAGCCGCGCCTGCGCCGGAAAAGCTCCGTCTTGCCCCGATGCCGGCCGGCGCGCCGCGCGTGTCGGTATCAGTAGCGCGCGCGCGCGACTTCACCCGTCTGACAATCCAGGGGCCCGTGCGCGCCAATGTCACCCAGCGTGGCGATCTTGCGGTGATCCAGTTCGCCCGGGCCGCCCAGGTGGATCTCGCCGCGCTGGCCGGCAAGGCGCAGTTCATCGCCGATGTCGGGCGGCGCAACGAGCCTTCGGGCACGGTGGTCGAGATTCGGCTCGCCCCCGATGCAGAGTTCGACGAACGGCGCGATGGGGCTGCCATCGTGCTGGATTTCTCCGCCAAGCCGCCGCCGCAGGCTGAAACCGCCACCGCAGAGCCTGCTGCAGAAGCCCAGAATGTCGCTGCCGACGCAGCCGCCCCGCAGGGCGAGCGCGCCGCAGTCAATCCGTTTCCGCCAGGCGGTCTGCCCGTTCAGGGCCGGTTTGCCGGGACCGATCTCGAACTGGTTTTTCCCTTCGCCGAGCCCACCGCCGCCGCCGTCTTCCGGCGCGGAGACGCAGTGTGGATCCTTGTGCCGCATGAGGGGACGGTGCGTGTGGACGGGCTTGCCGCGCTTGGGCCCCGCCTTGGCAGCGTTCAGCCGGTGTCGGGCGAGGGCGTCAGCGGGGTGCGCATCGTCACCGCGCTCAATCCCACCATCGCGGGGTCTGGCGAGACCTGGCGCGTCCGGTTCGCCCCGGCCCAGCGGCCGCCGTCGCGCGCGATCGAGATCGCGCGCCTGACATCGCCGACCGGCGGCGGGCGGCTGCAGATCGCCGCCCCGATGGCGTCGGCGGTGCGCTGGATCGAAGACCCCGACGCTGGCGACCGCTTCGCCATCGGCTTCATGGACGGCCCGGCTTCCGGCCTTTTGTCGACCCGCAGCTTCCTGCAGGCCTTGTTCACCCCGACCGCGCATGGCGTGGTGATGACGCCGCGCGCCGACGATGTGGACTTGCGCCTTGCAATCAATGGGTTTGCGGCGATGCGGCCGGAGGGCCTCATTCTCTCGGCGAGCAAGGCGGCCGCCGAAGACGGCGGCTTCACCACCGCAGACCCCGGTTTCGTCGATTTCGTCGCCTGGCGGCGCGGCCCCGCCGATCGCTTCCAGGAGATCCATGATCAGCTCCAGCGGGCCGCCGCCATGGAGGGCGGCACAAAAGGCGGCCCAACACGCGCGCGCATGGACCTGGCGCGCTTCCTGATCGCGTGGGAACTCGCGCCGGAAGCGCTGGGCGCGTTGCGGGCGCTTGCGGCGGCAGAGCCGGGCATCGAATCCACTCCCGATTTCCGCGGCTTGCGCGGCGCGACGCGCGCCATGCTGGGCAGGTCTGCGGAAGCCCGGTCCGATCTTTCAGCCGCCAGCGTGCTGGATGATCCCGCAGCCCAGGTCTGGGCCGCCTATGCCGCCGCCGGTCAGGGCGACTGGCCGGAGGCCAAGCGTCTGTATGAAGCCTATGGCGATGCGATCGGCGGCTTTGCGCCCGACTGGCGCTCGCGGTTTCTGGAGGCGCGTGCGCGCACGGCGCTGGCGCTGGGGGAATTGGATGACGCCCGGCGGTTCGCCCGCGAGGCTGTCGCCGATTCCCGCGCGCAGGACGTGAAAGCTCAGGCGCTGCTGACGGATGGGCGCTCGCTGGTGGCCGTGGGCCAGCCCGAGGACGCGCTGAAGGTTTTCACCGCCCTTGCCCGTGCGACCCAGCGCGATATCGCGGCGCAGGCGGCCTATGAGATGACCATGCTGCGCCTGGCGCTCGACAAGGCGACGCCCGAGCAGACGATCGATGTGCTGGACGGCATGCGCTATTCCTGGCGCGGCGACGGGCTGGAGCTGGATGTTCTGCGCCAGCTTGGCGAACTGCACTTCGCCGAAGGGCGCACGCGCGAGGCGCTGATGGTGATGCGCTCCGGGGCGACGTTGCGGCCGGATCTGCCGGCTGCGCGCCGTTTGCGCGAAGACCTCTCCCAGCGCTTTCGGGCGCTCTATCTGGCGGGGGAGGCCGACGCGCTCGAGCCGCTTGAAGCGCTGGCGCTGTTTTACGACTTCCGCGACCTCACGCCGATCGGGGCGGAGGGCGACCTGATGGTGCGCGGACTCGTCGACCGGCTGGTGGCGTTTGATCTGCTGCCGCAGGCCGCCGAACTCCTGGACCATCAGACCAAGACCCGGTTCGAAGGCATCGCAAAGGCGCAGGTCGCCACCGATCTCGCCGCCATCTATCTGATGGATCGCCAGCCTGAAAAAGCGCTGAAGGCCATCGCCGACAGCCGGGTCGCCCGCTTGCCGGAGCGGCTGAACACACAACGCCGCCTGATTCAGTCCGCAGCGCTTTCCGATCTTGGGCGTCCTGACCACGCGCTCGAGACGATAGCGGAAGATCGCTCGCTCGACGCCACGCGGCTGCGCGCCGAAATCCACTGGCGCGCCCAGAATTGGGCTGCAGCCAGCCAGGGGCTGCGCGCTGCTCTGCCGCGACCGTCGCCCGGCCTGACCCCGGAAGCCGCCATGGACGTGCTTCGCGCAGCGGTGGCCACCAGCCTTGCCGGAGACGCTGCGGGCGTTGCGGCCTTGCGGGCGCGCTATGGCGCGGCCATGGCCGACAGCGCCGAGGCCGACAGTTTCGCCGCCGTGACCAGCGCGGCAAACGCGCAAGGCGGGGATATCTCCCAGGTCGTGGCCCGCCTGGCCGACGTGTCGCCTTATGACGCCTTGCTGAAACGCGTGCGCGAGCGTGTGGCCGGCCCCGCGCCCAGCGATCCGCTGGCTGGCGCGATCACCCGGCGCGCCACCGATGAGATGGCGCTTGCTGGTCGCGGCCCGCCCGGTCAGACGACGGACGCCGCCGCCGTTGCAGCGGAGCCGCCCGCCCCCCGGCGTGCAGCCGCCGCGCCGGCCGCCCGGCCTGCGGCAGGATAGGCTTTCCAGCCGGCGCTCCCCCCGCTAAGCCTTGGCGGCGAATCCTGGGGGAGTCACCGATGATGCTGAAGCGCGCTCTTCTTTCCGCTGTCTTGCTGGCTGCAAGCGCGCCCGGCGCGCAGGCTCAGGTCGTGCAGGTCGCGACCGATCGCGCTTTGCCTGCCAGCGGAGCGATTGCGCTGCCCGTCGGCGCGGAGGGCGCTTTGTCCGGGCCGGCGCAGGCGGCGGACCGCGCCGCAGGCGGCGCCATCGTGCGCGCCATGGCGGCGGCCAACTTCAAAGGCGCCAAAGGGGCCTTGCTGACCCTTTATGCCGTCGGGCCCTACGAGCGTGTGGTGCTGCAGGGCGTGGGCGAGGGGCTGACCTCCCAGGCCGAGCTGCGCGCCTATGGCGGGCGTTTGGCGATCGCTTCGGATGCGGGTGCGGCGACGACGATCGTGGCCTTGGCCCCGGATGCGCGCGGCGTGGACGACGACGCCAGCGAGGTCGCCATTGGCTTCCGTCTGCGCGCTTATGATTGGGGCAAGGTGGGCGCGCGCGCCAAGGTGGACGACAAGCGCGCCCTGCGGGTGATCGGGGCCGATTCCGGGGCGGTTGCGGTGTTTGGCCGGGATGGGTCTGCGCTCGCCGATGGCGTCACGCTCGCCCGGGATCTCATTTCCACGCCCTCCAACATCAAGAGCCCGCAATGGTTTGTGGAGCAGGCGCAGGCCGCGTTTCAGGGCGTGGATGGCGTCACCATCACCGTGCTGGATGAGCACCAGATGCAGGCCATGGGCATGGGCGGCATGATCGGGGTCGGTCGGGGGTCTTCCCGGCCGCCGCGCATGCTGGCCATCTCCTACCGGGGCGCGGGCGAGGCTGCGCCGATCGCTTTCGTGGGCAAGGGGATCACGTTCGACACCGGCGGCATCTCGCTGAAGCCCGGCGATGGCATGTGGCGCATGCGCTATGACATGAGCGGGGCGGCGGCCTCGGTCGGGGCGCTCCTGTCGCTGGCGCGGAGCCGCGCGCCGGTGAATGCTGTTGCAATCGCTGCGCTCGCCGAGAACATGCCCGATGGCGACGCCATCCGGCCGGGCGACGTGCTCACCTCCATGTCTGGCAAGACGATGGAGATCCTCAATACGGATGCGGAAGGCCGGATCGTGCTGGCCGATGCGGTCTGGTATGCGCAGGAAACCTTCAAGCCGCGCGCCGTTGTAACGATCGCCACGCTGACAGGCGCCGCCCGCGCCGCGCTGGGCGATGATTACGCCGCTTTGTTCGGCAATGACGAGGGTCTGATCAAGGCGGTCGCCGATGCGGGCGAGCGCGCGGGCGAACCCACCTGGCCGCTGCCCCTGCACGAAAGCACCTATGACGACATCCGCGGAAGCCTGGTGGCCGACGTGCGCAATATCGTGGAGGGCGGCGCGCCCGGCGCCTCGATCGGAGCAGCTTTCGTGGGCGAATGGATCAAGCCCGGCCAACCCTGGGCCCACCTCGACATCGCCGGCATGGCCTGGCGCAACAGCCCCACGCCCACGATACCGGAAGGCGCGGCAGGCTTCGGGGTGCAGCTTTTCGATGAACTGGCGCGCGCGCGGGGCAATTGATGCCGGCTCAGCCGCGGCTGTAGAGCTTCTCGCCCGGCCGCGGCTCGCGCTTTTCAATCGCCTTGAACACGCCCGTGCCGGTCATGATGGTTCGCTCCGCCACCCACACGCGGCCGCGCACCGTGTAGAGATCGTCATCGACCGCCACGATCTCGCCTGTGCCCTCCACCCATTCGCCGATCTTCGCGCCGGAAAGAAAGTCGCACAACAGCCGCACCGTCACCCACCAGTGCGACTTCTGTACTGAAACGGCATGGCCGAACGCCATGTCGGCAAAGCTCATCAGCATCCCGCCGTGCGCGTTCTTCATCCCGTTGCAGTGATGCTCGGCCACCCGAAAGGCGCGCACATAGCCGCCCTGGCCGTCATAATGCTCATACAGCGGGCCGATCTGGCGCCCGAAGCCCTGGAACCAGTTGAGGGGGCGAAAGCCTTCGGGGACTTCGAGCCGCTGCTCTTCTGAAAGATCGTCGCTCATGCCGGCAGCAGTGCCGCTGCGTCTGGCGCGCGTCAACAGGGCCTGCGCGCCATGGCTTAGTCGCGCCTTGCCGCCATTGCCTTCAGGGCGCCGGCGGTGTCAGGCGCGTGGGCGCTCGCGAAGCTTTCCGCCAGCGCGTCGAGATAGGCGGGAAGCGACAGGGCGCGCGCACGCTTTCCGTTGAGCAGTTCCTGCTGCAGCAGCATGGCGAACAGCGACCCATAGAGCGCCATGGCCGCGACCTGCACGTCGCAGGGGCGCATTTCTTCGCGCCGGATGTGGGAGGCGAGGCGCTGTTCGAGCGCGCGGATCGAGGGCTCCATCAGCGTGGCGAGAAAGGCGTCGGCGACTTCCGCATGGCTCATCGCCTCCACGAGCGCGGCGGCCTTTGTGCGCAAGGCGCCGTCGCAAAGCCGCGCAGCTTCGGCTTCCAGATAAGCGCGAAGGCTGCGCCGGAGACCTTCCTTCGGGATGGCCGCCTGGGCGAGCGCGCCCTGCCCGTCGCGGGCGCAGTGTTCGAAGGCGGCCTTCAGGGCGCCTTCGCGCGTGCCGAAATAGTGGCGCAGCGTCGGCTCCGTCACGCCGGCGGCCTGAGAGAGTTCGCGCAGGCTCGACCGGCGCAGGTCGTCACGCACGATGAATTGGGCCATGCGATGGGCAAGTTCGGCGCGCTTGACCTCATAATCCGCGCTGCGGCTTCCGGCTGGACGTCCCATGCTGATCCCCTGCTCGATCTGGCGTGATCAAGCGGGCGGCTGCAAAGGCCGGGCCTGCCTTGGCGCCGCGAAGCGCCGCGAAATCGCCACTCTTTCGCTGCGGATGCGGCTATCGGTGTTTCATTTTGAGAGGGCGATAGGAAAGCAGGCCCGACCGCGACGAAAAAACCCCGCCGCGTCGCCGCGGCGGGGTTCTGTCGGACGAGCCGATCCCGGCGTTTAGCGCTGGGTCTGCATCATCGTCACGAAGGCCGTCGCACGCTCGTTCAGCGGCTTCAGGGATTCCTTCGCGGAGGCGGCGACAAGATCGGTGATCTTGTTC
>JBIIUJ010000179.1:0-4633 GCA_044340025.1 Caulobacterales bacterium
CGAGTTCCCGGATCGGCCGATGGCCGTCCGGGATGACGGAGTGGGAGTGGGCGCTACGCCTCCACAAACTCCCGCACGGCGGCGATGATCCGGTCCTGGGTCGCGTCGTCGAGATAGGGGTGCATCGGCAGGCTGATCACCCGGCCCATCGCCGCTTCGGTGTTGGCCAGCCCCTGCGGACCTACGGGGAAGTCGCGATAGGCGGTCTGAAGATGGGTCGGCTTGGCGTAATAGATCGCGCTGGGGATGCCTTGGGCCTTGAGATGCGCCTGCAGCCCGTCGCGGTCGTCGAGTTCGATCGTGTATTGCGCCCAGGTGGAGCGCCCGCCCGCGATCACCCGCGGCGTCGTCACCGCGCCGGTCAACCCCGCGCTGTAGCGATCGGCGATGCGGTTTCGCGCCTCGATCTCGTCGGCGAAGATGGCGAGCTTTTCGATCAGGATCGCGGCCTGGATCGTATCGAGCCGGCAGTTGAGCCCGATACGCACATTGTCGTAGCGGTCCACGCCCTGGCCGTGATTGCGCAGCGAGCGGATGATGTCTGCGAGGCTATCATCATTGGTCAGCACCGCCCCGCCATCGCCATAGCAGCCGAGCGGCTTGGCCGGAAAGAAGCTCGTGGTGGTGATGTCGGCATAGTGCACGGGCTGCTGGCCGTTCAGGGTGCAGCCAAAGCCCTGGGCGCTGTCGGCGATCAGCTTCAGCCCCTTCTCGTCGCAGAGCGCGCGCAGGGCGGCGTAATCCGCCGGCTGGCCGAACAGACAGACCCCGATCACCACCTTGGGCGTCAGCTTGCCTTCGGCCAGTGTGGCGTCGATCGTGGCGCGCAGGTGGGCCATGTCGATCGTATAGGTCTCGCGGTCCACATCCACGAACACCGGCGTCGCGCCCAGAAGCGGAACCACCTCCGCCGTCGCGCAGAAGGTGAAGCTGGGGCAGAACACAGCATCGCCCGGGCCCACGCCCCACGCCATCAGCGGCAGGCTCAGCGCCTCGGTCCCGTTGGCGCAGGCCAGCGCATGAGTGGCCTCGCCAAAGGCGGCGAGGCCCTTCTCGAAGGCGGGAATCTCCGGGCCCAGAACAAAGCCGCCATGGGCGAGCACGCGCGCGATGGCGGCGTCGATCTTGTCTGCGATGCGGGCGCGCTGGGCCTGAAGGTCGATGAAGGCGATCATGGCGGGGTTTCTACACGCGCGCGCGACTGCGCCGCCATGCTGCGCCGCAGCAATCCGGCGTCACTTCTGGTTACGGTGTCTGACAGGACCGCGGACGCCTCCTGAGCGGGGCCCCGGCTTTCGCCGGGGGGAGAGGTTGAAGGCCCTCCTTGGCGTCACACTGCCGCCGGATCCTTCAGAAACGTCAGGATATCCCCCCACACCACCTCGGCCTGAAGGTCGCGCAGCAGCATGTGATAGCCGTTCGGATAGTCGATCCGTCGCACGCCTGCGGGCAAGCGCTCGGCTGCGCGTTCGAGCGAGCGGCGCGGTATGATCTGGTCCTTCGCCCCGGTCAGCATCAGCGTCTGAGGCGGCGCCCGTTCGATGCGCTGGAAGGCCCGCTCCATCAGCCGCACGAGGCCATAGAGCGCATCGATCCGCGTTTCGAAGATCATGTTCTTGTCCCGGCCGAGCGCCTGGAGCATCGCCACATTGTCGGAAGGCTGGATCCGCCGGACCACGCGCCGAGGAGCGGTCACCGGCCGGCGCGGCGCGGTATGGGCACCAAGCCAGAGCGTGGCGCGATAGGCGAGCGGCAGGTTCGACCAGCCCCAAACCGCCGGCGCCAGGATCACCAGCCGGTCGGCGCGCGGCGGGGCCTGCGAGCCAAAGGCCGCCAAGGCGGTGGCCGCGCCCATGCTCTCCCCCACCACCGCGATATTGGCGTTTGGGTGTTTGCGGCGTGCGGCGTCTATCGCGGCGGCAAGATCGGCGGTCAGCAGCTTTTCCCCGCCCCACACCCCGCGCTGCGGCGAGCGGCCAAAGCCGCGCTGGTCGTAGGCATAGGTGGCGATGCCGCGCTCGGCCCACCATGGCCCGGCCATCGCAAAGGTTTGGCCATAATCGTTCATGCCATGCAGGCCGATCACCACCGCCCAGGGCTCGCCCTCCGCCGGCGCCCAGGAGGAAAGCCCCAGCGCTGTTCCATCGAAACTGATGAAGCGGTCCGCCTCGAAGCGCGGGCCGCTGAACGCCGTCGGTAGCGGCTGGGCCTGTTGCACCGCCGGCAGGCAGGCAGAGAGAAGCCCCAATAGCGGCATGATCAGGAGCGCGGCGCTCCAGCGTCGAGCACGAGGCCCACCGCCGCGCGCAGCGCCGGCAGCAGCTCCGCCTCGAACCAGGGATTCGCTTTCAGCCATGCCGTGTTGCGCCACGAAGGGTGGGGGAGAGGAAACGCAGTGGGAGCGTGATTTCGCCAGCCACGCACCGCCTCGGTCAAGCCCAGGGGCTTCAGGTCCGGCCGATCGTGAAACAGCGCGTAGCCGCCTACATGCACCGTCAGCAAGGGCGGCCTGATCGCGCCCGTCAGCCGCTCCCGCCAGAGGGGCGCACACTCCGGCCGAGGCGGCCGGTCACCGCCTCTGGCGTCATTGCCCGGAAAGCAGAACGCCATCGGCGCAAAACCGAACGCCGCCGTGTCGTAGAAGGCGGCGCGATCCACCCCCAGCCAGAAGCGCAGCCGGTCGCCGCTGGGATCATCAAAGGGCAGACCGCTTTCGTGGACGCGCCGGCCCGGCGCCTGGCTCTTGATCAGGATGCGCGGCGCCGGCCCGATCCGGACGACGGGCCTGCATCCATGCGGCAGGTGAGGGGCGCAGACACGGCAGGCGGCGATCTCTTCCAGCAGCCGTTCCAGCGCCACGTTCAGCCCTCCGGTGGGAGCCCCAGCCGATAGACGCCCTTGAAGGCGTTAGGGTCCACCGGCTTGCCATGGCGAAAGATGGCGATCTTTCCTGCGCGGGCGAGCCCCACAGCGGTGGCGCGCACCTGCGGCAGGATGCGCCGCCAGCCTTCGGCGTCGAGCGCGCGCGCGGCCTCGGTGGGGCAGATGGTCTTGCCCAGCCCGCGTGCGCCGACGAGGTCCAGGATCGCTGCTTCGATCGGCGAGGTCATGGCGCGTCAGATCTTGATGAAGATGCGCTTGCGATAGAGCAGCCACATCAGAAACAGCCAGAAGCCCAGATACACCAGCGCAAAGGCGAGCGACCCCAGCTCCTGCGGGGCGATCCAGCCAAAGCCGGTCTCGTGCAGCCAGCGCTTCAGCGCGATGACCTGCCCGTCGATCATGCCTGCCGGCGTCCAGTTCATCACCCGGGCGAGCATGGACGAGCCGATATAGAGCGCCAGCGCATTCACCCCGAAAATCACGAATGGCGCGGTCCACCAGCGCACGCCCTTCAGATCGATCAGCCAGATGCAGGCGGCGAGCACGAGAAGCGCAAGCCCGCCCATGAAGACGGCGTAGGAGGAGGTCCATAGCGGCTTGTTGATGGGGAACACCTGCCCCCAGGCCCAGCCAAGCAGCAAAACTCCGAAGCCCGCCGCAAACAGACCCGCCACCGTTTCATAGCCCGGCCGGCCCAGCATCAGCCACCGCCCGCACAGCACGCCCATCATCGTGGTCGCGATTGCGGGGATGGTGGAGAACAGTCCTTCGGGGTCGTAGATCTGGTCGGAGCCCTTCCAGATGTGGGCTGGCGTCAGGATCGCACGATCGATGGCGCCGGAGAGATTGCCTTCCGGCGTCAGCGGCCCTCCCAGGCTCATCGCGATCCAGTAGAAGACCAGAAGCCCTGCCGTCAGCCAGACCTGCGTTCGCCACGCTGGCAGATAGAGGAAGATCAGGGCGCAGGCGGCATAACAGAGCGCGATGCGCTGCAGCACGCCCATGATGCGCAGCTCGCCCAGATTCACCCAGGCGCCGGTCAGGCCGTTGTAGAAGGGGAAAACCGCCAGCCACAGGCCCAGCCCGAACAGAACCGCCGTGCGCCGCGCGATCTTGCCATGCACGCCTTCCAGCGGCCGCCCGCCCAGCGCCATGGGCACAGCCACGCCCACGATGAACAGGAAAAAGGGGAAGATCGTGTCGGTGAAGGTCCAGCCATGCCACTCGGCATGCAGGAGCTGGGGATACACCGCCGTCCAGGCGCCTGGATTGTTCACCAGCACCATGCCCGCGATCGTCAGGCCGCGAAACACATCGAGGGCCACCAACCGCTGGCCCGGCGCAAAGCCGCTCATATCACTTTCCCGGGGTTCATCAGGTTTTGGGGGTCGAGGGCCGCCTTGATCGCGCGCATGGCGTCCACCGCGTCTGCGCCTGCCTCGCGCACCAGCGCCGCCCGCTTGCCCAGGCCGATGCCGTGCTCGCCCGTGCAGGTCCCGCCGGCGGCAAGCGCGGCCTCGATCATGATTTCGTTCACCCGTGCGGCTGCGGCCCATTCCGCCGGCGCATCGGGATCGAGAATGAAGAAGACGTGGAAATTGCCGTCGCCCACATGGCCCAGAATGGGCGCAATCATCCCCTCGTGCGCAATTGCGCTCTGAGCCAGCGCGATGGTGGGCGCCAGCGCCGAGATGGGCACGCAGACATCCGTCACCCAGGCGACGCAGCCCGGCCGCAGCGCGCGCGCCGC
>JBIIUJ010000180.1:0-4590 GCA_044340025.1 Caulobacterales bacterium
ATGCGCAAAACTGTAAAGACGCAGCATGATCTTAACCCCCTCGCCGGGCCTGCCCGCTAGAGCCTTTGCATGACCCATCAGGACGACCCGAGCCAGGGCATCATCGCGCGTATCGTGGCGCTGGCGGAAGAGGCCGGGCCAGACGGACTGACGATCCGCGACGTGCTGGACCGGCTGGACGAGCGCGCCTTCGGCGTCGCCATCCTGATCATGGCGATACCCTGCCTGATCCCGGGCCTCTACGGCCCGCCACAGATTCTGGGCGTGCCGATCATCTTGCTCGCCGGTCAGATGATGCTTGGGCGGAGCGAGCCTTGGCTGCCCGAAGCCCTCCTGAAACGGCGCCTATCGAAAAGCTGGCTCGATGGCATGGCCGGCTTCGCGACCAGGCGCATGGGCTGGTTTGAGCGGCTATCAAAGCCGCGTCTCTCGGTTTTTGCTCAGGGCCTTGGCGAGCGGCTGGCGGCGTTTTTCATGATCCTCGCCACAGTCACGATCGTGCTGCCCATGACCAACACGATCCCGTCGGTGGCGCTCGCGCTGCTCGCCACGGGCGTGTTGCAGCGCGACGGGCTTTTTGTCGCAGCCGGAGCCGCGATTGCGGCGGGCTGGGCTGGGCTGCTGCTCACGCTGGCGCTTGGTTTCGCGTTCGGCGCGGCCTGGGCGGTCGATCTGATCGCCCGCTTCACTGGCTAGGCCATGCGGCGCGGCGCCCCCTCGCCGCGCCAAGGCGGACAGACTATAGCCCAGCCATGAGCCAAACCGTCCTCGCCACCTCGGAACGCTGGCCCGTCATCGCGCTCGTCTCCAGCCTTGTGATGCTGGCGGCTGCGCATGGGTTCGAGCGCTTTGGCGGGCTTGCGCCCTGTGCGCTCTGCCACACGCAGCGCGAGGTTTACTGGGGCGCTGCGGCGCTCGCGTCCGCAGCCCTGTTGGCAAGCCGCCTGTGGCCGCAGGCGCGCGCTTTTCGATCCTTCAACCTGCTGCTTGGCGTTGCATTCCTCGCCGGGGCCGTGGTTGCGGCCTATCATGTGGGTGTGGAGAGCAAATGGTGGCCTGGTCCGGCTGTGTGCGCGGGCGGCGGAAGCGGTCTGGACAGTCTCACGCCGGAAAGCCTGACCGAGGCGCTGAGCGGTTCGCTGACTGTCGTGCGCTGCGACGCGGTGGCCTGGTCCTTCCTGGGCCTCTCCATGGCGGGATGGAATACGGCTGCGAGTCTGGCGCTTGCTGGTCTGAGCTTCTTCGCCGCCAGTCGATCGCAGGAGACCCAACGTGTCTGACATGGCTTTGCCCGCCCGCCGCCCGCGCCCCGCCTCGCCCGGGCCCGGCGCCCTTGACCGCCTGACCGAGGAGATGATCCGGGTTGATCAGGCGGGCGAGTTTGGCGCGGTCCAGATCTATCGCGGCCAGAAGGCGGTGTTCGACCGGCTGCCGGGCGCGCGGCGGATGAGCGCCATCCTCGCTGCGCAGGAGGCTGACGAGGCTGCCCATCTGAAGGCGTTCAACGCCCTTGTGGCGCGCCGCGGCGTGCGACCGACGCTTTTCTCACCGCTTTGGGGCGCTGCAGGCTATGCGCTGGGAGTGGCGACGGCGCTTCTGGGCGAGAAAGCGGCGCACGCCTGCACCGCCGCAGTGGAGACCGTGATCGAGGAGCACTACGCCGCCCAGGAGCGCGCGCTCGGCGGCCGCGACCCCGAGCTGAAGGGCATGATCGAACAGTTCCGCGCCGAAGAGGTCGCCCACAAGGATCAGGCGATCGCGGAGGGCGCCCACGAAGCGCCCGCCTGGCCGGCGCTGGAGGCCGTGATCAAGGCTGGCTGCCGTGTCGCCATCGCCGTGAGCCAGAAGGTATGAGGGTTGGGCCCGAGGCCCTGGACGCGGTTGTCGATATTCTAGGCGACGCGTTTTCCGATGATCCCCTGTTCGACTGGTTCATGCGCGCCGACGCCGGGCGACCGCAGGCGCGGGCCCGCTTCTTCCGCTTTCTTCTGTCCGAGATCGCCTTTCGCGACGGCGCAGTGAGCGTTGCCGGCGCCGGGGATGCGGCGGCGGTCTGGATCCCGGCGCCGGGGCCGCAGCCGTCAGCCTTCTGGCAGGAGGCGCTGGCCTTGCCGCTTCTGCTCGGCGTGACGGGCTGGTCGCGCTTTGGCCGGCTCGCGGCCTTGCGCGCCGCGATGGACGCCCATCATGTCAGGGGCCCGCACGCCTACCTCTGGTTTCTGGGCGTGCGCAGCGGCGCACAGGGGCAGGGTCTTGGCTCTGGCCTGCTCGATGAGATGCTCGCCCCGCTCGACGCCGCCGGTGTGACCGCGTTTCTTGAAACCGCGACGCCGCGCAATCTTCCGCTCTATCAGTCGCGCGGGTTTCGGGTGACGGCGGACTATCGCCCCGGCGGGCACGGGCCACAGACCTGGGCCATGGTGCGAAGCCCGGCGCCATGACCGCGCGGCGGCCATCGCGCGTGCGTGAATGGACCCTGCCGCCCGCCGCTCCATCGTGTAGGCTCGCAAGAGATCGCCCCCAGGGAGCAAGCCGTCATGACCGCGCCGATGCTGAACACCTTCCAGCAGGTGGATCACCCCATCCTGCCCAAGCCGAACCACGACGAGCGCTCGCGCCAGGAGTTCTCCAAGAGCTTCAAGCAGTTCATCCAGCAGGGCCTGCTGCCGGGCCTTGGCCCAGTGTTTCAGGGCCGCGCCGCCAAGGCGTTCCAGAAGGAGCATGGGCGCGCGCCGCAAAGCCGCTTCGACATCCGCAAGGCGATGGTGAAGGACCCCTACCATCAGCATTACGCCGCCGCGAACCGGATCGGGCAGGAGCTGATCTGGGAGAGCGTCAACGACACGATCGAGCGGCAATTGCCGGACATGATCGCCCGGGCCAAGGCGCTCTCGGCGCAGAGCGCGGCTCCGCTGGAGACCGACCCTGGGTTCAAGACGCCGCGCTATGTGACCGAACTCGATATCCACTGCATGCCCGGCGGCTATGCCGGCGAGGCCAGCCCCGACGATATCGCCACCGGCGCCCTCTATGATCGCGGCGTCTATCTCTATGCGATGGGCTATATGGGCCCGTTCAACGACGATATGGGCCGCTCGGTCGGCAATTACATCAAGCGGAAGCTGAAAGGCTTTTCGCCCAAGCGCATCCTCGACATGGGCTGCACGGTCGGCCACTCCACCGTCCCCTACAAGGAGATGTTCCCGGACGCGGAAGTCATCGGCATTGATGTCGCCGGCCCGCAGATCCGCTACGCTCATGCCCGCGCGGCGGGGCTGGGCCAGGAGGTCGGGTTCCTGCAGCGCAATGCGGAAGCGACCGGCTTTGAAGACGGCAGCTTCGATCTCGTGGTCAGCCACATCCTGCTGCACGAGACCTCGGGCAAGGCGATGCCGCAGATCTTCAAGGAGTGCTGGCGGCTGCTGAAGCCCGGCGGCTACATGATCCACGCCGACCTGCCGCCGTTCGACCAGATGGACGCCTTCACCCAGTTCATTCTCGACAACGAGACCTACTTCAACAACGAGCCCTTCTGGGGCGCGATGCGGGATATGGATCAGATCCAGCTCTCGGTGGATGCAGGCTTCGCCCGTGAGAGGGTCCGGTTCGACACCGCGCCCATGGCGGTGATGGAGTTCGCCGCCGCCCATGCGGAGGGCTATTCCGACGAGGCGGCCCATGGCGTCGCCGACCGCGATTTCACCGCAGGCGAGTTTGCGCCGGGCGGCGGCTGGGAAGTTCTGGTCGCGCAGAAATAGGATCTGAAGACCATGAACGCCCCCACGCCCCCGCCCCTCAAGGTCCAGCGCGACGCGCGCGGCAAGCGCCCGCATTTCTACCCGGCCGAAGGCATGGATCACGCCATGAGCATGATCCTCGTCCTCGCCCAGGAGCTGATGGTGACGCGCGACCGGCTCGACACGGTCGAGCGTGTCGCCGCCGCCAAGGGCCTCGTGCTTGCAGACGATATCGAGGCCTATCACCCCGATCAGGCCGTGCTGGAGCACCGCGAGCGCGAGCGTCAGGCCTTCCTTGCCCGGCTCTATTATCTCGCCCGCAAGGAAGTCAGCGAGCTGGCCTCCGCCGACACCGAAGAGCGCTACGTAAAGGCGCTGGAAGACATCGCGAAGGGGTAGCGACCGTCATCCCGGATGGCCGGCGGCCGATCCGGGACCGCGTGGAGCGTCATCCCGCCCAAGGTCCCGGCTCTCGCTGCGCTTGGCCGGGATGACGGCAGACATAGGAAGTTTTGATAGTGCCCGACACCGGCCTGACCCCAGACGAAGACCTTCTCGCCCGGCTCGCCACGCATGGCGATCTCCTCACCGGCGCGGCGATGGCGCCCCTCATCACCGACGTCTATCGCCAGCGCGAGACGCCGCTGGCGGTGGTTCGGCCGGCGAGCGTGGCCGCGCTTCAGGGCTTGGTGCGCGAAGCCTCCGCGGCGGGCGTGGCCATCGTGGCGCGCGGCGGCGGCGCCTCCTACACCGACGCCTACCTCCCGGATCGAGCCCGCGCGATCCTGATCGACACGGGCGCGCTGACCGCCATCCACATCGATACACCCAATTGCCTCGTCACCGTGGAAGC
>JBIIUJ010000181.1:0-4576 GCA_044340025.1 Caulobacterales bacterium
AGATTGCCGATGCGCCGCCTGATTTTCGCGCTCGCCACGCTCGGATCCATGCCGGCGCTCGCCCAGGCGCCCGCCCAGACCCCGCTGTCGGCGCTCTATGCCTGCCAGGGCAAGCCGGATGCGGAGCGTCTGGCCTGCTTCGACGCCGCCGTCGCGGCCTTGCAGGGGCGGGAGTCCCGCCAGGAGGTTGTGGCGATCGACGAGGCCGCAGCCCGGACGCTGCGGCGCGAAGCGTTTGGCTTCAACATCCCCTCTCTGCCGCGTCTTGGCCTGGCGGGCCTTGGCCGACGGCCAGCGGCGCCGGACGCCAGCGGCGCGCCTGCCCCGATTGCCGCCGAGGAGGCCGACCCCGACGACGTGGTGCTGTCGGTGGCCGGGCTCGGCGCAGACGCAGCGGGCCGACCGCTCCTGCGGATGACCGAGGGCCAGGTCTGGGTGTTGATCGATTCAAGCGGCTTTCGCCCGCCCTCGGCGCGTCCGTTCAATGTCCGCATTCGTGAGGCGATGATGGGCAGCTTCCTGCTCCAGATCGAAGGGCGCAACCGCGGGTTTCGCGCCCGCCGGGTGGAGTAGGAGCCTATTGCCCCGCCGCTGCCTCGGCCGGTTCGTCCTGCCCGTCCAGGCAGGCCTGCAGCGCCGCAACCAGGTCCGCAATGGCCACAGGCTTGGTGACATAGGCGTTCATGCCGGCCTCCAGCACCGCCTCGCGAACGCCGGTGCGGGCGTCGGCGGTGACAGCGATGATCGGGGTGGAAGCGCGCCGGTCCCTGCGCGCGCGGATGCGCTTGGCGGCGGTGATCCCGTCCAGAACCTGCATGTGCAGGTCCATCAAAACCGCATCGAAATAGCCGGCGTCGAACAGTTCCAGCGCGACGGCGCCATTCTCGGCGATCACTGCCTCGCAACCCAGCTCGGCCAGGATCATGCGCAGCATGTTCTGGTTGGCGAGATTGTCTTCGGCGACAAGAATGCGGGGCTTGTGATCGGGGCTGGCGCAGGTCTCGCGCCCACCCGCTGCCGCACGCGCCAGCGGCAGACGGGCGGTGAAGATGAAGCGCGCCCCCCCGTCCGCCCGGTTCTGCGCGGCGATCCCGCCGCCCATGGCGCGCGCAAACCCCATGGCGATCGCAAGGCCAAGCCCGGCGCCGTCGTGCGGGCGCGCAACGCCGACGTCGGCCTGGGAAAACGCCTCGAAGATCGACGTGAGCATGGCTTCAGGCACGCCCGGCCCGGTATCGTCGACGGTTATGGTCAGGGCCACGTCCGGCCCGTCCAGCGCGGCATGGGCGCACACTGCAACCGTGCCTGCCGGGGTGAATTTCACTGCATTGTCGATCAGGTTGAGCAGAACCTGGCGCAGCCGCAGAGGGTCGGCCAGAACCCGCACGCCCGCGCCCTCCTCGGCAAACTGCAGCGTCAGGCCCTTGGCCACCGCGCGCGGTTGAGCCACGGCGATGGCGGCCTCCAGCTCCGGCGCGAGATCGATCTCCTGCGGCGTGAGGCTCGTATCGCCGTTTTCCAGTCGGGAGTAATCCAGCACGTCGTTCAGAAGCGCCAGCAGGTGTTTGCCGGCGCGGTCGGCATGGCGCACCAGATCGGCCTGTTCGGGCGAAAGCGCGGTCCGCCCCAGCAGCCCCGCCATGCCGAGAATGGCGTTCAAGGGCGTGCGGATTTCGTGGCTCATCACCGCAAGGAAGCGACCTTTGGCCTCTGATGCGGCTTCTGCGCGCCTGCTGGCGTCGGCAAGGGCGATCCTGGCGCGCTCCTCGGCGGTCACGTCTTCGGTGGCGCCCGTGAAGCGCTCGATCGCGCCGTCCGCGCCTTGCGTGACCACGCCGCGCGAGTGCAGCCAGATTTCCTCCCCGTCGGGGCGATTGTAGCGAAACTTCACATCAAAGGGCGCGCCGTGAGCGAGGCTTGCCTGGGCCGCAGCGCGCAGCCGATCTACGTCCCCCGGGGCCGCGCGGGCGTAGAGGTCGCGGTCGAGATCGAATGAGCCTTGCTGGGGCAAACCCAGAATCTCGCGCAGCCGGCTGGAGGCATAGGCCTCGCGCAGCCCGACCTCCACGTCCCAGACGCCGGTGCGCGTTCCGGCAAGGGCGCGCCGGTAGCGCTCGTTGGCCGCCGAAAGCGCGTTCTTGAGCGCTTCTTCTTCCGTCACGTCGATCACGGCCATCTGGGCGGTGAGCGCCCCGCGCCACATCGTGACCCGAAACAGCACCTCGGCCGTCCAGACCGCGCCGTCGATCCGCCTCTGCTGCAGACGGCGGGGCACCGGGCTTTCGGCGGCGAGCGCCGCCCAGTCCGCTGCGTCAGCCCCGCCAATCTCGCCCAGCAGATCCGCGATTGAGCCCGCTTCCATCAGCGCCTCAACACTGGCGAAGCCGTAGAGGGCTGCGGCCGCCTCGTTGGCGAACACCACCGCGCCGCGGCGATGCAGGAGCTTTCCCTGAATCGACAGCCCCAGAAGCTGGCGATAGTCCTGAGCGTCAGCGCCGAGAAACGGCTGCGACGGGCTGATCGGAAGCATGCGCTATCTCCGGTAGAATAGTTCTATCTAAAGATGCGCAATGGTAGTTTTTCGGTAAACGGCGGATAGGCGTGGTCTGGGCGCCGCGACTGATTGCGCAAGCCTGCCTGCTCGGCTATAGGCGCGCGCTCTTGTTTTGGCAGACCCGCCGCCCGCCTGTGCTTTGCGGGCGGCCTTTCGTTTAGGACTGACGGCCATGGCTGGCATTTTGTTGAACGTCGAAGTGCGCGAGCGCACCGGCACCGGCGGCGCGCGCGCTGCGCGCAATGCGGGCCTTGTCCCGGCTGTCCTTTATGGCGGCCCGCGCGGGTCCATCCCGATTACGCTGAAGCTGAACGAAGTTCAGAAGGCGATCCGCTCGGGCAAGTTCCTGTCTCACCTCATCGAGATCGAGCACAAGGGCGAACGCCAGCCGGTCATCCCGCGCGATGTGCAGTTCCACCCCGTGAGCGATCGCCCAGTCCACCTCGACCTGCAGCGGGTTGAGGAAGACGAGATCGTCTCGATCGAGGTCAATGTCCGCTTCATCAACCACGAAGCGTCTCCGGGCCTGAAGCGCGGTGCGGTTCTCAATGTCGTGCGCCACGCTGTGGAGCTCGACGTGCCGGCCGGAAAAATCCCGGACGAGCTGGTGATTGATCTCACCGGTCTCGATATCGGCCATGTCATCCACATTTCGTCGGTCACGCTGCCGGCGGGCGCGACGCCCACGATCAAGGATCGCGACTTCACCGTGGCCACGATCGCCGGCCGCGGCGGCCCAGCGGGCGGCGACGACGCAGCCTGATCGGCGGCGCGCTCGGGCAAGCCAGTCAGAAGCCCCGGCCTCACCGCCGGGGCTTTTGTGTTTCAGCCCTGCGCTGTGGAGACCACATTGCGCGCAGCGTCGAGCCTGGCCGTGACATCTGCGCGCGTTGCGCCCTCGAGCATCGAGCGGGTTACGCGTTCATAGAGGGCGCAAAATGCATCGATCCGGGCCTGCGCGTTGGCGTCGCCTTCCAAAGCCCGGCCGGCGCGAACCTCCTGCTCCAGCCGCCAGCCGGGCACGACCGACCAGTCCGGCGCGGCAAGGTGCAGGATGCGGTCACAGCGGCGCCAGAGCCCCTGATACGGGCCCAGAAGCGCACGGGCGCTCCATCTGCGCCAGACGCCGCCGGGGTCCTCGTTGGCCTCGCGTGCGTTCAGCGGCGCTGGATCATCGATCCGCGCCGATCCGAGCGCGCCGACGCACCAGCCTTCCAGCACCACGATGCCCACCCCGCTCACCGCCCGCAGCGCCGGGGCGCGATCGTCGCGGGCCTTGTCGAAAACCGGCACATGGCCGGTCCCGGCGCCCAGCAGAGCGTCGAGCGTCGCCTCCATCAGGCCAAGGTCGTGTGTTCCCGGCGGGCCGCGCACGGCGCAGAGCGGATGCAGGCGCGCGCCCAGCGCCTCGCGCGCCGTGCGGGTGAGGTAGAAATCGTCGAGCGAGAGCGCGATCGCGCCTGGCGTTCGGGCGGCCCAGGCGGCGGCGAGCGTGCTCTTGCCCGATCCCTGCGCCCCGGCGACGCCGATCAGACGGGCGCCGGCGGCGGCAAACTGATCCAGCACCTGCATCAGCGGCTCTGGTCCCGCGCTCATGATAGCGCTCCCCTTGCTCCCTGCGCCGCACCCGGCCACATGGCTTCCTGATGATGATCCTGATCGGCCTTGGCAATCCGGGTGCGAAATACGCGCGCAACCGGCACAATGTCGGCTTCCGCGCCGCCGACGCCATCGCGGCCCGCCATGGCTTCGGCCCGGAAAAGCAACGCTTCCAGAGCCTTGCCCGCGAGGGCGTGGTCAAGACCGAAGCCGGACCAAAGCGTTGCCTGCTGCTGAAGCCCCAGACCTTCTATAACGAGACCGGCCGGGCCGCGCGCGCTGCGGCCGACTTCTACAAGCTCGGCCCCGACGCCATCACCGCCTTTCATGACGAGCTGGACCTCGCGCCCGGCAAGGTGCGGGTCAAGACCGGCGGCGGGGCGGCTGGCAACAACGGCATGCGCTCCATGACCGCCACGCTCG
>JBIIUJ010000044.1:0-16888 GCA_044340025.1 Caulobacterales bacterium
CTGTTCGAGCCCAACGAGTGCCGAAACTACTTCACCAGTTGTGGGTACGATGCAGACTGAACGCAAACCGCTCTAGTGACAGTGGTGTCCTGCGACGCCTATGACGGCGCTATGCACCTGACGGCAAAGATGTTCAGCGCCTCGATCGGTCGGCTTTTTTTGGCCATCCCAATCACCCTGTGCGTGTCGATGCAGCTGATTGCGCCAGCGTTTGCGCAAGTCATTAGTCGAGCCGCGTTGCAGGCAGAGGTTGCGTCCGACCCGCGGCCCATGGCCCTGTTCGTGACGGGCAAGGGGGTGGCTTCGCCGTTCGCCGTGTCGATAGCCGGGAAGGACGGCGTGGCTGCCACTCCAGCCCTTGGACCCGACACGCCAGTGCGTGTTGCCAGCAATACGAAGACGTTCGTGGCTGCGACAGTCTTGCGGCTCTGGGAACAGGGTCGCATCGATCTCGACGCTGCGATCGGGCCGCTCATGTCGCCAAGACTGGACGAGCTGATGCGGAGCGGCGGCTATGACACCGCCCGGATTACGTTGCGGCACCTGCTCAGTCACAGTGCCGGGATCTATGATCATGCCCAGGACGAGCGTTATCTGACATTGGTGCTCTCGCAGCCGGCCAAGCGCTGGACCCGTGAGGACCAGGTTCGCCTGGCGGTGACGTGGGGCAAGCCGCTGGGTCCGCCTGGCACGGTTTTCCACTATTCCGACACGGGCTACATCCTTGTTGGCGACATCATCGAGCGGATCACAGGCCAGTCTCTGGGCAAGGCGGTGCGCACGCAACTGCAACTGGATCGCCTGAACTTGCAGTCGACCTGGTGGGAGGTATTGGAGGACAAGCCCCGCCGTGCGCCGTGGCGCGCTCGCCAGTTCATCGGTGATGCGGAGGTCACGGACCTTGACGCCAGTGTCGACCTGCATGGCGGAGGTGGCCTCGTGATGTCTGCCAAGGATCTCGCGATACTGACGGCAGCGCTGTTCGAGGGGCGCCTGTTCGAGCGCCCCGGGACCTTGCAGGAGATGTTGTGGCAGGGTCCGCGTAAGGGCGCTGACGGCTATCGCCTTGGCGTCTTCGTCGGGCGGGCAAACGGCCGCGATTACTATTGGCACAGCGGCTATTGGGGCACCGTCGCCTATTACGTGCCTGACACCGGGATTGCGGTCGCCGGCGTCACCAACAACCAGGACGCCTATCGTAGGCTGGTGAATGCTGTGCAAAAGGCGGCAGGTGTTGCTGCACCTTGACTGACGCAGTTAGTTTGCGGCGGCAGAGTAGCTGCCGACGCTAACGAGCAGCCCGAAGAGTAGCTTTCCGGCGCAGGCTGGCTGCGCGCCAACGTCCGGGTGTTCTGACCCCCTTGAAGTGATCCATCCCTTATGTTGGTCCGAGGACCATTTTGGATGGGTGGAACGATGGCAAGGAAGCGCCACAAGCCCGAAGAGATCGTCGCCAAGTTGCGGCAGGTTGATGTCCTGACCGGTCAGGACCGTTAGGCTGACTGGGTGTTGCCGGTCGCCAGTTCGCTATGGGTTGGCCCCGGTTGCCGAGGTGCTCCAAAAAACCACTCAGCTCGGCAGCCTTTTATCTAACTGAAAAGACTTGTGGTTTTTGGCTCCGCACCAAATCGCCACGGTGCGGAGGTCTGGAGACTATCCGGGCATTCGGAGAGAAAATCGGCCGTTTCCTGGCAAGCGCAGTGCGGAGCCGGTTCGGGGAAACCCTGTAATACAACGGGATTTTCTGACACCGCCCGGCCCACAGAGAGATTTGTGGCGAGGGGCGATGGCGGAGAGGGGGGGATTCGAACCCCCGATACAGTTGCCCGTATGCCGCATTTCGAGTGCGGTGCGATCGACCACTCCGCCACCTCTCCGTGGGGCGCGGGACATAGCCGTGAACCGGGCTCGGTTCAAGCGGGCGGTTCAGCGCTGATAGATGCTGTCGTCCCAGGCGCGCCCGCCCAGCCAGACGCCGGCGGCCGGGCGCACGGTTTCGGTCTCGATCTGGAAGTAGACGCCAGCAATCACATAGGGTTCGGCGCTCATCAGGGCCCAGGCGTCGCCGATGGAGGCCGCGCGCAGGATGAAGAGCGAGCCCGCCATCTCGCCCTTGGCGTCGAGGATCGGACCCGCCATGGCGTAGCGCGGGAAGTTCGCTTCCACATAGCGCACATGGGCCTGAAGATGCTCGACCCGCAGGCGCGCCCCGTCCGGTCCGTCATAGGCCCGGAAGACAAACACCGGCGGCTGCGGACCGATCGAGGGGATGGGTCCGGCGGCGGCGCCTGCCGCTGTGGCTGCCGCCAGAACCATGCCCGCTATGCTCACGAAAAGGCCTGCAGACCCGTCTGGGCCCGACCAAGGATCAAAGCGTGAATGTCGTGGGTGCCCTCATAGGTGTTCACGGTCTCGAGGTTCACCATGTGACGGATCACGTGATACTCATCGGAGATGCCGTTGCCGCCATGCATGTCGCGGGCGGTGCGCGCGACATCGAGCGCCTTGCCGCAATTGTTGCGCTTCATCAGGCTGATGGCTTCCGGCACATAGGCGTCCTGGTCGATCAGCCGGCCGAGCGCGAGCGCGCCCTGGAGGCCGAGCGCGATCTCGGTCTGCATGTCGGCGAGCTTTTTCTGGACCAGCTGGGTCGCCGCCAGCGGACGGCCGAACACGATCCGGTCGAGCGTATACTGGCGCGCCGCGTGCCAGCAGAATTCCGCTGCGCCCATGGCGCCCCAGGCGATGCCGTAGCGCGCCTTGTTGAGGCAGGAGAACGGCCCGCGCAGGCCGGTCACGTTGGGCAGGAGGTTTTCCTCCGGCACGAAGCACTCCTCCAGCGCGATCTCGCCGGTGATGGAGGCGCGCAGCGAGCCCTTGTTCTTGATCGTGGGGGTGGAAAAGCCCGCAAAGCCCCGCTCCACGATGAAGCCGCGGATCACGCCGTCGAGCTTGGCCCACACCACCGCCAGATCGCTGATCGGGGAATTGGTGATCCACATCTTCGCGCCATTGAGCACGAAGCCGCCGTCCACCCGGCGTGCGTTGGTGCGCATGGCGCCAGGATCCGAGCCGCCGTCGGATTCGGTCAGGCCAAAGCAGCCCACCCATTCCCCGGTTGCGAGCTTGGGCAGATACTTCATCCGCTGCTCTTCGGAGCCAAACGCATAGATCGGATACATGACCAGCGAGGATTGAACGCTCATGGCGGAGCGATAGCCGCTATCGACGCGCTCCACTTCGCGCGCGATCAGGCCATAGGCGACGTGATTGACGCCCGCGCAGCCATAGGTCTCCGGGATGGTTGAGCCGAGAAAGCCAAGCTCGCCCATTTCGGTCATGATCTCGCGATCAAACCGCTCCTCGCGCGCCGCCGTCAGAACGCGCGGCTGGAGCTTTTCCTGGCAATAGGCGCGCGCGGCCTCCATGATCATCCGCTCGTCTTCCGACAGGCTTGCGGTGAGCATCAGGGGATCGTCCCACTGGAAGGTGAGGGTGGGCTTGCCGCCTTCATAGGGCATTGGTGGCTCCTTCACGCGAATTCGCGGTGCGATACGGAGATAGCGCAAACCGTCGCAGGCGGCTATTGCGCGAACGCAAAGCGCGCCAAATTTGTCCGGACATTGAGCACGCCCATGGCTGCAACCCTTTCCGAAAAAATCATTGCGCGCGCCGCAGGGCTGCCGAGCGTGAAGCCGGGCGACATCGCGGTGTGCAAGGTCGATCTGGCCATGGCCCACGACAGCTCCGGCCCGCGCCGCTGGAGTCCGCATCTGGAGAGCCTGGGCGTCGGCCTTTGGGACCCCGACAAGGTGGTGATCGTCTCCGATCACTATGTGCCGGCCGTGGACGCCGAGAGCGCGCGCATCCTGAAGCTGACGCGCGATTTCGTGCGCGATTATGGCGTCAGGCATTTTTCCGACATGAAGGGCATCTGCCATGCGGTGATGCCGGAAATGGGCCTTCTGAAGCCGGGCATGTTCGCCGCTGGCGGCGACAGCCATAGCCCGCATGGCGGCGCGTTCGGCTGCTTCATCGCCGGCTATGGCGCTACCGACATGGTGGGCATCGTGGTGACGGGCGAGACCTGGCTGATCGTGCCGGAAACCATCCGCATCGAGATCGACGGCGCCTTCGGGCCGTGCGTCGCGGCCAAGGACGTCATGCTCGCGCTGGCCGCCCGGATCGGCATGGATAATGCGGGCTTCGTGACGGAGTTCGGCGGATCGGCCGTGCGCGCCATGCCGATGGCCGAGCGGATGGTGCTGACCAACATGAGCGCGGAACTCGGCGCCGACACGGGCATTATCGAGCCCGATGACGAGACGCTCGCCCACATCCGCCGGCATGGCGGCGCGGTGGACGATGCAGCGCTCTCCTGGCGCAGCGATCCCGATACACCCTATGCCCGGCGCGTCGCGCTTGATGCGTCGGCTCTTGCGCCAATGGTGGCTGCACCGCATTCGCCAGCCAATTCGGCAAGCGTGGATGCGCATGCCGGCGTCCGGATCGATCAGGCCTATATCGGGGCCTGCGTCGGCGCGAAGCTCGAAGACCTGCACATGGCCGCGCGCGTGCTGAAGGGGCGCACGGTGGCTGCGGGGCTGCGCCTTCTGGTGGCGCCCTCATCAGCAGAAACAACCCGGGCCGCCGCCGCCGACGGCACGCTGGAGATCCTGACAGAGGCCGGCGCCATCCTGCTGCCCTCGGGCTGCGGGGCCTGCGCCGGCATGGGAGCAGGGCTTCTGGCGGAGGGCGAGACCTGCATCTCCACCACCAACCGCAACTTCAAGGGCCGCATGGGCGATCCGGGCAGCTTCGTCTATCTGGCAAGCCCCTATACCGTAGCGGCGAGCGCGGTGGCCGGCTGCATCGCGGACCCACGGGAGATGCTGTCATGACCGGTCGCGCGTGGGTCTATGGACCCAACATCGACACCGACGTGCTGGCGCCGGGGTATCTGATGAAGCTCTCGCCAGAGGAGCTGGCCAAGCACTGTCTGGGTGCGATCGATCCGGACTTCGCGCGCGATGTCCGGCCTGGCGACTATGTGGTGGCGGGACCGAATTTCGGCATCGGCTCCTCGCGCGAGCAGGCAGCGGTCAGCCTCAAGCTTCTGGGCGTCGGGGCTGTTCTGGCGCCAAGTTTCGCCCGCATTTTCTATCGTAATGCGCTCAATCTGGGCTTGCCGGCGCTCTATTTCCCGGACGCCGACAAGATCGCGAAGGGCGATGTTTTGCACGTTGATCCGGTTTCGGGGCGGGTGGAAAACGAGACGACCGGCGCGGTCCATGCCTGCACGCCAATCCCGGCCCATCTGATGGCGATGGTGGAGGCCGGCGGCCTGATCGCCCATCTCAGGGCCCGAGCAGGATGGGCCGCGTGATGAAGGCAGGTGCGCGCGTCCTTGGCGCCGGCCTGACGGGGCTGGTGCTTTCAGCCTGCGGTCAGACCGCGCCGCCGCCGGAGGCTGCTCCTGCGGCCAGCGCTGCGCCGCCGGCGATCGAGCAGGTCTGGTTCCTCTGTGACGCCGGGCCGGCGGCAGGCCTGTTACTGGCGACGCGCGTGGGGGAGGCGGTTGCGCTCTCCCGCCGCGAGCCGGGGCAAGACGGGTTCGGCGCAGCCCGGATGCTGACGGCTGCGCCCCACAGCGCGCCGGCGGGGCAGGCGAGCACGACAAGCCTTCACGAGAAGGGCGCCAAAGTCGGATCGGTGGAGACGCTGAGCGCGCCCGCGCTGCTGACCGGGCTTGCCGGCGCGGTGGCCACCCGCGTGACGCTCGATGGCCGGAGCCATGCCTGCGCCGGCGGGGTCGACACCCTGGCCGTGGCCGTATCCGATCAAGCGCGGTGGCGCGCCTTTGAAGACCCTGCCGCCGGGATCGTTCTGGAGCAGCGCCCGATCGGCGCGGACGCCCCTGTCTTGCGGCTGGAACAGGGCGTCCGCGAAGGCGGCAAGGACAGCCTGACCCTGCTGTTTGGCCCCGAGGACGCCCGCACCGTGCTCTATGCGCCGTTTGCGGGCCCCGGGCTTGTGCGGCGCTGGCGCGGCGGCGCGCTGAGCGAGGAAATTGGCCTGCAGGCGCTTGCGCTCGCCCCGCCGCGAGCGCTGGGCGCGCAGACCGTGGAGACACGACAATGAGCTTGAAATCGCGGCTGGCCCAGCCGTCCGCCTTGCTGGCGCCAGGCGCCTTCGACCCCCTGACCGCGCTTCTGGTCGAGCAGGCGGGGTTCGAGGCGGCCTATGTCTCAGGCGCGTCGGTCGCCTATACGCTGCTGGGCCGGCCCGACATCGGGCTTGTCAGCGCGTCCCAGGTCGCCGACGTGATCGCGCGCATGCGCGACCGGTTGAGCCTGCCGCTGATCGTGGACGCCGACACCGGCTTCGGCAATGCGCTGAACGTGATCCAGACGGTGCGCAGTTTCGAGCGTGCAGGCGCCACCGCCATCCAGCTGGAAGACCAGACCAACCCCAAGCGCTGCGGCCATCTTGCGGGCAAGGAGCTCGTTTCGCTTCAGGAGATGACCGGGAAGGTGAAGGCTGCCGTGGATGCGCGCGCCAGCGCCGAGACGTTGATCGTGGCGCGCACGGACGCGATCGCGGTGGAGGGCTTCATCGCCGCCATCGATCGCGCTTACGCCTACATTGATGCCGGCGCCGACGTTATCTTTGTGGAAGCCCCCCAGGACGAGGCCCAGATGGCGGCCATCGCAACCGGTCCCGGCGCGCGGGTTCCCGCCCTCGCCAACATGGTGGAGGGCGGCAGGACGCCTCTGAAAACAAAGGCGGAACTGGAGGAAATCGGCTTTCGGCTGGTCATCACGCCCGGAGCGCTCGCCCGCGCCATGGTGTGGCAGGCCCAGCGCTTCCTTGAGACGCTGAGGGCTGAGGGCGCCACCGCCGGCTATCGCGATCGGATGCTCGACCTCTCAGGCCTCAACGCCGTGATCGGCCTGAACGATCAGGTTGCGCTTGGCCAGCGCTATGACCCGGGGCTGGCCCGGGCCGAATGACCGACTGTCGAAAAGCGCTGTTGCATCACAGTCACACGATTTGACCTCGCGCCCTCGTGTCGGCGTCGTCGGCTTTTCAGCCGCGCCCGGCATGTCCACATGACCGCGATCGCGGCACGTCCGATGACGCGCAACAGAGGAAACACATCATGCAGACGTCCTGGCGCGCCCTTGTGGCGGGCATCGCAGCCGCCTCGGCGGTTTCCCCCGTTCTGGCGCAAGAGGCGCCTGCCGCCGGCGCAGGGCAGCGCGCAGAAGCTGTCGTGGTCACCGGCACCCGCGTGGCGGATCGTTCCGCGCTCGACACCGCGGTGGCGGTGGATGTGGTGGATGTGCAGCAGCTTACCTCCATGGGCACCACGGAGCTGAACCAGGCGCTCTCGGTCGCCATTCCCTCATTCAATTTCCCCCGCCCGGCCATCACGGACGGCACCGACACGGTACGTCCCGCGTCGCTGCGCGGCCTTGCGCCGGACCAGACGCTGGTGCTGGTCAATTCAAAGCGCCGCCATGCCGCAGCCCTGGTCAACGTCAACGGCTCGGTCGGTCGTGGTTCGGCCGCCGCCGACCTGAACACGATCCCGACCGCCGCGATCGGCGGCATCGAAGTTCTGCGCGACGGCGCTTCGGCCCAATATGGCTCGGACGCCATCGCCGGGGTGATCAACATCCGCCTGAAGGAGGAAAGCTCCGGCGGCGGCGTTTCTTTCACCTATGGTCAGCGCATGACGACGGTTGAGACCCCGCCGCTCGCCCCGCGCGACGCCAACTTCAACGTCGTGCCCAACGCCCCATGGAATGTGTCGCGCTTCAACGAGCTCGATCGCACCGATGGCGTCACCTACAACCTCTCCGGCTGGGCGGGATTTGATCTGTTCGGCAAGGGCTTCCTGACGGTTTCGGCCGAGTTCCTGGACGCCGATCGCACCATCCGCTCCGGCCCTGACTGGCGCCAGCAATTCCCGCTGGTCAATGGCCAGTTCGACCCGCGCGAAGCCGGGATCGACCGCTTCAACCACTGGGCCGGCGACCCGAAGGTGGAGCAGCTGACCCTGTTCGCCAACGCTGGCTATGACCTCGATAATGGCGTGGAGCTCTATGGCTGGCTGGGCTACCAGAACCGCGACTCGCTGTCGGCGGGCTTCTTCCGCCGTCCGCTCCAGACCACCCAGATCGACCTGTCGATCTATCCGCTGGGCTTCCTTCCGAAGATCAATCCGGAAGTGAATGACTATTCCGGCGGCGCGGGCGCCACCTGGGCGCAGGGGCCATGGACGCTCGATGCGTCTGTGGTGTTCGGCTACAACGAGATGCAGTTCACCATCCGGGACTCGCTCAACGCCTCGATCGGGCCCGACAGCAAGCGCGTGTTCGATTCGGGCGGCTTCAACTACGATCAGCTGACCTTCAACTTGTCGGGCGTGCGCACTTATGAAGTGGGGCTCGCCTCGCCGTTGAACCTTGCTGTCGGAATGGAAGCGCGCCGGGAAAGCTACGCGCTGATCGCTGGCGAACCCGATTCCTACCGGCGTGGAACGCAGGCCCCGACCCGCGTTCCCGGCGCTCAGGTGTTCCCGGGCTTCCAGCCGCAAAACGAGGTCGACGTGGATCGCTCGTCCGTCTCGGCCTATGTCGATCTGGAAGCCAACATCACCGAGAAGTTCCTGGCCTCGGCCGCCCTGCGCGCGGAGAGCTATTCCGACTTTGGCGAGACCGTGACCGGCAAGCTCGCCGCCCGCTACGACTTCACCGAGAGCTTCGCGATCCGCGGCTCGGTGCAGAACGGGTTCCGGGCGCCCTCGCTCCAGCAGCAGTTCTTCACCGCCACTTCCACCAACTTCATCAACAACGTGCCGGTGGAAGTGGGCACGTTCCCCGCCACCAGCCGGGTGGGCGCCGCGCTTGGCGGTCTGCCGCTTGAGGCGGAGGAATCGCTCAACTTCTCCCTCGGCTCGGTCATCCGCGTCGGCCGGTTCGGCGTGACGATCGACGCCTACCAGATCAACATGGAAAACCGCATCGTCCTGTCGGAAAACCTCCAGGGCGCAGCGGTTGTGAACCTGCTCACCCAGGCCGGCGTCTCGGGCGTCAGCTCGGCGCGCTTCTTCATCAATGGCGTGGACACCGAAACCCGCGGCGTCGACATCGTGACGAATTGGCGCTGGAACACCGATGCGATCGGCGATTTCGCCTTCACGCTGGGCGCAAACTTCAACGAGACCGAAGTGACCAAGCTGCCGGCCACCCGCCAGCTCGCCACGATCAGCCCGTCGCCTGTGCTGTTTGCCCGTGTGAACGAGCTGATCTTTGAAAAAGGCCAGCCGAAGTCGAAGATCACCGGCTCTGTCGACTGGAGCTTCGGGCGCTTCGGCGCCACCGCGCGCGCCATCCACTATGGCGAGGTTCTGTCGCCGGGCACGACGCCCGCGCTGGATCAGACGCTGTCGGCCAAGACGGTGGTGGATCTTGAAGGCCGCGTCGAGCTCATGGAGGGCCTGCGCCTTGCGGTCGGGGCCGACAATGTGTTCGACGAGTATCCCGACCTGAACATCCTCGCCAACAATGCAAGCCCGGCGGGGTTCTTCTCCAACCTGTCGCCGTTTGGCCGCTCCGGCCGCTACGTCTACGCCCGCATCAGCTACGGCTGGTAAAAGGCTCATCCACACGATGATGGCGCGGCCGCCGCTCCCCCCGGAGCGGCGGCCGTCGCCTTTTGGGGGTCAGCGTGTGGCGCTGTCGAGTTGGGCCTCGAACCGGCCCGTCGCCTCGAACCGCGCGAAAATGTCGGTCCAGGGCGCAAGGTCCAGCCCTTGGGCCGCCACCCAGCCATCGTTGAAGCAGGTGTCGAGGTAGCGCTCGCCGGGATCGCAGATCAGCGTCGCAATCGAGCCCGAGCGGCCTGCATCGGCCAGTTCCTCCGCCAGCGTCAGCGCGCCGAGCATGTTGAGGCCGGTCGAGGGGCCGCATTTGCGGCCCAGCACGCCCTCCAGCCAGCGTGCCGCGGCCACGCAGGCGGCGTCTGGCGCTGCGATCATCCGGTCGATCACGCCGGGCATGAAGCTCGCCTCCACACGCGGCCGGCCGACGCCTTCCACCACCGCGCTGGCGCGGGCGGTCGTGGGCGCTGCGCCGTCACGATAAAAGGGGAAAAACGCAGAACCTTCAGGGTCTACGACGCAGATCTTCGTGCGGTCTGCATAACACGGCTTGTAGCGGACATAGCGCCCCAGCGTGGCCGAGGTGCCGCCGGTGCCTGCGCCCACGACCACCCAGTCGGGCGCGGGGTCGGGCTCCAGCGCCATCTGGGCGAACAGGCTCTCGGCGATGTTGTTGTTGCCGCGCCAGTCGGTCGCGCGTTCGGCATAGGTGAACTGGTCGAGGAAGTGCCCCCCGGTCTCGCGGGCAAGCGCTTCGGCCTCCTCGTTCAGGCGGGCTGGATCGTCGGCGAAGTGGCAGCGTCCGCCGTAGAATTCGATAGCCGCGATCTTTTTGGCCGCGGTGGAGCGCGGCACTACGGCGATGAAGGGCAACCCCAGCAGACGGGCGAAATAGGCCTCCGAGATCGCCGTGGAGCCCGAAGACGCCTCAATCACCGGGGCGCCTTCACGCACCCAGCCGTTGCAGATGCCATAGAGCATGAGCGAACGGGCAAGCCGGTGCTTGAGGCTGCCCGTCGGGTGGGTGCTCTCGTCCTTGAGGTAAAGCCGCACGTTGCGGAACTGGGGCAGGTCCAGCCGGATCAGATGGGTGTCGGCGGAGCGCGCGAAGTCGGCGTCGATGGCGCGCACCGTCTCGCAGATCCAGGCGCGATCAAGCGCGCGGCGCGTCTCGGGGCAGGGGGGGAAGAGCGAACCTGACATGGATCGAGCCGTAAAGACGACCGCGCGCAACCGCAATCGCACGCTTCCGCGAGGGATGCTTGCGGGTTAGAACGCGGGCGATCGGGCGGTTAGCTCAGCCGGAAGAGCATCTCGTTTACACCGAGAGGGTCGGCGGTTCGAACCCGTCACCGCCCACCATGCGCACGTCTGTTTGGCGCTTGTGCATCCGGCTGCCGTTCGCCGCTTGACCGGCTCCGACACAGGCCCTAAACGGCGCGCTCCCTCGGGCGGCTTGGCCGCTTTGCGGGAAACCGAAACGGTGCGGGCGTAGCTCAGTCGGTTAGAGTGCCGGCCTGTCACGCCGGAGGTCGCGGGTTCGAGCCCCGTCGCTCGCGCCATTTCGGGTCCGCTGGATGCAGCAGCGCGCAAAAGGGGGTGATCACCCCCGTCCGCGGTAGGGCGCAACGCCCTGATCAGGAACCCAAAGCCCCTCTGGCGCTGGCCCGGTCTGCCAGAACACGTCGATCGGGATGCCGCCGCGCGGATACCAATAGGCGCCGATCCGCAGCCATACAGGCGCAAGCTCCGCGACGAGCCGTTTCCCGATCGCCACTGTGCAATCCTCATGGAATGCGCCGTGATTGCGGAAGCTCTGCAGGTAGAGCTTGAAGCTCTTGCTCTCCACCAGCCAATCGCCCGGCGCATAATCCACCACGAGATGGGCGAAGTCCGGCTGGCCCGTCACCGGGCAGAGCGAGGTGAATTCCGGCGCGGTGAACCGCGCCAGATAGAGCGCCCCGGCGTGCGGATTGGGCACGCGCTCCAGCACCGCTTCCTCCGGAGAGGCGTAGCCGCGCACAAGCCCGCCGAGCTGGGTCAGATCTCTGGTATAGTCAGCCATGGCCGCGTCTTTGCGGGATGACCTGTCGCGATGCAACCAGGCGGCGCCCTCGCGCGATTGTGACGCCTGAATGGGGCCGGCTTGCATGCCTGTCCCTCCGATATGGCGCGGTGCGCTCTATCTCTGACGTTGGATGACCCGGGTCCCTCTGGCGGCGCTGGTGCGACGCGATGTCGGGCCACTGGGCGCGCCAGATTCGCCGGCGCCCTTCCGGAGGCCGCCATGGTCGCAACGACCGACACCGCTTCGCCGTCCCATCGCGCGCCGCGCGATCTCTCGGATCATATCGCCCTTGCGCTCACAAAACTGATGCGCCTCTTCGCGGACACGTTTTTCGCGCGCCGCTATGGGCATCGCGCTGTGGTGCTGGAAACCGTCGCCGCCGTTCCCGGCATGGTCGGCGGCATGCTGGTGCATCTGAAGAGCTTGCGGCGCATGGAGGAGGACGGCGGCTGGATCCGCACCCTCCTTGCAGAGGCCGAAAACGAGCGCATGCACCTCATGACCTTCATCGCGGTTGCCCGGCCCAACCTGGTCGAGCGGTTGCTGGTGCTCCTGGCGCAGGGCGTGTTCTTCAACGCTTTCTTCCTGCTGTATCTCTTCGCTCCCAAGACCGCGCATCGTCTCGTCGGCTATTTCGAGGAAGAGGCTGTCGTGAGCTACACCGCTTATCTTGCCGAGATCGACGCCGGGCGGCTTCCGAACGGTCCGGCTCCGGCGATCGCCATCCGGTACTGGGGCCTGCCGGCGGACGCACGCCTGCGCGAGGTGGTGATTGCGGTGCGCGCGGATGAAGCCGGCCATCGCGACGTGAACCACGCCTTCGCCGACGCCTTGGCCAGCGGCCAGGCGCAAACCGGGCCTGTCACCACCGCCTAGAGCGGTTTCGCACGAAGGCATGCACGGCTAAACCGGCCGGGTCATGAGCGTTCCCAACCGCCTCTTTGTCGAAACGCCGTTGTCGGCCGGCGCGTCTGTCCCGCTGTCGCAAGCGCAGGCGCATTATGCGCTGGGGGTCCTGCGGCTTGCCGAGGGCGACAGCCTTCTCGCCTTCAACGGGCGAGACGGGGAATGGCGCTGCACCCTGCAGCCGCTGGGCCGCAGGGCGGCATCGCTGACCTGCGCCGAGCAGACGCGGCCGCAGGCCAGCGCCCCCGACATCACGCTCGCCTTTGCGCCGATCAAGGGCGATCGGATCGACGCCATCGCGGAGAAAGCGACCGAGCTTGGCGTCGCAGCGCTTCAGCCTGTCGTCACCGACCGCACCATCGTGCGCAAACTGCGCATCGATCGGCTGGAAGCGCGCTGTGTGGAGGCGGCTGAGCAATCAGGCCGGCTATGCGTGCCAGAAGTGCGCGGGGCGATAGGCCTTGATCTCTGGCTTGCCGGCCGGGACGCAACGCGCCTTCTGGTGTTTGCCGATGAGGCCGGCGACGCCCCCCCGATGGGGCGAGCCGTGGCTGGCAGCACGGCGCCCGCCGATCTGCTGATCGGGCCGGAGGGCGGGTTTACGCCTGCGGAGCGAAGGCGCATTCGCGACCGCCTCGGCGTCGTGCCTGTCAGCCTCGGCCCTCGCATCCTGCGTGCGGACACAGCCGTGTTCGCCGGCCTAGCGCTTCTCCAGGCCGGCCTTGGCGACTGGGGCTGAGCTTGCGCAGGGCCGTTGCAGAGCCTACCTCCCCGCAGGCGACCGCCCGGGGTGGGTATGGGGGAGAGCATGGCAGCGTGTGACGCAAAAGACCGACCGGTCGAGAGCTTCGATGATCTCCTCGCCCACTTCGACAAGGGGCCGAAGCCAAAGTCCGACTGGAAGATTGGCACCGAGCACGAAAAGGTCGTGTTCCGCCGCAAGACAAACGGGCCTGTGGCCTATGGCGGCCCAGATGGCATCGGGGCCCTGCTCCAGGGCCTGACGCGTTTTGGCTGGGTTCCGGAGACCGAAGGCGAAAACATCATTGCGCTGAAGCGGGACGCCGCCTCGATTACGCTGGAGCCGGGCGGCCAGTTCGAGCTGTCGGGCGCGCCGCTGGAGCATCTGCACCAGACCTGTCTGGAGGTCGGCGGCCATCTGCGCGAGGTGCGCGAGGTCGCCGATCAGCTGGGCATCGCCTTTCTGGGGCTAGGCTTCTCGCCCAAGACCAGCCTCGAAGACACGCCCATCATGCCCAAGGGGCGCTATCAGATCATGCGCGCCTACATGGCCCGCGTCGGTCGGCTCGGCCGGCAGATGATGTTCCGCTCTTGCACCGTTCAGACCAATCTGGATTTTTCGTCCGAAGCCGACATGGTCAAGAAGCTGCGCGTGTCGCTGGCGCTGCAGCCTGTCGCGACCGCGCTTTTCGCCAATTCCCCCTTCGCGGAAGGCCGGCCGAACGGCTATCTCAGCTATCGCGCCCACGTCTGGTCCGACACCGATCCCGACCGGACGGGCATGCTCCCGTTCGCGTTCGAGGAGGGCTTTGGCTATGCCCGCTATGCGCAATGGGCGCTCGACACGCCGATGTATTTCGTGAAGCGCAACGGGCGTTATATCGATGTGGCCGGCCGTTCCTTCCGCGCCTTCATGAAGGGTGAGCTGCCGGAACTGCCCGGCGAGCGCCCGACGCTGAAGGACTGGGAAGACCACCTCACGACCCTGTTTCCCGAAGTGCGGCTCAAGACCTATCTGGAGATGCGTGGCGCGGACGCGGGCCCCTGGTCGCGCCTTTGCGCGCTGCCGGCGCTATGGGTCGGGCTGCTCTACGACGACGCTGCGCTGGAGGCCGCCTGGGACCTCGTGAAGGACTGGACCGCGCCAGAGCGCGAGGCCTTGCGCCGCGCCGTGCCGACGCTTGGTCTCCAGGCGCCGATCCGCAACACCAACGTCCAGCGCCTCGCGCAGGATGTGCTCGCCATCGCCCGTCAGGGCTTACGCGCGCGCGCGATGACGAACGAGGCAGGCGACGACGAGAGCGGTTTCCTGACCGAACTTGAGGAAGTGGCCGCCACAGGCTTCACTGCCGCCGACAGGCTGCTCGAGCGCTATCACGGCGAATGGGGCGGCGACATCGACAAGGTGTTCGAGGCCTGCGCCTACTAAGGCGCGCCCGGTCAGACTGGCGCGAGCAGGGCGCGCGTTGCGGCTTCCACATCGGGCTGGCGCATCAGGCTCTCGCCCACAAGGAACGCGCGCGCGCCAGCCCGCGAGAGGCGCGCGATATCAGCGGGCGTGGCGATGCCGCTTTCTGCGATCAGCAGCCGATCGCGCGGGACCATCGCCGCCAGATCCTCGGTCGTCTCCAGCCGGGTCTCGAAGGTGCGCAGGTCGCGATTGTTCACCCCGATGAGGCGGGCCGGCAGCGCGAGCGCGCGCTCCATCTCGGCGGCGTCATGGGTCTCGATCAGCGCATCCATGCCGAAGGCGGCCGCCGCCTGGACCAGATCGCGCGCCAGCGCATCATCCACCGCCGCCATGATCACCAGGATCGCATCGGCCTCCAGCGCGCGCGCCTCGATCACCTGCCACGGGTCGATCATGAACTCCTTGCGCAGCACCGGGAGCGGGCAGGCGGCGCGCGCTTGCGCCACATAGGCGTCATCGCCCTGAAAGCTCGGCGTATCGGTCAGCACCGAGAGGCAGTGCGCGCCGCCGGCCGCATAGGCGCGTGCGATGGCTGCGGGGTCGAAGTCCGCCCGGATCAGCCCCTTGGAGGGGGAGGCTTTCTTCACTTCCGCAATCAGCCCCGGCCCGGCGGCGTCCGCCAGCGCAGCAGCAAAGCCCCGCACGGGCGAGGCGGCCTGCGCGCGCGCCTCCAGATCAGGCAGCGTGGTCGCGGCCTTGCGGGCGGCGACCTCCTCGGCCTTGTAGGCGAGGATGCGGGAAAGCGCGTTGTCCATCAGGCCGCTCCGGTCGTGACCGCGATCAGGCGGTCGAGCGCGGCGCTGGCGCGGCCCTGGGCGATGCTGGCGCTGGCGAGCGCTGCGCCCTCGCGCAGGCTGGAGGCGCGACCCGCCACGATCAGGCCGGCGGCGGCGTTGAGCACCACCATGTCGCGATAGGCGCCGGGCTCGCCTGCCAGCAGGGCGCGAAGCGCAGCCGCGTTGAACGCCGCATCCCCGCCGGCGACAGCGGAAAGCGGGGCTGGCGCAAGGCCGGCATCCTGCGGGGCGATCGTGAAGGAGCGCCGCACCCCGCCCTCGATCGCGCATACCGCGCTCGGCCCCGACAGGGCGATCTCGTCCAGCCCGCCGTCGCCATGCACCACCCAGCCTGCTTCCGCCCCAAGGGCGCCGAGCGCTTCGGCCATCGGCTCGAGCTTGTCGGCTGCGAACACGCCCACAAGCTGGCGACGCGCGCCAGCCGGGTTGGACAGCGGGCCCAGCAGATTGAACACCGTGCGGAAGCCAAGTTCCCGGCGCGGGCCGGCCACATGGCGCATGGCGGGGTGATGGGCCTGAGCGAACAGGAACGCCACCCCCGCTTCGCGCAAGGCGCGCGCTTCAGTCTCGGGCGTGATGTCGAGCCGCACGCCCAGCGCCTCCAGAACGTCGGCGGCGCCCGATTTCGAACTCATCGCCCGGTTGCCATGCTTGGCGACCGTCAGGCCGCAGCCCGCCAGCACGAAAGCGACGGCGGTGGAGATGTTGAGCGTATGGGCGCCGTCCCCGCCTGTGCCGCACACGTCGATGGTCGGCCCCTCGAACGGGGTCGGCGTCATGGCCGCGCGCAGCGCACGCGCACCGGCCGCGATGGTCTGCGCCGTCAGCCCGGTCTGTTCCAGCCCCATCAAGAGTGCGCCGATCTGGGCAGGGGTCGCTTCCCCAGCCAGAATGGCGGCGAAGGCTGCGTCCAGCGCTTCCGGCGCGGGCGCCTGCGCGCGCGCCAGCGCGGCGAGCGCAGGCTGAAGCGCGCTGCTCATGACCGGACCGTCTTGTCGAGGAACGCCTGGATCAGCGCATGGCCATGCTCGGTGGCGATGGATTCGGGATGATATTGCACGCCGAACACCGGCCGGTCGCGATGATGCATGCCCATGATCTCGCCATCGTCGAGCCAGGCGTCGACCACCAGCGCCTCGGGCAGGGTGTCGCGCTCGACGGCGAGCGAGTGGTAGCGCGCGCCGGTGAAGCCCTGCGGCAGACCCTTGAACAGGCCGCCGTCCTTGTGCCGGATC
>JBIIUJ010000041.1:0-17159 GCA_044340025.1 Caulobacterales bacterium
AGATCCGGACGCAACGCTCGATGCGGCCATCAAGACGGTGATGGAGACAATGAAGGCCGACCGCTCCAAGGAGCGCGTGACGGTCTACTACCTCCTCGCCGCGCATTTCGGAAAAAAAGACCTGTTTGTGAAGAAGGCTTAGCCGGCCCGCCGCCCGCTCTTCGGTGACGGCGGCCGCGCTCATGGTCGCGCGGCGCGAGGCGCACTAGGCTTCTGCGCATGACTGCGCCCTTCTCCCTGCCCTTCACCACCTGCGCCAACTGGGTCGATGGCAAGCCGCTTGCGGCGGCCGATGCAGAGCGCCTGCCTGTGATCGACCCTGCGACCGAGGCAGTGGTGGGCGAGCTTGTCGAGGCGACACCCGCAGATGTGGATGCCGCGGTGCGGGCCGCCCGGCGGGCTTTCGACCATGGGCCCTGGCCGCGCATGAGCGTGGCCGAGCGCCAGCGCATCCTGCGCGCCATCGCCGATGCGATCGAGGCCGACGCCGAGGCGCTGGCGGATCTGGAATGCCTGCATACCGGCATGCCGCTGGCCCAGATCAAGGGCATGCACATTCCGCGCGCGGCGCTGAATTTCCGCTTTTTCGCCGAATACATCGGGCAGCAGTCGGGCGCGAGCTTCACCGACGCGCCCGGCATGATCACCTATGTCACCCGTCAGCCGATAGGGGTGGCGTCTCTGATCGCGCCCTGGAACGTGCCTCTGGGGCTGGGCATGATGAAGACCGCCGCCGCGCTGGCCTTCGGCTGCACGGTGGTGCTGAAACCCTCCGAGTTCACGCCGCTTACCTTTCCGCGCGTCGCCGCGCTGATGAAGGCGGCGGGCCTGCCCGATGGGGCCTTCAACCTCGTCAACGGGCGCGGCGGCGTGACGGGTCAGGCGCTGAGCGCGCATCCGGGCGTGGACTGCCTCAGCTTCACCGGCGGCACCGAGACCGGTCGCGCCATCGGCATGGCCGCCGCCAAGGCGATCAAGCCCGCCACGATGGAGCTGGGCGGGAAATCCGCCAATATCGTGTTCGATGACGCCGATCTCGACAAGGCGCTCGAAGGCGCGCTGCTTGCGGGCTTCGCCGGCAACGGCCAGCAATGCCTGGCCGGTTCGCGGCTGCTGCTTCAGCGCGGGATCGCGGCAGACTTCACCGCCCGCTTCGTGGCGCGGGTGGAAGCGATGGTGGTCGGCCCGCCGCGCGACCCCGCCACACAGCTCGGCCCCATCCAGAACCGGCGGCATCTTGAGCGCATCCTGAGCTTTGTGGACAAAGCCGAGCAGGACGGCTGCGAGATCCTCACCGGCGGGCGGGCGGAGGGTTTCGAGACCGGCTTCTACATGCGCCCCGTGGTGGCGCGCGCGCCCGATAACGCCCGCGCCATCTGCCAGGAAGAGATATTCGGTCCCTTCGTGACGATCCAGGAGTTCGACACGGCGGAGGAAGCGATCGCCATCGCCAATGACAGCCCCTTCGGCTTGGTCAGCTATGTCTGGACGCGCGATATCTCCAAAGCGCTGTCGGCCGCCCAGGCGATCCAGGCCGGCGTCGTCTGGGTGAACACGCCCATGACGCGCGAGCTGCGCGCGCCCTTCGGCGGCTGGAAGGAAAGCGGCGTCGGCCGCGAAGGCGGGGACGCCTGCGCCGCCCTCTACACCCAGGAAAAAACCGTCACGATCCGGATCTAGCCGGCGCGATCAGCCCAGCAGGCCCTGCGCGCGCGCCCAGGCTTCGAGGGGCGCACGCAGGTCGCCGGCTTGAGTGGCGAAGAGATCGTCGAGCGCAGCGCGCAGGCGGCCAGCCTCAAGCCGCAGCGCCATCCGCTTCACCGGCCCAAGCCCGGCCGCTGGCATCGAGAGCTGATCAAAGCCCAAAGCGATCAGGCAGGCAGCTTCCAGCGGACGGCCCGCCGCCTCGCCACACACCGAAATCGAGAGGCCGGCGGCGGCCGCCTCCTCCCGGATACGGGCAAGAAAGCTGAGGGCCGCGCATGAGAGCACGTCATAGCGCTCGCTCACCCGCGGATTGCCGCGATCGGCAGCGAAGAAGAACTGCATGAGGTCATTCGTCCCGATCGAGACGAAATCGGCCGTGCCCTTCAGAGCGCGCACGTTCCAGGCGAGGGCTGGCGCTTCCACCATCACGCCCACCCGGACTGCAGCGGGACCGGGGCGGCCGGCCTGCGCGTTCCAGGCGAGCTCGCGTTCCAGAAGGGCGCGCGCCCGGACGAATTCTTCCGGCGTCGCCACGAGCGGGAACATCACCGAGAGTGCTTTGCCAGCCGCCGCGCGCACCAGCGCCCTCAACTGGTAGCGGAGAAGGCCTGGCCGATCGAGCGTCATGCGGATCGCACGCCACCCCATGGCGGGGTTTTCCTCCCGCTCGGCAGCCATGTAGGGCAGCACCTTGTCGCCCCCGAGATCGAGCGTGCGGAACACCACCGGCCGGTCGCCCGCCGCATCCAGCACCTGGCGGTAGAGCTCGGTCTGGGCGCCAAGCCGCGGAAGCGTCTCGGAGACCATGAACTGGAACTCGGTGCGAAACAGGCCCACCCCTTCCGCACCGGCCTGAACCAGAGGCGCCACATCAAGAGCAAGGCCGGCATTGCCCAGAAGCGTGACGCGCCGGCCATCTGCCGTGATGCAGGGGGTGTCGCGCAGGGCGCTGAACGCCGCCTGTTCCTCCGCGCGAGCGGAGAGCCGCGTCTGGAACGCCTTGCGCACCTCGGGCTCGGGCCGCAGATGGGCATAGCCCTCGGCGGCGTCCACGATCACGGCGTCGCCGTCCTGAACCCGAGTAAGCAGGCCCGACAGGCGCCCCACCATGGGCACGCCGAGCGCCTTGGCCACGATTGCTGCGTGCGAGCCGCCAGAGCCCTCCTCCAGCAGCACGCCTTTCAGCCTGTCCGGCCCATACTCCAGAAGCTCGGCGGGGCCGATGTTGCGCGCCACCAGCACCATGGCCTCAGGCAAGGCGCGCCGGGGCGCGGCGTCGCCGCCAAGATGGCGCAGCAAACGGTTGTCGAGGTCTTCCAGATCGTGCAGGCGCTCGCGGATATAGGCGTCCTTGGCGGTCTGCATCCGGGCGCGGTGTTCGGAGCGGACCTGCTCGACAGCAGCCTCGGCCGTCAGACCGGCGCGGATCGGCTCGCGGAGGCGCCGCTCCCAGCCGCGATCGCTGGCGAGCAGACTGATCGTCTCCAGCACTTCATGGGAAACCCCGCCCATCCGCTGGCCTTCGCCGCTGAGAAGCCCCTCCAGCCCCGCGCGCAGGGCGGCGAGCGCCTCGTCGAGCCGGCGCTCCTCCGCAGCCGGATTGTCGCTGAAATAGCGGGTAGGCGGCACGTCGGGGTCGTGCAGAACCGCCTCACCGATGGCGAGACCGTCGGCAAAGCGCCGGCCCTGGATGCGGTCCGGACCCGATAGCCGGATGGCGACCCCGGAAAACGCCTCGCCAGCCACGAGATCGCTCGAGACCACGATCTCGGCGAGCACGGTGGCGATGGTCTGGAGGGTTTCGGCCTCGTCGTCCTCATACTGGCGCGCGACGCGGTTTTGCACCACCAGCACGCCAAGCAGCCGGCCGCGATGCAGCACCGGCACGCCGAGGAAGGCGCTGAACGGGTCTTCGCCCGTTTCCGGACGATAGGAAAAGCGCGGATGATGCGGCGCGTCGCGCAGGCTCAAAACCTCGGCGCTTTCCGCTATCAGGCCGACCAGCCCTTCGCCAGGCTTCAGCCGGGTGCGGTGCACCGCTTCGCGCTTCAACCCTTCGGTGGCCCAGAGCTCCAGCGAGCCGTCCTGCCGGCGGAGATAGAGCGAGCAGACGTCCGCCACGATGGATTGCGCGATCTGGGTGACGATCCGGTCGAAGCGCGCCTGTGGCGCATCGCCGGCCGCGAGCATCTCGCGCATATGGCGCAGGAGCAGGCGCGAAGAGCCGCCGAGGCCGGCGGCCGTCATGGCCTGTGCTCCTGGGTTGGGCGCGGGCGCAGGGGCGAGCGCAGTTCATGCTCAGCCGCCATGCTCCCTCCCCCTGCTTGCCCGTCGCGTCGCGCGCGCCTTCTCAGGCCGCGTCGAGACCATAAGCGGTGTGGAGCGCCCGCACCGCCAGCTCTGTATACTGCGCGTCGATCAACACGCTTATCTTGATCTCCGAGGTGGAGATATTCTCGATGTTGATGCCTTTTTGGGCGAGCGTCGCAAACATCGTGCGCGCGACGCCGACGTGAGAGCGCATGCCGACGCCGATCACGGAAACCTTCGAGACATCGCGCCGGATCTGCACGGCTTCAAACCCGATGGCGGCCTTGCCGGCGTTCATGATGTCCTGCGCGCGGGTGGCGTCGCGGTCGGCCACGGTGAAGATCATGTTGACCGCGCCGGGCGTGCGCGCCTCGTTCTGGACAATCATGTCCACGTTGACGCCCGCATCGGCCAGCCGACCGAAAATCTCGGCCGCGATGCCAGGGTGATCCTGAACGCCAAGCAGCGTCACTTTCGCCTCGTCGCGGGAATAGGCGATGCCGGAAACGATTTGCTTTTCCACGATGTCTTCCTCATCGCACACGATCGTGCCGGGATTGGGGTCGCCCGGCTCGACAAAGCTCGACAGCACGCGGACGGGCACTTTCTTGGCCATGGCCAGCTCCACCGAGCGGGTCTGAAGCACCTTGGCCCCTAGAGAAGCCATTTCCAGCATCTCTTCATAGGAGATGCGCTCCATGCGCCGCGCCCGCTGGGTGATGCGGGGATCGGTGGTGTAGACGCCGTCCACGTCGGTATAGATGTCGCACCGCTCCGCGCCCAGGGCCGCCGCCACGGCGACGGCGCTGGTGTCAGAGCCGCCGCGGCCGAGCGTGCTGATCCGGTTGGCCGGATCGACGCCCTGGAAGCCGGGAATCACCGCCACCTCGCCGCCGTCGATCGCGGCCGCCAGCGCGTCTGCGGGAATGTCGGTGATGCGCGCAACAGAGTGGGCGTCATCGGAGCGCACAGGGATCTGCCATCCTTGCCAGGAGCGGGCCGGCACGCCAAGCGCGCGCAACGCCAGCGCCAGAAGCCCCGTGGTCACCTGCTCGCCAGTGGCGACGACCACGTCATACTCATCGTTGAAGGCTTGCGGGCTCAGCCCTTCGCCGGCCGCGCGGGCTAGGCCCACGAGCTTGTCTGTCTCGCCCGACATGGCCGAGACCACGACCGCCAACCCGCGGCCCGGCTTGCGCTCAGCCGCCACAAGCCGCGCAACGCGCCGTATGCGCTCCACGTCGCCGACCGACGTGCCGCCGAACTTCATCACCAGACGGGACATGCCCAAACTCACCCCGGCCCGCATCGCCGATTGACGCCGGCCCCTTCCGGCCGACATGGGGCTTGTAGCCGGCCTTGCGCCGGGCTTGCAATGAAGCTGGAACAACCCCGATGCCCAAAGCCGCCCAAGATACCCTCGAACGGCCGCGCGCCGCCTCCATCGACCCCGCTGAGGTGGAAAAGTTCGCGCGGATGGCTGCCGATTGGTGGAACCCGGACGGCAAGTTCAAACCGCTCCACAAGTTCAACCCAGTCCGGCTGGGTTTCATCCGCGATCAGGTCTGCACCGCGCTGGGCCGCGAGGCGAAGGCGGCGCGCCCGTTTGAGGGCTTGCGCCTGCTCGACATCGGCTGCGGCGGGGGGCTTCTGTGCGAGCCAATGACCCGGCTTGGCGCGGCGGTGACCGGGGTCGACGCCACTGAGGCCAACATCAAGACCGCCATGACCCACGCCGCCCAGAGCGGGCTGGCGATCGACTATCGCGTCGGCACAGCCGAGGGGCTGATCGAGGCGGGCGAACCGGCCTTCGACGTCGTGCTGAACATGGAAGTGGTGGAGCACGTGGCCGACCCGGCGGTGTTCATGCAGAACTGCGCCCGCCTTGTCGCGCCCGGCGGCGTCATGATCGTGGCCACCCTCAACCGCACCGCCAAGGCCTTCGCACTCGCCATCGTGGGCGCCGAATATGTGCTTGGCTGGCTGCCGCGCGGCACCCATGAGTGGAGCAAGTTCGTCACGCCCGCCGAAATCCGCACCGCGCTCGCCGCCGACTCCGGCCTGACTGTCGCGGGCCCGATCGGGGTTTCCTTCAATCCCGTGCTCGACCGCTGGAGCCTGGGGACCGATGCGGCGGTGAATTACCTGATGACGGCGCGGCGGGCGGCCTAGCGCGCCCTGTCATCCCGGGCGAGCGATAGCGAAAACCGGGACGTGCTTGTGGAAAGGGTCGGGAAGCCGGGCGGCGTCCAGTCCCGGATGACGCGGCCGCCCCCACTTGCTACAGCCGGCGCCATGAGCGCCGCCCTCGTTTCCCGCCTTGCATCCGCCCGCGTGCTTGTCGTGGGCGATGTGATGCTCGACGTGTTTGTGCGCGGCGACGTCACCCGCATCTCGCCGGAGGCGCCCGTGCCGGTGCTGCGGGCGCGCGCGCAGGTGCGCACCCCCGGCGGCGCCGGCCATGTGGCGCGCAATCTCCAGGGCTTGGGCGCGGCGGCGGGTTTCGTGGGACTGGTGGGGGAAGACGCCGCCGGCGCCGAAATCGCTGATCTGTTCCGGTCCGCCGCGGCCGGACTTGACGTGGATCTGATCGTAGACCCTTCCCGGCCCACCACCCGCAAGGAGCGGTTCGTTTCCTCCCTGCTTTCCACCCATCTGTTGCGGGTGGACTGGGAGGAGCCTTCGCCCGCCGCGCCTGCGATCGAGGATCGGCTGGTGGAAGCTGGGCTTGCGCGGCTCGATGAGGCGGGCGCGCTCGTCCTGTCGGATTACGCCAAGGGCGTCGTGACGCCGGGCCTTGCCGGGCGGCTGATCGCAGCAGCCCGCGCAAGGGGCGCGCCGGTGGTGGTGGATCCGAAGGGGGCGGACTGGACCCGCTATCGCGGCGCGGACGTGCTGACCCCCAACAAGGCCGAGCTGGCGACGGCGGCTGGAAGGTCCGGCTTCGGCGACGAGGACGCGCTTTTCTCGGCCGCCCGCGCCCTGATGTCGGCTCATGGCCTCGGGGCGATCCTGGTGACGCGCGGCGAAGAGGGCGCCAGCCTCGTGACCGCGCGAGAGGCCGTGCGCTTGTCTGCGCCGGCCCGCTTCGTGAAGGACGTCTCCGGCGCGGGCGACACCGTTACAGCCACAATGGCGGCCGCGCTGGCCGCCGGCCTGTCGCTCGATGAGGCCGCAGCGCTCGCCATGGCGGCGGCGGGCGTGGTGGTGGAAAAGCCGGGCGCTGCGGCGATTTCAGCGGGTGAACTCGCAGCCGCCCTGACGCGCAACAACCTTGGGGCCGGGAAGGTCGCGCCGTCCGCCGCCGTCGCCGCCGCACAGGCGGCAGACTGGAAGGCGCAGGGCCTGACCGTAGGCTTCACCAACGGCTGCTTCGATGTTCTGCACGCCGGGCATGTGCAGATGCTGGCGGCGGCGCGCGCGGCCTGCGACCGGCTGATCGTCGGGTTGAACGACGACACCTCCGTGCGCCGGCTGAAGGGCGCGGAGCGCCCGATCAACACGCTCGCCAACAGGGCTGCCGTTCTGGCTGGTCTGGAAAGCGTGGATCTGGTCGCGCCATTCGCCGAAGATACGCCGCTCGCCCTGATCGAGGCCATCACGCCCGGCGTGCTGATCAAGGGGGCGGACTATCGCCCCGAGGACGTGGTGGGCCGCGCCCATGTGGAGGCGCATGGCGGCCGGCTGGTTCTGGCCGAACTGGCGCAGGGCCTGTCGACAACGGGCATCGTGCGGGCCATCCGGGGCGGCTAAAGCCGGGACTGATCAGTCCGCGAGGTCGAGCCGGCAGCGCTGGCCCAGCGACGGGCGAGCCGCCTCCACATAGGCGAGGCCCGGATAGGCCACCCTCAGGCGCGCCGCGATGAACAGGCAGAGATGCTCCAGCGTCGCGCGCTCCAAACCGTCCACTTCGTTCAGGACACGATCCTTCAGCGGGGCGACCGCCGCTTCCAGCGCTTGCGAGAGGCTGGCGAGATCGGCGACCCAGCCAACCGATGCGTCCGGCGCACCGAGAACGCCGGCCTCGACCTCGAACGTATGGCCATGGGCGCGGTTGTAGTGCGCGCGCGCGCCCTCACCCTCCAGAAAATGGACGGCGGAGAAGGTCAGGCGCTGGGAAAGGAGCATCCGGCCAGGCATGGCCGCGCCTGCTAGCGCTCCGGGACGCCCGGTTCAAGCAAGCCGCGCAGGATCGGACACACCCCCGCCCCTTGACCACAGGGCCAGCGCGCCCCTTTTTCTGCCAGGGGAGCCAACGACGGACGATGAACGCGCAACGCCGTGTGGAAGTCGCGCTTGACGATGGCGCGATGGCCGGCTGGGCCTGGGGAGACCCGGAACGCCCGGTCGACATCGTGTTTTTCCACGCGAATGGCTTCAATGCCTACACTTACCGGTCGATCCTGGCGCCGCTGGGGGAGCGGCTTCACGTCGCCGCGTTCGATCTGCGCGGGCACGGGCGCACGCGCCTGCCGGCCGAGCCCAATCGCCAGCGCAGCTGGAACGTGTTTCGTGACGACATCTGCGCGCTGATGGACCGGTTTGCGCCCGGCGGCGCCATTCTGGCCGGCCATTCCATGGGCGGGACAAGCGCGCTTCTGGCCGCCGGCGAGCGGCCGGATCTGGTGAAGCGGCTCGTGCTGGTGGATCCGGTGCTGCAGCCGAAGGAATTCTACTGGTATGCAAGCGCGCCCTGGGCCTTCTGGCTGTGGCGCGGCCAGTTTCCGCTGGCCAAGGCGGCGCGGCGCCGGCGCGAATGGTTTGAGAGCCGCAGCCAGGCGCTTGAGGCCTATACGGGGCGCGGCGCATTCAGGAGTTGGCGCGCGCCGTTTCTGGAGGATTATCTGGCCGATGGTCTGATCGAGGACGGCGAGGGCCTGCGTCTTTCCTGCGCGCCCCTGTTCGAAGCGTCCTGTTTCGCCGGCCAACAGCACGATCCCTGGAAGGCGATGAAAAAGGCCCGCCGGCCGACCCATATCCTGCGCGCCGCCAAGGGCTCGACCTGCGATCTGGAAGCCGCCGACTACGCCGAGCGCATGCTGCTCGCCAAGGTCCAGACGGCGCCGGGCGCGACGCACTTCATCCCGATGGAGCGCCCCTACATGGTGGCCGACGCTTTGCGCGCCGCAGCCAAAGCCGAAGACCCCTACGCCGGTCTGCTGGACTAGGCCGACTGCAATCGACCGCCCAACGGCTTGACCTGCCAGTCCCCCGGGTTAGGGGGCGTCGGCGCGGTCAGTGCGGCAGCGAGCGCGGCGGCCACTGACCCGGCCAGTCGCCTGGATTCATCGGGTAGGCGTCCTGGGGCGGCTGCCAGTTCGCGTCGAAGCGCGGGGCCGGGGCATGGGCGGCGACCGGCCGCTCCCCGTCGACAAGGCGCTCGGTCGCCACAAAAGGGGCCGCCCGGCCTTGCGGTTGCGCTGCAGCCTGACGCACTGGGCGATCCTGCCGGAACGCATCCACCCCGCCCTCATGCGGCGCGCGCAACTCGCCATCCACAAGCCGGGTTGTGGCCTGCTCGGCCGCAGCGGAAGTGGCCCCCAGCGCGAGGCAAGCCGCCAGCGCCCATCGCGTCCATCCCATCGTCCCGCTCCTTCATCCTGAAGCCGCCGCGCGGGTCTGCACCCGCCAAAGGCCTGCTGTTCACGAATGGGAGAGTGCGGAACTCAGGGTCGCGGCGCCGGACCTCGACCCGACTTTTTTCCGACCAGCCTCCGATTTCTTTGCGTCGGGGCCAAAACATGACGATAACTACAGCCGGGATGGCGAGGGCGGAGATGGTGACGGCGACAGAGCGCGATCGGTCTTTCCACCGCGCAGGCGCTGTATCGGGACTGAAGGATCTTACCGAGGCGGCGGACTTCGCGCTTGGCAGGCTTCAGGTGCGCCCATCGCAGGCCAGCGTGGAGGTGGCGGGCCAAGTCGTCAGGGTCGAGCCCAAAGTGATGCAAATGCTGATCGCGCTCGGCAAGGCGCGCGGCCGCACCCTGTCGCGTGATCAGATGATCGCCGAGTGCTGGGGCGAGCGTGTGGTGAGCGACGACGCCATCACCCGCATCCTCAGCAAGGTGCGCCAGCTCGCGGCCCTGAGCACGCCTCCAGCCTTCGAACTTCAGACCTTGCCCAAGGTCGGCGTGCGTTTGATCGCCGCCGGTGAGCCGCCTCAGCCGCGTTCGCACGATCCGGTGTTGATCGTGCTGCCCTTCGACAATCTGAGCGGGGCGGCGGAGCTTGAGTTCTTCTCCGACGGGGTGGCCGAGGAGGTGCTGGGCCGGCTGGTGCGGGGCTCCGCGCTCAAGGTGATCGGCCGCACCACCAGCTTCCAGTATCGCGGCGCACGCAAGGCGGACGCGGCGCGGGAGCTGAGCGCCAGTCACATTGTCGATGGCGCTGTCCAGCGCGCCGGCGACCGAGTGCGCATTTCCGTGCACCTTACCGAGGCCGCCACGGGCGCGGCGGCGTGGTCGCAGCGGTTCGATCGTGATCTGCACGACATTTTCGCGCTGCAGGACGAGATCGCCGAGCAGATCGCGGGCGCGCTTTCCACAGCCTTCAGCGCGCCGGCGCAAAAGCCGATTCCGCCTGCCGCCTATGATCTGTTCCTGCGCTCCAAGTCGCTCAAGGCAAGCCCGGAAGCGATGCGCGCCAATATCGCCTCTCTGGAAGCCGTTGTGGCGGAAGCCCCCCACTTTGCCGACGGCTGGGCCCGCCTGGCCGCCATGCGCGCCTGGCATGCGACGCAGCTCCCTTACGCCGAGCGGTCGGAGGAAGTTGCAAAGGCGCGGATCGAAATCGCCCGCTGCCGCGCCATCGACCCGGATAATCCCGAAACCGGATACGCGGACTTCTGGCTGGCGCCCCCGATCGGGGACTACATCGCCAAGGAAGCGGGCGCCCGGCGCATGCTTGAGGCCACCCCGAACGCGAGCGACGCCCACGCGCTGGCCGCCTTTCACCTGATCAATGTCGGGCGCTGCCGGGAAGCGCTGGTCCATGGCCGTATAGCTATGGCGCTCAACCCGCGCGACTGGACGGCAAGCATCTCTCTGTCGTTCAGCCTGTGGGGCGTTGGGTCCGCGACGGAAGCGGCCGAGGCCCTGGAGGCGCACCTTCTGGCCTGGCCCGACGACAATCTGGCGGCCGCAGGATTGATCGCGCTTTGCGCCCATCAAGGCCGCTGGGACAGGTTCGACGCGTTGATCGAGCCGCGTCGGCTCCAGCGCTATCCCTTGCGCGAGCATGCTGGCCTCATCGCAGTGTGCGGGGCGATGCGCCACCCGACCGAGCACAATATCGCCTTCATCCGGGAAGCGCTGGCCGCCCGGATCGGGAGGACCGGCACGGCCGATCCCATCATCCTGTTCTGGTCGAGCCATCTTGGGCTTGGCGCGGCCGTGCATGAGCTGATGACCAACGCCTCGTTCGGGCCGACGGGTCGGGGGCGAGAACAGACCGGCGTGGTCGCCTATCGCACCCTGGCCATGTTCACGGCTCTTTATCCCACGCTTTTGTCCGAGCCGCATTTCCCCGAGTATTGCGCGCGGCTGGGTCTGGTTGACTACTGGATTCAGACAGGGGCGTGGCCCGATTGCGCAGACGCCGTCGACTATGATTTCCGCGCCGCCTGCGCGGCGGTGCGCCATCTTCCATGCGATCAGCCTCCGGCGTTACGGTAGGGGCGGAGGCGGCGCCCACCGGCTGCCAGCGGCAACAGAGGCGAAGGATGAAAGCGGCTTTCTTTGCCCTGGCGCTGGCCATGAGCGGCGAGCCAATCGCCGCAGCGCAAACAGATGCGCACGGCGATCAGGCCGTCGGACATGCTCCCGGTGTCGCGGGCCCAATCGAGGGCGTGATCCTGTTTGGGGGGCCGGGCTTCAGCGGCGAGCAACGGGTCGTGGCGGCCGATGCGCCGGACCTGAAGCACTCCGGCTTCGATAACCGCGCGTTCTCTCTGCGGGTGGCGCCGGGGCAGCGATGGCGGCTGTGTGCGCGGCGGGCCTATCGCGGCGCCTGCCATATCGTCAGCGCGAGTGTGGCCGATCTGCGCTCGATCGGTCTTGGCGGGACGCTCTCCTCCCTCCGGCGCGAGCCCCCGGCGCCTTAACGGGGCGGTGACGGCGCAGTGCTACGGCTTTGCGCAGTTTCGAGGTTGGCGATGTCGGACGTGGCGCTGGGCCAGGCAGGAATGAACCCGCTGGCGGCGGTGCGGCCTTTTTCGCAGCGCGCGCGCGGGGCCCGCTTCTACCGCGCCAATTTCGGACGCATTCTTGCCGGACTGGACCTTGTCGGCGGCGTCGCTCTTGTCGCGGTTCTGGTGCTGGCGCGCGAGGGCACGTTGCTGGATGCATCCCTGCGCGCGCTGCTGCCATACGCGTTCGCCGCCGCCGTCATCGCGGGCGTGTTGCGCGAGCATGATCTTTACCGGTTCAGCGTGGAAGCAAGCGCGCTTTCGCAGCTGGCGCGGACTGCCGGCGCGCTGGCGTTTGCAGCGCCTCTTGGCGCGGGCGCAGGCGCGCTTGCAGCGTCTATGGCCGGAACCGCGAGCGGCGAAGCGCTGACAGGCAGCGCTGCAACAGCGTTGGTCCTTGCCGCCGCCCTTCTGGCGATGCACGCGGCCTATGGCGCGATCGCGCGCATTCTCACGCGCGCTGGGGTGTTCGCGCTCAACGTGGTCCTGGTGGGCGCCACCGCAAACGCACGCCAGCTTCTGGCGCGCAACGCCGCCAGCCGCGACCTGAACGTGCTGGCGGTCTTCGATGACCGCCTGTCCCGCGCGCCGGCAGACATCGCAGGCGTGCCAGTTCTGGGCGATCTGGACGCGCTGCTCGCCTGGCCTGCGCTGCCGGCGGTGGACCGCATCATCGTCACGGTCTCCACACAGGCGCGCGATCGGGTCCGCACGCTGATCGAGCGGCTGCGCGTGGCCCCGAACAAGGTGGTGCTGCTGCTCGACATCGATGGGTTCGAGCCGACGGCGACCAGCCTCGCCAAGGTCGCGGATGCGCCCGCCGCCTATGTATCGGGTGCGCCGGCCGATGGGCGCCGCGCTTTCTGGAAACGGGTGCAGGACCTGACTTTCGGGTCGGCGATCCTGTGCGTGGCGGCGATCCCGATGCTGCTGATCGCGCTGGCGATCAAGCTCGACAGCCGTGGTCCGATCTTCTTCCGTCAGCCGCGCCATGGCTTCAACAACGAGATCATCGAGGTCTGGAAGTTCCGGTCGATGCGGGCCGACGCCGCCGATCACCAGGCCGCACAGCAAGTGACGCGCCGTGATCCGCGCGTGACGCGCGTCGGGGCTTTCATCCGCAAGACCAGCCTCGACGAGCTGCCCCAGCTATTCAACGTGCTGAAGGGCGAGATGAGCCTTGTGGGGCCGCGCCCCCACGCCGTGGGAATGCGGACCGGGGATGCCGAAAGCGCAAGCCTGGTGGCCCATTACGCCCACCGCCACCGCATCAAGCCAGGCATGACCGGATGGGCGCAGATCCACGGCTCACGAGGCCCGGTCCACACCGCCGATGAGGTGCGTGCGCGCGTTCGTCTGGACGTGGACTATATCCAGCGGGCCAACTTCTGGCTCGATCTGTGGATCATGCTCGTCACCGCGCCCTGCCTGCTGGGCGATTCCAGCGCGGACCGCTAGCGCCAGGTCGCCCCGAAATCGCCGCATGACGCCGCGCGCAGATCAGACTAAAGCGCGCAGGCATGAAGGCTTATTTTCTGGGCGTCGCCGGGGCAGGCGTGAGTGCGCTCGCCTCTGTGCTGAAAGATCAGGGGGCGGAGGTTTCAGGCTCCGACGAGGGGGTGTTTGCGCCCGTCTCCACCTATCTCGACAGGATCGGCATTCCCTATCGTACGCAGTTCGATGCGGACGCCATGCCAGATGGGATCGACGTCGCCATTGTCGGCACCACGGCAAAGATCACGCCGGAGACCAATCCCGAATATGCCGAACTGAAGCGCCGCGGCGTGCCCTGCCACACGTTTGCGGCCTATCTCGGCGCTCTGACCGCTGAGCGCGAGAACCTGATCGTGGCCGGCAGCTTCGGGAAAAGCTCGCTCACCGCCCTGATCGCCCACATTCTCCGCCACGCTGGCCGGGAGCCCGGCTGGTTCATCGGCGCGATCCCGCTGGATCTGCCCGCCACCGGCGCCTGGGGCCGCGAGCCGCTCTTCGTGATGGAGGGCGACGAATATGTGGTGAGCCTCGCCGACCGGCGCTCCAAGTTCGAACTCTACACGCCCGCCCACACGCTCATCAGCTCGATCGTGCATGACCATGTGAACATGTTCCCGACGATGGCGCTCTATGAGGCCTGTTTTGCCCGGCTGATCGCCAAGACGCCGCCGGGCGGCCTGCTTGTCTGCGCGCGGGGGCATGAGCCGCTGCGCCGCCTCACCGAGGGGCGCGCCGTGGTCTGGTATGGCGCAGACGACGCGTGCGAAGGTTATGGCGCCCGCGCGATCGAGATCGGCGAGATCACGCGCTTCATCCTCACCACGCCGCAGGGCGGGGCGATCCCGCTCCAGACCGGGCTGCTGGGGCGCCACAATATCGAGAACATCGTCGGCGCCAGCGCCTTTCTGCTGGAGCGCGGCCTGGTCACGCCAGAGCAGCTTCAGGCCGCCGTGGCCGTGTTTCGCGGCGTGGCGCGCCGGCTCGACAAGAAGACCGCTTCATCCGCCATCCCCGCCTATGAGGGGTTCGGGTCCTCGCTGGAGAAGGCGCGCTCGGCGATCGAGGCGATCCAGCTGCATTTCCCCGACCGGCCGCAGGTGGTGGTGTTCGAGCCGCACACCTTCAGCTGGCGTAATCGGGAGGCGCTGTCCTGGTATGACAGCGTCTTCGAAGGGGTCTCGCGCGTGATCCTGTTGCCGCCGCCCACCCATGGGGCCAAGGGGCACGATCAGCTCAGCCAGGCCGATATCGTCGCGCGGCTGGAAAGCGCTGGCGTCGCCGTCACGCCGGTGAGCGGGGGAGCCGAAGTCCTCGCCCGCCTGGCCGGCCAGCTGGAAGGCGGGGAAGTGGTGCTGCTGCTCTCGTCTGGCCCGCTTGACGGGCTGGCCGATACCCTGCCGCGCGTGCTGGACGATCGCTTCGGCGCAGGCGCGGCCGCCGCGTGAGCGCGCCGGCCAGATCCTGTCTGATCGCCCTGCCGGGCGGCGGACAAACGCTGGTCAGGGTGAACGTGAACCGGCGCGCGCGCGCGATTGCGCTGAAGATCGACCCCACCTGCCGGGCCGCCGTTCTGGTCGCGCCCTCGGAGCGGCGGGTGCGCGACGCCGTGCGCTTCGCGCAGGACCGTTCGGCCTGGATCGCCAGCCGGCTGGCCGCCTTGCCGCCGCCAGCGCCGTTTCGGCCGGACGGTTTCATCCCGTTTGGCGACAGTTTCATACGGTTGGAGCGCGCCGAGGGCCGGGTTGGGCCCGTTCTGGAGCCGGGTCGGCTGGTTGTTGCGGCGACGCCGGACCGGTTCGCCGCCGCCGTCCGGCGGGCGCTCGTCGCGCGCGCGAAGGCCGCCTTCGCCGCCCGGCTCGCGCGGCACGCCGAAGCCTTGGGCCTGCCCGCCCCGCCGCTAAGCGTGAAGGACATGCGCAGCCGCTGGGGCTCGTGCGCACGCGACGGCCGCATCGCGATGTCGTGGCGGTTGATCGCGGCCCCGGCTTTCGTGATCGATTATGTCTGCGCGCACGAGGCCGCCCATCTGAAAGAGATGAATCACGGGCCGCGCTTCTGGGCGATCGTGCATCGGCTGGTCGGCCCGCATCAAGCCGCGCGCGCCTGGCTGAAGGCGCATGGGCCGGCGCTGCATGCGCTGGGGGCGGAAGCCTAGGGCGCCGGCTTGCAGCCAACGCCCGGCAAGGGATAGGCCGCGCCTGTATCCGACCGCAGGGCCATGCAGCGTCCGCCGCGCAACACGAGCGTGAACAGTGTCGGCGCCGCAAGGCTGCGGGTTTCGTTGGGGCCGAGCGGCGGCGGCAGGACCGAAACCTCCGAGCGCTGCGTCAGATCCCCCGGCCCCAACACCGCCTCTCCGCGACCGAGCGCGCGGGCGAGGCCGGCGCGCAACGCCTGCATCGTGGCCTCGTCTGCCCGGGCCAGCGTCGCCTTGCGCTCCACAGCCGGCGTGGCGCAGGCCGCCGAGGCGGCGAGCGCAGCAGCAAGCAAGCCCAGCGGGAGCAGCCTCATGGCCGCGTCTCGCGCGCAGGCGTCATGTCGCGGTTGAGGGTCATCACCGACTCCCTTGGCGGGGTGAGGGCGAACGCCTCCTCGCCGTCGCGGACGGCCGAGACGCTCTGCGCCGTCACGCGAGCCGGCGGCGTCGGGCAAGCGCCCGTGGCCCGGAAGCCGAGCGCGGCCGACAGCATCGCCTCCTGCGGATCACCGAGATCGCGGCTCAGATCGTCGCCTACCGCACAGCCCGGCGCGCGCACGCCGAAGGCGGCGCTGGAATTTGCCGCAACGAAGCCGTCGGCATAGTCGCCGAAGCCCTGGTCGTTCACGCCCTGGAACTGGATCGTGTAATAGGTCTCCCCGCAATTATCGGTCGGGAAGAAGCCAAACGGCTTGCCGCAGGTGGTCGTGCCGATCAGCACCACTTCCACATTGATGCCGCGCAGGCCGTTGATCACCGCCTCGCTGGCGCTGCAGGTGCGATCGGTGGTGAGCACATAGACCCTGCCGAGGTTGAGGCTGGGCAGCGGGGCGCCGTTCGTCACGGTGAAGCCGGCGCCGGTGGAGCGGAAGGGGGCGGGCGTGTTGGGCTGGCCCGTCACCGGGTTGCGGTTGCCCGCCGCGTCGTTGAAGCGCAGCCGCTCGAACACGCGCCCCGACGTGCGCGCCGGACCCGCCACCATGAAGGCCGTCTGAGACGCGACAGTCAGAAGCCCGCCGCCATTGTAGCGCAGGTCGAGGATCAGATCGGTGACGCCCGCCACGCGCATCGCCTCCATCGCGTCCACGATGTCGCGCTCGCTGGCGAAGGGCGAGAAGGTGTTGAACAGGATATAGCCCACGCGGCCGGTGGGCGTCTCGATCAGGCGCGTGCGGTTGACCGGCTTTTCGGCCAGCGACGTCGATGTGATCGTGATGGTCCGATCAGCGCTGGCGCCTGGCTCGCGGATCACGAACGTGTTGG
>JBIIUJ010000043.1:0-16997 GCA_044340025.1 Caulobacterales bacterium
ACACTTCTTTAATGGTCGTGATGTCGATGCCGCGCGCCTGTGGCGCCGTTCCCACGCCGGGGAGAAGCAGATAAGCCACCGGCGCGGCGGCGGCCGCAGGAGACGACGCCATGACATCTTCGCTGATCGACCATGCCGGCCGGTTGGCCGCAGCCCCGATCGCGCGTCTGTTCGACGCCGATCCGGAGCGCTGCGCGCGCCTGATGCCTGAAGCCTGCGGCCTGACGCTTGATGTCACGCGCCAGCGGCTCGATGGCGCAGCGCTTGCCGCGCTGATCGCCCATGCCCAAACGCGCGGTCTTGCCGGCCGGCGCGCGGCCCTTTTCGCCGGGGAGGCGATCAATACAAGCGAGGACCGCCCTGCCCTGCACATGGCGCTGCGCGATGCGGGCCGGGCCTGGCGGGCGAAGGGGGAGCCCGTGGAGAGGCTCGCCGCCGATCAGGCGCGCGAAGCGGCTTTCGCTGAAGCGGTGCGGTCCGGGGCGGCGCGCGCAGCGGACGGCGGGCGCTATGAGGCCGTGCTGCATCTGGGGGTCGGGGGATCGGATCTGGGCCCAAGGCTGGTTCATGAGGCGCTGGACCGGCGCGACGGCCCGATCACGCTGCGCTTCGCCGCCAACATCGACCCCGCGGACCTGGCGGCCGCCACCCATGGGCTCGATCCCGCCCGCACGCTCGTGACGCTGGTTTCAAAGAGCTTTTCCACGCTGGAGACCCGCCGCAATTACGAGGCGACGGCCGCCTGGTTTGGCGATGCGGAACGGCTGCGCGCCCAGACCGCGGTGGCGACCGCCAGTCCGGACAAGGCGGCGGACGCGGGCTTCAAGCCCGATCAGATGTTCGGCTTTCCGGTGTGGGTCGGCGGGCGCTATTCGGTCTGGTCGAGCGTGGGGCTCAGCCTTCAGATCGCGCTTGGCCCGACGATCATCGCGGAGTTCCGGTCGGGCGCCGCCGCGATGGACCGGCATTTCGAGACCGCCGAATGGCCCGCCAATCTGCCTGCGCTCGCCGGCCTGATCGGGTACTGGAACCGCTCGGTGCTCGGCTTCGCCACCCGCGCGGTGGTTCCCTATGCGACCCGGCTTCGGCTGCTGCCGGCCTTCCTCCAGCAATTGGAGATGGAATCAAACGGCAAGGGCGTCGGGCCGGATGGCGCGCCGGTTCTGGTGTCGGCGCCGGTCACCTGGGGCGCGGAGGGCACGAACGGCCAGCATGCCTTCTTCCAGCAATTGCATCAGGGGCCGCAGGCCGTGCCGGTGGAGTTCGTTCTGCCGGCCGCGCCCACCGATGGCGATGCGGCGCGCCACCGCGAGCTGCTGGCCAATGGGCTGGCGCAGGCCGAGGCGCTGCTTCTGGGCCGGCCTGCCGCCTTCTTCGAAGGCGCAGGCGACAGCCCCACGCTCGCCGCCCAGCGCACCTGCCCGGGGGACCGGCCCTCCACCATCGTGCTGCTCGACCGGCTGAGCCCGGACCGGCTCGGCGCGCTTCTGGCGCTCTACGAGCACAAGACCTTTGTGGAGAGCGTGCTCTGGGGCGTGAACGCCTATGATCAGTGGGGGGTGGAGCTGGGCAAGGTTCTGGCCGGCGAGATCATCGCCGCGTTGGAAGCCGGCGCCGCGCCGGGCCGCCAGGCCGCCACCGCCGCGCTGGTCGCCAGGCTGTCGCGATCAGGGGTTTGACGCAGCCCTGCGGGCCGGCCACCTTTCCCCGATGCAGACGACCCGCCGCGCCGCCATCGCCGGCCTTTCCGCCGCCATCGCTTCCCCCGCGCTTGCCCGGACCAGCCCGCGCGATCCAGACGTCCTGATCCTGGGCGCGGGCCTTGCCGGCCTGCATGCCGCCCGCATGCTGGAACGCGAAGGGCTGCGCGTGGAGGTTCTGGAAGCCTCCAACCGGATCGGCGGGCGGCTGTTGACGCTGTCGGAGATCGAGGGATCGCCCGAAGGCGGCGGGGCCCAGATTGGCGGCTCCTACGCCCGCTGCCGCAGCACGATGCAGGACCTGGGCCTGCGCGAGCGCCGGTTTGGCGCGGACAATCCAAACGACCTTCTGCTCTGCGTGGGCGACGCCCGCCTGACCCCGCCGGACTGGGCGGGCGCGCCCCAGAACCCGTTTCCAGACGCGTTCCGCCGCGCGGCGCCCGGCGCGGCGCTGTTTCGCGCGCTTGCGGCTGCGCCCAATCCGTTTTCGGCCCCCGAGGACTGGCTCGCCGCCGGCGCGGGCGAGAGCGACATTTCGGCCGAGGCGTTCCTCCAGGCGCGCGGCTTTGGGGCGGAGGCGCTGCGGCTGGCCGATCACACGCTGAACGCCAACGCGCTTTCGACCTATTCCATGGCCAACATGTTCCGGACGTCGGTGGTGTTTGCCCAGGACGTGAAGCTTGGCGGCGTCATCGGGGTGGAAGGCGGCTCCCAGCGCCTGCCGGAGGCGATGGCGGCGAGCCTGCGCGGGCCGGTGCGGCTGGGGGCGCGCGCGGTCTCGATCACGGTCGAGCCCGGTCGCGTCACGGTCGGCTCCGCCGACGGCGCCAGCCGGCGCGCCCGCTTCTGCATCGCCGCTTTGCCCCTGCCTGTTCTCGCCCGCCTGCGGATCGAGGCGCCGCTTGCGCCCGCCCACCGCGCCGCGATGGCGCAAGCCGCCTATACCCAGATCCTCCAGATCCACGCAGAGGCCGACATTCCCTTCTGGGAAAAGGACGGCCAGCCCGCCGACATGTGGACAGACGGGCCGCTGGAGCGCGTCTTTGCGGGGAGCGATCGCGAGACAGGCGCCCCCACAGGCCGGCTCCAGATCTGGATCAACGGCACCGGCGCGGACGTGGCCTCCGCCCTTACCGACGACATGCTCGCCATGCTGGCGAGCCGGGAGATGGCGCGCCTGCGTCCGGCGAGCGAGGGGCGCATCCGCACCCGCCGCGTGGTGCGCTGGACGCGCGACAACCCTCTCGCCCACGGCGCCTATATCCACTTCGCGCCCGGCCAGATCGGGCGCTGGGCTTCGGGCATGGGCGCGCCGGCAGGCGGTCTGTTCTTCGCTGGAGAGCACCTGTCGCGCCTGCACACCGGCATGGAAGGCGCCATGGAAAGCGGGGAAGCAGCAGCCCTTGGCGTGATGGAGGCGGCATGAAGCAGGCAGGCGCATTCCTTCTGGGCGCGCTGGCCGCCGCCGCCGCATCGGCCCAGAGCCCGCCAGACCCCCTGGCCGTCGTGAGCGCCCACATGGAGGGGGCCTTTTCCAATCAGGCGCAATTCGCCGCCGCGCCAGACAGCCTGAAGCGGCCGCCGGTGGTGGGTCACCCCTACGACTGGCTCGACGCCCAACACGCGGTGTTTGCGCGGGTGGAGGCGCCGCTGATCGGGCCGCAGGTCTATTATCTGGAATGGCGGCGCGGCGGACCGGAAGGACCGGTCAGCCGCCAGCGCATCTGGTCTTTCCGGCGCGACGAGGCAGGACGCGCCGTGATGGACTTCTACACGATCAACGATGCCGCGCCCTTCGTGGGCAAGGCTGCGGCGCCGGGCGCATTTGCAACCCTCTCGCGCGATCAGCTCTACGCCTATCCGCCGCCCTGCGTGCTCGACAGCGCGATGGAGGGGGAAACGGCCGTCTTTCGTCTGCGCCAGGAGAAGTGCCAGGTGCGCAATGCGCGCACCGGCCGGATGATCGCGCTCGACGCCGTGATCCGGGTCAGCCCCGCCGCGATCGAATTCTCCGAACTTGGCGTCTGGGAGGACGGATCGATCGCCTTCAAGGTGCCCGGCGGCCCGCCCTACCGGTTCGAGCGCGTCGCGCGCTGAACCCGAGAGCGGGCCGGGCGATCAGCACGGCCTCAGGCAAAGCCCCGGTTGCGCAGGAGCGCGCCCACGCCGGGCTCGGCCCCACGAAACGCCACATAGAGCGCCATCGGATCGCGCAGACCGCCAGCGGAATAGACATGCTGGCGCAGGCGGGCGGCCGTCTCCGGGTGGAAGATGTCGCCCTTCTCCTTGAAGGCCTCAAACCCATCCGCGTCGAGCACTTCCGACCACATGTAGCTGTAATACCCCGCCGAATAGCCGCCCGCGAAAATGTGCCCGAAGTGGGTGGGCCGGTGGCGGCAGACGATCTCCTTGGGCATGCCCAGACGCTCCAGAGTCGCGGCCTCGGCCTGATCGATATCGAACGCAGCCGCATCCACGCGCGCCAGCGTGTGCACGTCCATGTCCACGAAGGCGGACGCAAGGAACTCCACCGTCGCGAAGCCCTGATTGAACTTCGAGGCCGCCAGCATCTTGTCGAGCAGCGCCTTGGGCATCGGCTCGCCGGTCTGGTAGTGCACGGCGAATTTCGACAGGATTTCGGGCTCGCCCAGCCAGTGCTCATAGACCTGGGCTGGAAACTCCACAAAGTCGGTCGGCACGCTGGTGCCGGCGATCACCGGATAGGTGACGTTCGACAGGAGGCCATGCAGCGCATGGCCGAACTCGTGGAAGGCGGTCTCGGCGTCGTCGTAGGAAAGCAGCGCCGGCTCGCCGGCGGCCGGCTTGTTGTAGTTGCAGCAATTCACCACCACCGGGGTGCGCACGCCGTTCACGCGCTCCTGCTCCACAAACGAGCTCATCCAGGCGCCGGACTGCTTGGACGGACGCGCGAAATAATCGCCGTAGAACAAACCGATGAAGCTGCCGTCGCGGTCCTTCACCTCCCAGACGCGCACGTCGGGGTGATAGACCGGCAGCTCCGGACGCGGCGCGAAGCTCAGACCCCACAGCCGGTTGGCGACGTGGAATTGCGCCTCGATGATCTTGTCGAGCTGGAGGTAGGGCTTCACGTCGTCCTGGTCGAAGGCGAAGCGCTGGGCGCGCACCTTTTCGGCGTAGTAGCGCCAATCCCAGCCTTCGAGCTTGTAGGCGCCGCCCTCCGCATCGATCAGCTTTTGCATGTCGGCGCGCTCTTCCTGGGCGCGGGCCAGCGCCGGCGTCCAGACGCGCTCGATCAGGGCGCGCGCCGCCGCAGGGGTCTTGGCCATGCGATCGTCGATCACGAAGTGGGCGTGGCTCTCGAAGCCCAGGATGCGCGCGCGCTCGGCCCGCAAGGCCAGCATTTCGGCGATGATCTTGCGATTGTCCCACTGGTTGCCATTGGCGCCGCGCGCGGCCCAGGCCTTGAACGCCTGTTCGCGCAGATCCCGCCGGGGCGAGAGCTGGAGGAAGCTTTCAACGCTGGAGCGCGACAGGGTGACGAGATGCTTTCCCTCCTGGCCCCGGTCGCGGCCGGCCTGGAGCGCGGCGGCGAGGAACCAGTCGGGCAGGCCCGCACGATCCTCCGGCGTGGCCAGCTCCAGCGTCCAGGCATTGGAATCGGCGAGCTGGTTTTGCGAGAAACTCACCGTGAGCTGGGACAGCCGGGTGTCGATTTCCTTCACCCGCGCCTTGTCCGCCGGCGCGAGCTTTGCGCCCGCGCGCACAAACATCGTGTAGTAGCGCTCCACGACGCGGCGCTGTTCCGGCGTGAGCCCGGCCGACGCCCGGCCCTCATGGACCGCTTCCACCCGCTCAAAGAGCGCCGCGTTCATCACGGTCTCGTTGTTGAACGCGGAAAGCCTCGGCGCGATTTCGGCCTGTATCTTCTGGATCGCCGGATCGGTATGCGCCGACGTCCGGTTGAAGAAGACGTTGGAGACCCGACCCAGAATGTCGCCGCCGCGTTCCATCGCCTCGATCGTGTTCTTGAACGTCGGCCGCGCGCGGGCGGTGGCGATCGCATCGATTTCGGCGCGCCGCTCGGCCATGCCGCGCTCGAACGCCGGCAGGAAATGCTCCGTGCGGATCAGATCGAACGGCGGGGCGCCGTTGGGCAGCCTCCACTGAACCAGAAAGGGGTTGTCGGCCGCAGCGACCGCGGCGGCAGGAAGGGCGTTGGCGGCGGCGGCGGCTCCGGCGGCGGCCACGAAAGTGCGACGGTTCATTGTGCAGTCCTCTCCCCGATGTCGAAGGCGAGATAATTCGCGCAGACCTGCGTGACGACTGACGGAATTGTAATCTTTCCGTCACGCCTCATCCGACATGGCCCGACGTGCGGATCAAGAGCTGCGCAGCGCGGCGGCGCCGACGCCCCGGCGGATCCCCTTACGCGCCCAGCCGCGCGAGTTCTTCTTCCGACAGGTCTTCGTTGGAAAAGACATTCTGCACGTCGTCGAGGTCGTCGAGAATGTCGAGCAGCTTCATCAGGGTCTGGGCGGCCTCGCCCTCGATCGCCACGCTGTTGTGGGCGCGCCAGACGATGCTGGCGCTGTCAGCGTCGCCGAACTGGCTGGCCAGCGCGGCCGAAACCTCGTTGAGGGCCTCGAACGCGCAGGTGACGATGTGGGCCTCCTCGTCGCTGGCGCAATCATCGGCGCCCGCCTCGATGGCGGCCTCCAGCATCGCGTCCTCGCTGGCGGCGGCCCGCGGATAGCGGATCTCGCCCAGCCGGGCGAACCCCGACGCCACCGAATTCGGCGCGCCGAGATTGCCGCCATTGCGGGAGAGCGCGGCGCGCAGATCGCCTGCGGTGCGGTTGCGGTTGTCGGTCAGCGCCTCGATGATCAGGCCCACCCCGCCAGGCCCGAAGGCTTCGTAGCGCACGCTCTCATAATCATCCCCGCCCGCGCCGGCGGCCTGCGCGATCGAGCGCTCGATCCGGTCCTTGGGCATGGAGGCCGCGCGCGCATTCTGCACCGCCAGGCGCAGGCGCGGGTTCATCGCCGGATCGGGAAGGCCGGCCTTGGCCGCCACCGTGATCTCGCGCGAGAGCTTGGTGAAGAGCTTGGCGCGCTGGGCGTCCGCCTTGCCCTTCTTGTGCATGATGTTCTTGAACTTGGAATGGCCGGCCATGGGGCGTGGTCTTCTGCAGTCGCGGTGTTCTGGAAACAGCCGCGACTTAGCCGAAGCCAAACGCCGCGTCACCCCTTGGGGGGCTGGCGAGCGCGCGCGCGCTGCAGGGCGCCCGGGCCGCACGGGTCCAGACCGCGCATCGGGGCTGGACGAAGCCCCCCGCCCGCCCCTAACCCGTGGGGATGAGCGATGTGATCGCCCTTTACCGCGCCCGCACGCAGAGCGGAGCGCTGGCGTTCGACCCCGCGCAGGCGCAGGCGGCCGAGCTTTTGAATCTGCTGCATCATCGGCTGGAGGGGTGGCGGCCCGGCCGCGCGCGCTTCCTTTTTGGCCGGCCGGAGCCTGCGCCAAAGGGGCTCTATCTCTATGGCGGGGTGGGGCGCGGCAAATCCATGCTGATGGACCTGTTCTTCGAGACCGCGCCCGTGGCGCCCAAGCGGCGGGTGCACTTCCACGCCTTCATGCAGGAAGTGCACGCCCGCATCGCAGACTGGCGTCAGTTGCCGCCGGGCGAACGCCGCCGCCGGCCGGAATGGGTGAAGGGCGCGGGCGAGGATCCCATCGCGCCGACCGCTCAGGCCATCGCCAGTCAGGCGGCGCTGTTGTGCTTTGACGAGCTGCAAGTCAGCGACATCGCCGATGCGATGATCCTCGGCCGCCTGTTCGAGGAGCTGTTTTCGCGCGGCGTCGTGGTTGTGGCGACATCCAACCGCCACCCCGACGCGCTCTACAGGAACGGGCTCAACCGCCAGCTATTCGTGCCGTTCATCGCCATGCTGCACGAGAAGCTCGACATCCACGCTCTCGACGCCGCGCGGGACTATCGGCTCGATCGGCTCACCGCCGCGCCTGTCTATTACGCCCCGCTGGGGCCAGCCGCCGATGCAGCGATGGAGGGGGCCTGGGCGCGGATCACGCTGGGCGCGAGCGCGCGCGCAATCACCATTCCTGTCCTCGGGCGGGCGTTGCCTGTGCCCGCCGCGGCGGCTGGCGCCGCCCGGTTCGAGTTCGAAGCCCTGTGCGCCCAGGCGCTGGGGCCTGCCGATTATCTCGCCATAGCGCGCCAGTTCGACACGGTGTTTCTGGAGCATGTGCCCAAGCTGACGCCTGCGCGGCGCAACGAGGCCGCGCGCTTTCGCATCCTGATCGATGCGCTCTATGAGGCGCGCGCCAAGGTCGTGATCAGCGCGGAAGCCGAACCCGATGCGCTCTACACCGCCGGCGATCAGGCCTTCGAGTTCGAGCGCACCGCCTCACGCCTCTATGAGATGCGCTCCCACGCCTATCTCGCCGAAGAGCGCCGCGACGGCGACTTCTTCGACAGGATCGCCCAGACCTGAGCGAGCGGGCATCCCCGCCCCCAATCGTCATCCCCGCCCCCCATCGTCATCCCCGCGAAAGCGGGGACCTCCCGCAAAACAAAGCGCCAGCCCCGACGGGATCCCCGCTTTCGCGGGGATGACGCGGAGCCGGGGGTTAAGCGGAGCCGGGGATGACGCGGAGCGCGGGGGTGACGCAGTGCGGGGAATGACAAAAGCGCCCCGGCGTTGTCACCGTTCTGTGATCCGGCTCGGGCAAGAACGCGCTCTCAACGGGAGGCTGGAATGCGGCGGGCGGCAGGGATTTTCGGGGCGATCTTTCTGGCGTTTGCAGGGGCTGCCCTGGCCCATCCGGGTCACAGCCCCGCGATCCCGCCCTGGCAGGGCGCGTCGCCCTGGCCGGACCGTGTGGTGGCGACGCTGGAGACCGATCCGGCCACCAGTTTCGCCGTCTCCTGGCGGACCGACGCAAGCGTCAGCGAGACCATCGCCCAGATCGCGCCGGCTAGCGGCGACGCCCGCTTCGACCTCGCCGCAGACACGCTGAGCGCCCGCACCGAGCCGGTGGACCTCGAGCGCCTGCGGCGTGAAGGCGTGGAACTGGCCCTGCCCTGGAACACCGGCCTGCCGGCGGTGCATTATCACTCGGTGAACTTCACAGGCCTGAAGCCCGACACGCTCTACGCCTATCGGGTGCGCGGGGCGGCGGGCGCCTGGAGCGAGTGGTTTCATCTGCGCACCGGGCCGGCTTCGGGGCCGGTTACCTTCCTCTATCTGGGCGATGCGCAGAACGGGATCCTGTCGCACTGGTCGCGCACGGTGCGCGCGGCGTTCCAGAAGGCGCCGGAGGCGCGCTTCATCATCCACGCCGGCGATCTCGTAAACCGCGGCTCGCGCGATCTCGAATGGGCGGAATGGTTCAAGGCCGTGGGCTTCATCCATGGCATGATCCCGGCCATCCCGGTCACCGGAAACCATGAATATGACAGCCTGCCCGGCGCGCCTGCCGCAATCCGGCGCACGCTTTCCATCCTGTGGCGGCCTCAGTTCCGCCTGCCCGAGCACGCAGAGCTTGACCCCGTGCTGCGCGAGACGGTGTTTTCCGTGCGCTACACGCCGGACCTGCATGTGTTTGCGCTTGATACCGACAACACCGGCACGCTGGCGGCCCAGGCCGCCTGGCTCGACGCCCAGCTTGCCGCCTCCACCGCCCGCTGGCGGGTGGTGACGATGCATCACCCGATCTTTTCCTCAGGCCAGGGCCGCGACAATCGCGAACGGCGCGAAACGCTGCTGCCGGTGTTTCGCAAGCACAAGGTGGATCTGATCCTGCAAGGTCACGACCACACCTATGCGCGCGGCAGCATCGCCCCCCAGACGCCGCAACGTGTGGCGGCCGGCGTGGGCGAGGCGGTGGACATGATGTTTGTGAACTCGGTCTCCGGCCCGAAACAGTATCGCTTCAAGGAGAGCCGCTGGAACGAATACCGGCCCGACGGGGTGCGGCTCGACCGGATGGCGGAGAACACCCAGTTCTTTCAGGCGATCACAGTCGATGGCGACGCGATCAGCTATCGCGCCTACACCGCGACGGGCGAACTCTACGACAGTTTCTCGATGCGCAAGGGGCCCGATGGCGTCAAGCGCGTCACCCAGGGCGAACGCTCCACCCTGCCAGAGCGCACCCGCGCCAATACGGGGGCTTTCGTGGATACGGACGATCTGAAGTAGGGCGGGCATTCCCCCTCCGGCCCTCCGGGCCACCTCCCCCGTAAACGGGGGAGGACAGGCGCCGGTTTCCTCCCCCGTTTACGGGGGAGGTGACGCGAAGCGGCGGAGGGGGGTGCCGCCCCACGACGCTTTCTTCCCTGCCCCCACCCCCTTGACCCGGCGCCCGGCGCGGTCTGGCATAGAGGGGATGACCCCGCCGCCGCCCAGCCTGATCGCCGCCCGAATCGATGCCGAAAGGGATGATCTGATCGCCCTCACCCAGGCGCTGATCCGCATCCCCACGATCAATCCGCCGGGCGACGCCTACGTCCCCTGTGCGGAGCTGATCGGGGAGCGGCTGCGCGCGCGCGGCTTTTCGATCTCCTATCAGCGGGCGGAAGGCACGCCGGGCGATAGCGACCGCTATCCGCGCATGAACGTCATCGCCCGCTGGGAGGGCGCAAGCCCCGGCCCCTGCGTGCATTTCAACAGCCATATCGATGTGGTCGAGCCCGGCGAGGGCTGGACCCACGATCCCTTCGGCGCGGCGCTGATCGACGGCAAGATCTACGGCCGCGGCGCCTGCGACATGAAGGGGGGACTGGCGGCCTCCATCATCGCGGCCGAAGCGCTGATCGCGTCGGGCCTGCCGCTGCCCGGCGCGATCGAGATTTCCGGCACGGTGGATGAGGAAAGCGGCGGGTTCGGCGGCGTCGCCTGGCTTGCCGAGCGGGGCTGGTTTTCAAAGCCGCGCGTGGATCACGTCATCATCCCCGAGCCGCTGAACGTCGATCGCGTCTGCATCGGCCATCGCGGCGTGTGGTGGGCCGAGATCGAAACCAAGGGCCGCATCGCCCATGGCTCCATGCCCTTTCTGGGCGACAGCGCGATCCGCCACATGGGCGCGGTGCTGGAGCGGTTCGAGCGCGATCTCTTCCCCGCCCTGAAGCGCAAGGGCACGGCCATGCCCGTGGTGCCGCCGGGCGCGCAGGAAAGCACGCTCAACATCAATTCCATCCATGGCGGCCAGGCCGAGAGCGACACGGGCGGCATGCCATGACCGACCGGGCCGGCGGGGTGGCGCGCGCCACCGCCGGGGCCATCCGCTCCGTGCTGGGGGTGGAGCCGCAGTTCGTCTGTTCGCCCGGCTCCTATGACCAGAAGCACATCGACCGGATCGGCAAGCTGAAGGATTGCATCGCCTATGGGCCGGGCATCCTCGACCTCGCCCACCAGCCCGACGAATATGTCGAGGTGGAGGATATGGTGCGCTCGGCCAAGGTGATGGCGCTCGCGGCCTATCGGTTGCTGACGGGGCGCGCGTGAGGCGCATTGCTCATCCTCCCCCGCCTGCGGGGGAGGTGGCGGCGAAGCCGACGGAGGGGGAACGCGACCTCCCGAAAGCCCCCTCTGGCGCTTCGCGCTGCCTCCCCCGCAAGCGGGGGAAGATGGGTGTGCTGAGCCTCCTCCTCCTCGCCGCCTGCGCCCCCGCAGCCGAAGCCCCCAGCAACACCCTGACGCTGGGCGTGGCTTTGGAGCCGCCGGGCCTCGATCCCACCTCCGGCGCGGCCGCCGCCACCGACGAGATTGTCTACGCCAATGTGTTCGAGGGCCTGACCCGGATCGCACAGGACGGATCGGTGCAGCCCGCGCTCGCCCGCTCCTGGAGCGTCAGCCCCGATGGCCTGACCTATACGTTCGCGCTCCAGCCGGGCGTGCGCTTCCACGACGGGACCGCCTTCGACGCCGCAGACGTGCGCTTCAGCCTGGAGCGCGCGAAAGCCCCAGACAGCACCAACGCCCAAAAGCCGTTGTTTGAGCCCATCGCGGCGATCGAGACGCCAGACCCTCTCACCGTGCGCATCCGGCTTTCCCGGCCGGACGGCGGCTTCCTGTTCACCCTCGGCTGGGGCGATGCGGTGATGGTGGCGCCGGAGAGCGCGCCGTCCAATGCGGCAAGCCCGGTGGGCACCGGCCCGTTCCGCTTCGTGCGCTGGCGCAAGGGCGCGGGCGTCGATCTGGCGCGCAACGCGGCTTACTGGGGGCCGCCGGCGCGGCTGGAGGCGGTGCGCTTCCAGTTCATCGCAGACCCCTCGGCGGCCTATGCCGCGCTTCTGTCTGGCGATGTGGACGGCTTTCCCGACTTTCCCGCCCCGGAACTCCTGCCCCAGATCGCGCGCGATCCGCGCTTTGTCGTCACGCGCGGCACGACCGAGGGCGAGACCATCCTCGCCATCAACAACCGCCGCCCTTTTCTGGAAGATGTGCGCGTGCGCCGCGCCATCGGCCACGCCATCGACCGCGCCAGCCTGATCGAGGCGATCACCTTTGGCGACGGCGTGCCGATCGGCAGTCATTTTCCGCCGCACAATCCCGCCTATGTCGATCTCACAGGCCTTTCCGCCTACGATCCCACGCTCGCGCGCCAGCTTCTGGCGCAGGCGGGCTGGCCGGCTGACCGCGTGCTCAGCCTGCGCCTTCCGCCCGTGCCCTACGCCCGCCGGGGCGGGGAGATCATCGCCGCCCAGCTGCGCGCGGTGGGCGTCCAGACCCGGATCGAGAATATCGAATGGGCGCAATGGCTTGAGCAGGTCTTCACCAACGCCGACTTCGATCTGACCATCGTGGCCCACACCGAACCAAACGACATCGCCATCTATGCCCGGCCGGACTATTATTTCGGCTATGCCGCCCCGGAGTTTCGCGCGCTGATGGCCCGGCTCGACGCCACTGCCGATCCGGCGGGGCGCGCCGCCCTGCTCCAGGACGCCCAGAGGATGCTGGCCGGCGATGCGGTGAACGCCTTCCTCTATCAGCTGCCCCGCGTGGGCGTCCGGAGCGCGCGCGTGCTGACCTATCTTCTGCGTCGCGCCGGCGCGCTTCTCCTCACCTTGCTCGCCGCCAGCGTGCTTGTTTTTCTGATGCTTCAGGTGGCCCCCGGCGATCCGGCGACCGCGATGATGGGCGTGGGCGCAAGCCCGGAGGCGGTGGCGGCGCTGCGCGAGGAACTGGGCCTGAACGCACCTTTATGGAGCCGGTATCTGTCCTGGCTCGGCGGATTTCTCACCGGGGATCTGGGCGTATCCTACACCTATCGCACGCCGGTTTCGGCGCTGATTGCAGAGCGACTTGCCGTCACCTTGCCGCTGACGCTCGCCGCCATGGCGCTCTCGATCGCCATCGCCGTGCCGCTGGGCGCCTATGCAGCCGGGCGCAAGGGAACGCTGGGCGACGCCGGCGTGGTGGCTCTCACGCAGGCGGGGGTGGCGATTCCCAACTTCTGGCTGGCGATCCTTCTGGTGTTTGTCTTCTCCACCACGCTGCGCTGGGCGGGGGCGGGCGGGTTTCCCGGCTGGGAGGCGGGGCTGGGCCCGGCGCTGGGCGCGCTGATCCTGCCCACGATTGCGCTCGCCCTACCGCAGGCTGCAATCCTCACCCGCGTGATGCGGGCAAGCCTTCTTGAGACGCTGGGCGAGGATTTCGTGCGCACCGCGCGGGCCAAGGGCCTGTCGCCGGCTCAGGCGCTTGCGCGCCATGCCCTGCCCAACGCGCTGATCCCGCTGCTCACGATCCTGGGGCTCCAGCTGTCCTTCCTGCTGGCCGGCGGCATCATCATCGAGAATGTCTTCTATCTGCCGGGCCTCGGCCGGCTGGTGTTTCAGGCCATCGCCCAGCGCGATCTGATCGTTGTCCAGAGTGTCGTGATGCTCCTGGTGATCGCCTCGGTCGTGATCGCCTTTCTGGTCGATCTCGCTTACGCCGCCATCGATCCCCGGCTGCGCGACGAGCGGCCGGCATGAGAGCAAGCCCTGCCCTTGTGATCGGCGGCCTGATCAGCGCGCTGGTGGTCGGCGGCGCGGCGCTGGGCCTTGTGTGGACCCCGCATGATCCCACCCTCATCGCAGTGGAAGCGCGCCTGCTCGCCGCCTCGGGCGTGCACTGGTTTGGAACAGATCATTTCGGCCGGGACGTCGCGTCCATGATCCTCGCCGGGGGGGCGACCTCGCTCGGCGTGGCGCTGGCGGCGGTGCTGATCGGGGCGGGGCTGGGCGTGCCATTGGGCCTGTGGGCCGCAGCGGCCGGCGGGGCGCTGGACGAAGCTCTGATGCGGGCCAATGACGTGGTGTTCGCCTTCCCAGCGCTTCTGCTCGCCATCCTGATCACGGCGGCGTTCGGGCCGGGCGCACTCAATGCGGCGATTGCAATCGGCGTCTTCACCGTGCCGGTCTTCGCGCGCCTCACCCGTGGCGCGGCGTTGCCGCTGTGGCGGCGCGAGTTCGTGCTGGCCGCGCGCGCGGCGGGCAAGGGGCCGCTCCTGATCAGCCTCCAGCATATTGCGCCCAATCTCGCCGGCCTCCTGATCGTGCAGGCCACGATCCAGTTCGCTCTGGCGATCCTGGCGGAGGCGGCGCTCTCCTATGTCGGCCTCGGGGCCCAGCCGCCGGCGCCCTCCTGGGGCCGGATGCTGGCCGACAGCCAGACCTTCGCCGCGCTCGCGCCATGGCTGGCGGTGTTGCCCGGATTAGCGATCTTCCTGTCGGTGCTCGGCCTCAATCTTCTGGGCGATGGGCTGCGCGACGCGCTCGATCCGCGCGGGCGGGAGCGGGCGCCATGAGCGGGCTGGCGCTGCACGAGGTCTCGCTCGCCATCGGGGCTCAATCCATCCTGAAACGGGTGTCATTCTGCATCAGACCGGGTGAAATTGTGGCTCTGGCGGGCGAAAGCGGGTCGGGAAAATCGCTCTCGCTGCTGGCTGCGATGGGTCTGCTGCCCCGGCGCGCGCGGCTGGACGGGGCGATCCGCTTCGATGGCCGAGACCTCGCCAGCCTGCCCGAACCGGAAATGGCGCGCCTGCGCGGCCGCTCGATCGGCATGGTGTTTCAGGAGCCGATGACCGCGCTGAACCCGCTCCAGACCATCGGCGCGCAGGTGGCGGAGAGCTTCAGCCTGCATCTGGGTCTGCCGAGGGGCGAGGCTTTGGCCGCCGCCGCCGAGCGACTGGCCGCCGCTGGCCTCGACCCCGCGCGCATCCCGCTTGATCGCTACCCTCACCAGCTCTCCGGCGGTCAGCGCCAGCGGGTGGTGATCGCGATCGCGGCCGCCCTGAAGCCCGCGATCCTGCTCGCCGACGAGCCCACGACCGCGCTCGACGTCACCACGCAGGCCGGCGTTCTGTCACTGTTTCAAAGGCTTGTGCGCGAGGAGGGCTGCGGCCTCGCCATCGTCAGCCATGATCTGGCGGTGGTGGCCAGCATCGCAGACCGGATCGTCCTGATGAAGGACGGCGCGGTGGTGGAGGAAGCCGCAACCCTGAGGGGCCTTCAGAGCCCCTATGCGCAAGCGCTGAAAGCCGCCGCCCGGCCCGCGCCGCGCCCGCCGGCGCCAGCCCGGCCAACAGCATCACCGCTGCTTCGGGTGGAGGGGGCGGTCGTTTCCTATCCCGGCCGGGCGCAGGGCCTGTTTCAGCGCGGCGCGCCGGTGGCGGCAGTGCGTGGGGTCTCGTTCGAGATGGCGCCCGGCGAACGCGTTGGAATCGTGGGCGAAAGCGGCTGCGGCAAGTCCACGCTGGCGCGTGCGATCCTGGGCCTCGCCCCCCTCACGGCCGGGCGGATCAGCCTTGACGGCGCAGACTGGGCCGGTGGCGACCGCGCCGGGCTGACGGCCTTGCGACGCGCCGCCCAGATCGTGTTTCAGGATCCCGCCGGCGCGCTGAACCCGCGCTGGCGGGTGGGCGACATCATCGCCGAGCCGCTGCATCTGGCCCTGCCCCGGCCTGGCGCCGCCGAACGCGCCCGCCGCGTCGGCGCCCTTCTGGAGGCGGTGGGGCTGCCGCCGGAGGCAGCCTTGCGCTTTCCGCACGAGTTTTCAGGCGGCCAGCGCCAGCGCATCGCCATTGCGCGCGCACTGATCCTTGAGCCGAAGCTGCTGGTGCTCGACGAGGCGGTGAGCGCGCTCGACGTCACGGTGCGCGCCCAGGTGCTGGGCCTGATCGATACGCTCGCCGCGCGCACGGGCGTGGCCACGCTTTTCATCACTCACGATCTGAGCGTGCTCGCTGCCGCCGCCGACCGCGCGCTGGTGATGGATCAGGGCCAGATCGTGGAGGATCGCCCAGCGGTCGAGCTTCTGGCCGATCCGCGTTCGCCGGCGGCGATCCGGCTGGTCGAGGCCGCGCCCCGGCCAGACTGGCAGGCCTAGAGCGTGAGCGACACCGCGTCCTGAAGGCCCGGCCGGGACAGGCGCACGGCCCGCAGCGCCGGCAATCCAGCCTCCACAGCGATCCAGCGGGCGAGCGCTGGCAGGCTGAAGGCTGCGCCCGTGCGTTCATCCAGGATCGTGTGGTCGAGCGCTGCGACCATGCGCGTCAGCGCGGCGCGCGCGGCCTCCGGCGGCGCCAGATCGGCGTCGATGCTCAGCTCCAGAAGGAAGGAGCCGCCCTTTAGCCCGTCGGCCTCGCGCCACGCGGCGTCGAACCCGCCCGAAACGGCATAGATCGCGCGCCCGGTCATGGAATGCCCAGCGTCTTGTGGGTCTGGACCGACAACCGCCAGCGCGGATGGGCAAGGCAATAAGCGATGGCGGCGGCGGTGTTCTCGCGCGCCTGCGGCCCGTCCATCGGCTGCAGCAGAAAGTGGCGGAAAGCGAGGCTTTCGAACCGTTCGGGCTGGGCCTCTTCCTCCACTTGCGGAAACACGAGCTTCAGCTCGTCGCCGGAAGTCTGGCGCAGCGGCGCGGCAGCCTTGGGGCTGACGCAGATCCAGTCCAGCCCCTCCGGCGCGCGAAGCGTGCCATTGGTCTCCACCCCCACCGCAAAGCCGCGTGCGTGAAACGCCGCGATCAGCGCGTCATCCAGCTGAAGTAGCGGCTCGCCGCCGGTGCACACCACATAGGGCGCGCCGCCCGCGCCCGTCCAGGCCGTGGCGACCGCATCGGCGAGCGCTTCCGCGCTCTCGAAGCGCCCGCCGCCCGGTCCGTTCACGCCCACGAAATCGGTGTCGCAGAAGCGGCACACCGCCCCCGCGCGATCCTCCTCGCGCCCGCTCCACAGATTGCAGCCGGCAAAACGCAGGAACACCGCGGCCCGGCCCGCCTGCGCCCCTTCCCCCTGAAGGGT
>JBIIUJ010000182.1:0-4470 GCA_044340025.1 Caulobacterales bacterium
AGACCGCCTATCGCGACTTCCCCGTAGGTCCGCAGGGGCTGGCCAACACCGAAGCGGCGATGGGCCGGGTGATCAGCCTGCCGATGCACCCCTATCTCGACGACGCGACCCAGGACCGGATCATCGAAGCCGTGCGGGGGTTTGTGGAGGCGTAGCGCCCACTCCCACTCCGTCATCCCGGACGGCCATCGGCCGATCCGGGAACTCGTTGAACATGGTCCCGCCCAAGGTCCCGGCTCTGCGCTGCGCTGCGGCCGGGATGACGCGGCACCGTGGCCGCCGCTCAATCCCTCAACAGATCATTCAAGCTCGTCTTCGACCGGGTCTGCGCGTCCACCCGCTTCACGATCACCGCACAGGCGAGCGCTGGCCCTCCGTTTGGATCGGGCAGGCTGCCGGGCACCACGACGGCATAGGGCGGCACTTCCCCGCGCGTGACGGCGCCGGTGGCGCGATCGACGATCTTGGTTGAGGCGCCCAGGAACACGCCCATGGAGATCACCGCCCCCTGGCGGACGATCACGCCCTCGGCCACTTCCGAGCGGGCGCCGATGAACACATCGTCTTCGATGATGACAGGGGCGGCCTGGAGCGGCTCCAGCACGCCGCCGATCCCCGTCCCGCCGGAGATATGCACATTGGCCCCGATCTGGGCGCACGAGCCCACCGTCGCCCAGGTGTCGATCATGGTATTGGCGCCCACGCGCGCGCCGACATTCACAAAGCACGGCATCAGCACCGCGCCCTTCTCGATATGGGCCGAGCGGCGCACCACCGCGCCCGGGACCATGCGAAAGCCGGCGGCCTTGAAATCGCTCTCGCTCCAGCTCGCGGTCTTCAGCGGCACCTTGTCATAGGCCCGGCCCATCGGCTGGACGGCGCGCAAATCCGCCTCGGCGTCGAGCAGAACATTGTCGTTGAGCCGGAACGACAGAAGCACCGCCTTCTTCAGCCACTCATGCACCGTCCACGTGCCATCGGCGCCCTTCTCGGCCACCCGGAGGGAGCCCTCGTCGAGGCCATGCAGGGCGGCGCGCACGGCGTTGGCTGCTTCCCCGGTCGTGGCGGGCGTGAGGTCCGCGCGCGCCTCCCAGGCGGCGTCGATGGTGGCCTTGAGATCAGCCGACATGGCGATTTCCTTCAGAACAGGCGCGCGCCATTGGGAACCGGCGCGTCGGGGGAGAACAGGACGACGCGGCCTTGCGCGTCCGGGAAGCCCAAGGTCAAGACCTCCGAAAGGAAACGTCCGATCTGGCGGGGCGGGAAGTTCACCACGGTGCCAACCTGCCGCCCGATCAGGCGCTCTGGTTCAGGATAGAGATCGACGATCTGGGCGGAGCTCTTCTTGACGCCGACGCCGGGGCCAAGGTCGATCCAGAGCTTCCAGGCGGGCTTGCGCGCCTCGGGAAAGGGCTCCACCCGCGTGATGGTCCCCACCCGGATGTCGAGGCGCAGGAACGCCTCGAAGCTGACGGGATCGGCGGGCGGATCACTTGCGTTGCGCGGGAGATGCATGGCGGCGTCGGCTAGCCCCCCAGAACCGCTGGCCCGAAGGTCTGGACCACGCCGACCACCAGCGCGATTCCACAGAGGTTGAGCACAAAGCCGATCCGCACCATGCGCCCGATGCTGGCGTAGCCCGTGGCGTAGGCGATGGCGTTGGGCGCCGTGCCCATCGGCATCATGAAGGCAAGGCTCGCCCCCATCGTGGCGGCGAAAACCAGATAGAGCGGGGCGATGCCGGTGGCGGCCGCTGCGGCCGCCACGATGGGCAGAACCGCGGTGAGGGTCGCGACATTGCTCGCCACCTCGCTGACGATCACCGTGACGGCGACAATCATGGCGAGCACCAGAATTGGCGGCCACGTCTGCAGGAAGGCCAGAGCGTCGGAGAGCCAGGCGGTCACGCCCGTCGCTTCCATCGCCGCGGCCATGGAAAGCCCGGTGCCGAACATCAGCGCGACGCCCCACGGGATACGCTCGGCCGTGGGCCAGTCCATCAGCGCGCCGCCGCCCTTGGCGCCGGACGGCACGAGAAACAGCGCCAACACGCCCGCCAGCGCGATCTGCATGTCGGAAAGGCCCTTCAGCGCGGGAAACGCCTCGCCCGCCGGCTGGCGCAGCACCCAGCCTGCCGCCACGAGACCGAAGATGATGAGAACGCGTGTCTCCGCTTTGCTGATGGGGCCCAGCGCGTCGCGGGCCTGATTGATCACGGCGCGGCTGCGGGCGGGATCGCCCTCCCGCTTCACGCCGAGCGCCAAGAGGAGCCAGGCCGCCGCCAGCATCACGACCACCAGCGGCACGGCGAGCGTCATCCATTGGCCGAAGGAGAGGCTTATGCCCGCCTTCTCCAGATACCCGACCATGATCAGATTGGTGGGCGAGCCGATCGGCGTGCCCACCCCGCCGATGGAGGCCGCATAGGCCACCGCCAGAACCAGCGCCCGGCCCAGCACGGGATCGGGCTCCCCGTCGCCGGCAAGCGCGCGCACGACGCCCAGCGCAATGGGGATGTAGATCAGCGCGGTGGCGGTGTTGGAAATCCACATCGAGAGCGCGCCAGCCCCGATCAGGAAGCCCGCGACAAGCGCACGCGGGCTTGTGCCCACAACGCCCACAACGCCCAGCGCCAGACGGCGATGCAGGCCCCAGCGCTCCACCGCCATGGCCAGCATGAAGCCGCCCACGAAGAGATAGATGATCGGGTCGGCATAGGGGGCGGCGGCTTCCGCCGGCTTGGCGATCCCGAACAGGGGCAGCGCCACGAGCGGGATCAGCGCAGTGGCTGCGACAGGGATCGCTTCGGTCACCCACCAGACCACCACCAGCGTCATGATCGCCAGCAGCGCCCAGGCCTTGGGCTCCAGGCCAGCTGGAGGGCCGGCGACATAGACAGCAAGCGCCAGCAGCGGGCCGAGCACAAGCCCGATCCGGGTGAGTAGGGTAGGCCCTTCAGGCGATGTATTGCTCATGCCATCCCCGCGCGCGGGGTAATCCTTAGCCGGCTTTCGGCCGGACGCCAGAGCGCACGGTCTCAGTTTGCCGGTGACCCAGGCCACATGAGCCGCTTTCACGACAGAGGACGACCAAACCCAACTGACGCCACGCTGGCAGTTGGCCTGAGTTAGGGAGCTTCAGGGCGAAAAGGAGGCCCTGACGATGAGCGATGCAGTGTTGGAGATTGTCGAGTTTAAGGCGTCCGGTGAGACTGGGGCGTTGATTGAGGCGGCGATGGCTATGGAGACCTGGCTGAAGGCGCAATCCGGGTTTCGCTGGCGGCGCCTGTCGCAGCTTGAAGGCGGCGCCTTCCTCGATACGATCGAATGGGCCGACGTGCAGTCTGCGGCGGCGGCGGCGGCTCAAATCATGAGCGCGGAGCCCGCCGCAGGCTTCATGGCGCAGATTGAGCCGGCCAGCGTCGTGATGCGCCACGCAACCATTGCGCTTGTCCAGTAGATGCGCCGTGCGGACCGCCTCTTTGCGATCATCCAGGCGCTCAGGGGCGGCCGCTTGCGCACGGCGCAATGGCTTGCAGACCAGCTGGAGGTCTCGGCCCGCACCATCTATCGCGATCTCGCCGACCTGCAGGCCAATGGCGCGCCGATCGATGGCGAGCGCGGGCTTGGCTATCTCTTGCGCGATGAGTTTTTTCTCCCGCCGCTCGCGCTGACCGCAGCCGAGCATGAAGCGCTGCGTTGGGGCGTCGCGCTCGTGGCCGCGCACGGGGATGAAGGGCTCGCCGAAGCGGCGCGCGACCTGCTCGCCAAGCTCGGCGTCGAGCGCGCCCCATTCCATGCCCCGCCCTCGCTGACCAGGGCGCAACGCGACATGTTGAGGACGGCCAGGGAGGCGCTGGCCCAGTCGCGGCGCCTCGAGATCGCTTATCGCGACAATGCGGAGGCGCTGACGGTCCGCACGGTCCGCCCCCTCGGCCTCGAGCACTGGGGCAAGGTCTGGACCCTCACCGCCTGGTGTGAATGGCGCGAGGATTTCCGCGTTTTTCGGATCGACCGCATCACACGGAGCGCGCTTGGCGCAGCGTTTCGGCCTGAACGGGGCAAACAGATGGCAGACTATTTGGCTGCGCTGCGCGGCTCAAAGCAGGCCTAGGCTGCACGCCATCCTGCTTGCATCGGCTGCTGCTGATCGCGCAGAAGCCTGCTCATGCGCCTTCTCGATGCCGGCCTGGCGGCCATGATGAGCAAAATGGCCGAAGCCGGAGCCCCGCCGCTCTGGGCGATGCCGCATGCGGCTGCGCGCGCCGCTTTCCGTATCGCCTCCCCACTGGCGGAAGCCCCCGCCGTGCCGCTGGCGCTGGTGGAGGATCGCATGGTCGCCGGCGCGGCCGGGCCGTTGAATGCGCGCGTGTATGATCCCGCGCCGGGGACCGCGCGACCGGCGCTGATCTATTTCCATGGCGGCGGGTTCGTGGTCGGCGATCTGGATACGCATGACCGGTCCTGCCGC
>JBIIUJ010000183.1:0-4448 GCA_044340025.1 Caulobacterales bacterium
CCATATCCGCCAGCCTCCTTCGCCAGCAGACAGCTTGAATCACCTCATGGCCGATTTGGGAATCCCCGCCGATTCACAAAGGCGGCAAACCGCTCTAGCGCAAGCCCACCTTCTCCGAGGGGGAGGTCGTCCCTAGGGGAAGATGAAGCGCCCCATCCCGGCGCAGGCCCGGATCCGGTTCCAGGATCGCCACGCTCTACGCTCTGGGGCCCGCCTTGACCGGGCCGTGCGCGAAGCGCATACGCGCGCCCTTTCCGGGGAGTCCCGCCGCAAATGGGGCTGAGAGGCGGCCAGATCGGGGCCGCGACCCGCAGACCTGATCCGGATCATGCCGGCGAAGGGAGAGGCCCATGCGACTGCGCGTTTCGGCAAGCCTTGGGCTTGCGTGTCTGGCTTCATCGGCCGCCATTGCCCAAACCGCGACCCGCGCCGGCGAGGTGGTCGTCACGGCGCGCGGCCGCGAGGAGGCGGCCTTTGCGGCCCCCGCTTCGGTCAGCGTGCTGGGCGCGGCCGCGCTGGCCGAACGCGGCGTTGCAACCATCGATGATCTCGCGGTGGCCGCGCCAGGCCTGCATGTCATCAATGATCAGGACCCCGGCACCAACATCGTCTCGCTGCGGGGCGTCACGACGGATCGGCTGCAGCAGGCTGCAGTCGCGCTGCTGCTCGACGGCGTGCCGCTGGCCGACACCGAGTTCTTCACCGCCCGGCTGCCCGATCTGGCGCGGGTCGAGGTCTATCGCGGGCCGCAGGGCGCGCTGTTTGGCAAGAGCGCGGCAGGCGGCGCCATAGCACTCGTCACCGGGGCGCCTACGGGCGTGCTCAGCCTCTCGGCCCGCGCCGGGATCGGCAATGGCGGCCTGCGCGAGGGAGAACTGGTCGGCGACATGCCGGCCCCCGTCCTGCCGGGCTTTGCAGTGCGCGGCGCCTTTGCCTGGAGCGCCGCCGACGGCTGGATCCGAAACCAGACGCTGGGCCGGGTGGTGGATGCGACCGAGACGCGCGTGGCGCGCGCGGGGCTGGCCGGCCGGCTGGGGCGGCTCATGCTCGATGGCCGGCTGTTGTGGCTGGAGGAAGACGGCGGCGCGGCCTGGGCCTCTTCCAACGCAGTCAACCGGCGCTTTGGCGGCCGGCTCTCCGGCGCGGCGCTGACCGACCCCATCGGCGACTTCGAGGGGCGGGCCTGGCGGCGCTGGCTTCAGCTTTCCGGCCGGGCGACGCTGCGTCTGGATGGCGGCGGCGAGTGGCGCGCGCTGGCCGCCCGCGACAGCTATCAGAAGCGCTGGGTGGAAGAGCTGGACTACCGCCCCGGCCCTCTCACCTTCTTCGGCGCGCCGCTGTTTCCCCAGGGGCTCCAGCCGATCCGCCAGCCGACCGACCTTCAGGTCTGGACCGGCGAGGTGCGCTATGTCTCGCCAGCGCGTGCGCGGCTGCGCTGGACGGCGGGCGGCCTGATTCAGGATGTGACGCGGACAAGGGTGGATGACTTCGGCCCCCTGCTGTTTGGCTCGCCGGCCCCGCGTTATCGCACGCAAAGCCTGCAGACCGCCCTGTTCGCCGGCATCACCTGGGATCTCGCCGACACCCTGACGCTGGAGGCGCAGGCGCGCGTGGACCGGGACGGGCGCGAGCAGGTCGTCACGAGCACGGCAACGGGCGCCCGGATTGATTCGCGTGACGCCGACTTCACTCAAACCCAGCCCAGAGTGGCGCTCGCTTGGCGCCCAAACGGCGCCATGACGGCATTTGTTTCGTACGCAGAAGGCTTCAGAACGGGTGGGTTCAACCCCCTGCCCGGCCCCGCCTCGATCTGGCGCGCGCGCTTTGAACCGGAGGTCACGCGCTCGGCGGAGGCCGGGGTCAAGCTGCGCGATCTGCCGGCCGACGGGCGTCTGGAAGCGACCGTCTTTGCCGCGCGCACTGACCAGTATCAGAACTACACCTTCCTGGACGGTAACTCCGTGACGCTCTCGGTTGACGAAGTGGAGACCTGGGGCGTTGATTTATCAGGGAGTTTTGCGCCAGCGACGGGCTGGCGGCTGGAGGGCGCGTTCTCTTTGGCGGAGGCGGAAATCGCCCGCTTCACCGCGCCAGACCCCCTGATCGCCGGCCAGACGCGCGACTATTCTGGAAATCGCGTGCCTAACGCCCCGCTCTGGACCGCCACCGCCGGCGCTCGCCACACCCGGATGGCCGGCCTGACGCGCCTGACCCTGCGCGCGGACCTGAACGCGACGGGCGAGACCTATTTCGAGATCGACAACGCCCTGCGCGCGCCGCCGAAGGCCTGGCTCGACCTCTCCGCGGAGGCGGCGCGCGGCCCTTATACTTTGACTTTATGGGCAAAAAACGTAACCGACGAACGCTGGGCCATCTCGGCCTTCGGCGAGACCATGCTGCCGCTGCTCGCCGGGCTGGGCCCCAACGGCCCGTTCGACACCTTCACCCTGAACCGAGGCGCCCAATGGGGCGTGCGCGCCGGCGTGCGCTACTGAGTTTGCCGCAGCCGGGGCTGTTTGGGGCCTGGCCAGGCCGGCGGCGAAAAAATTGGCGCGCCCTATGCGCCATCAGCCCCCCTGCCACCCTCGACCGGGCGTTCCGCAAGCGGACGGGGCTGTCTATGGTCTGAAGCATGGGACCGTTCCGCACCGTCGCCGCGCTGGTGGCCGCCCAGACCACGCTGCAGATCGCCGGCGGGCTGTTTGGCGTGTGGTTGCCGCTGGTGATGCATGGGCGCGGCTTTTCCGAGACCGGCATCGGGCTTGTGGCGGCGGCCTATTCGGTCGGGTTCATGGCCGGGGCGTGGTTCAGCCCGATGGCGTTGGCCCGCATCGGCCATATTCGCGCGTTCGCAGCGTGCGCGGCGATCTGCTGCGTGACGGCGCTGGCATTGTATCCCGTTGATCACGCACTGCTTTGGGCGTTGAACAGAGCCTTGTTCGGCGCCGCCATCGCCATGCTGTTTGCGGCGGCCGAAAGCTGGATGACCAGCGTGACGCCCAAGGAACGGCGCGGCGACATCCTGGGCTTCTATCTGCTCTGCACCAAGGTGGCCTTGGCGGCCGGTCCGTTCATGATCGGGGAGGCGGCGCGCGACCCCGGCGCCGCCTGGCCCTTCATGCTCGCGGCTGGCCTGTTTGCGCTGGCGCTCATTCCTGTCACCGCCACCAGTCAGGCCCAGCCGCAGCCGCCCAAGGCCGCGCCGATCGCGCTGCGCCGGCTCTGGGGTCTCGCCCCGGCCGCGGTCGCCTCCGCGTTCATGGCGGGGCTGATCAATGCTGGCGTCATGAGCCTCTCGCCCCTCTGGGCGCAAGCGCGCGCAGGGCCGGAGGCGGCGGCGCTGTTTCAGGCGGCGGCCTGGATCGGCTCGCTCTTCGTCCAGTGGGGGGCCGGCAAGGTTTCAGATCAGATCGACCGCCGGCTCGTGATCGCCATTCTTGCCGGTGGTTCTGCGGTTTTCGCCGGCGCTCTGGCGCTTGCGCCCGCGGACCTGCCTTTTTTCTGGGCCTGCGTGCTGTTCGGGCTTTGGGGCGCTGGATCACTCTCCTTCTATGGCATCGCGGTCGCACACATGGCCGATCGTGCCGAGCCTGGCGAAATGGCGGGGGCGACGGCGGGGCTTCTGTTTGTCTGGGCGATCGGTTCGGTGATCGGACCGGCGGTCGCAGGTGCGCTGATGGAGCATCTGTTTGGGCCGCCAGCGCTGTTTGCAGTCGCCTGCGCCGGCGGCGTTGCGCTTGCCGCCTTCCTCGTTGCGCGGATTCGCGGCCGCCCAGCCGCAGATCCGGCAGAAAAGGGTCCCTTCCGCCCCGCCCAGACCACCAGCGTCGCCCAGGGCGAGCTTCTGGCCGGAAAGGAGAAGCCGGGCGCGTGATCCAGCCTTGTGCGACCTTGGCCGCAAGCGGCTGCTCAAACCGCCCTGTTTGGTTGCGCCGCAAAAGCGCGGCGCCTATACCGGCGCGGCATTCTCACAAACCGTTCAACACGCGGACAGGGCCATGAACATTCACGAGCATCAGGCGAAAGAAGTGCTGGCCCAGTATGGCGCTCCGGTGCCCGGCGGGTTCCCTGCCTTCACCGTGGAAGAAGCCGTGGAAGCGGCAAAAAAGCTGCCTGGCCCGGTCTATGTCGTGAAGGCCCAGATCCACGCCGGCGGGCGCGGCAAGGGCAAGTTCAAGGAACTGCCGGCCGAAGCCAAGGGCGGGGTCCGGCTCGCCAAGTCGATCGAGGAAGTGGCCCAGCACGCCGCCGAAATGCTGGGCAACACGCTCGTCACCATTCAGACCGGGCCCGCGGGCAAGCAGGTGAACCGGCTCTACATCGCCGACGGCGCCGACATCCAGAAGGAGCTTTACCTCTCCCTGCTGGTGGACCGGGGGACGGGCCGGGTGGCGTTCGTGGCCTCCGAAGCGGGCGGCATGGACATCGAGGCGGTCGCCCACGACACG
>JBIIUJ010000184.1:0-4423 GCA_044340025.1 Caulobacterales bacterium
GCTACAGTAGCGGTCGATGGAGGTTCGGCTTCTCGACGACGTAGCGCGCTGGCTCGCCGGTTTGCGCGATCACAGGGCGAAGGCAAAAATCCTTGTGCGTCTGCGGCGTCTCTCGCTTGGCAATCCGGGCGATGTGAAACCGGTCGGAGAAGGGGTGAGCGAACTTCGGATTCAAGAAGGTCAAGGGTATCGCGTTTACTATCTGCAACATGGCGACAGGCTTGCTCTCGTGCTGAAGGCGGGGACAAAGAGCACCCAGGACGCCGACATCGCCAGCGCTCTATGACTGGCGCGCCACTGGAAGGAAACGCCTGATGGCTCTTGAGACACGCCCTTTCGATCCGGCCGACTTTCTTGAGACGCCGGACGACATCGCAGCCTATCTTGAAGAAGCGTTCGCTGATGGCGATCCGGCGCTGATCGCGGCGGCCTTGGGGGACGCGGCCCGAGCGCGCGGGATGGCGCGGATTGCAACCGATGCGGGCGTATCGCGGGAGTCGCTCTACCGCTCGCTCTCGGAGGCGGGCAATCCGGAGCTTGCCACCGTCCTGAAGGTCATGAAGGCGCTCGGCCTGCGCCTGCGGCCTGTGGCGCAGGGTTAGCCGAAAGCCCCGCTCGCGCAGCCCCGCCCTTGACCCGGCGGGGTGGTTTCTGTAGTCACCCGCGCTCATTTTCGAGAACACCCGACGTGGCCAGGGAGCCAGACCGTGAAGCGGACCTACCAACCCTCCAAACTGGTGCGCAAGCGCCGTCACGGCTTTCGCGCCCGCATGGCGACGGTGGGCGGCCGCAAGGTTCTGGCCCGCCGCCGGGCGAAGGGCCGCAAGCGCCTGAGCGCCTGAACAGCGCCCCGGCGCTGCTGGGGCGGCTTACCGTCCGGCGCCAGTTTCTTGCCTGCGCCCAGGGTCTGAAGGCCGGATCGCAGTGCATGCTCGTGCAAGCGCGCCGCAGCCCCGAGGCCGGCGCGCTTGTTCGTTTTGGCCTTACCGCCTCGAAGAAGACCGGCGGGGCGGTGGTCCGCAACCGCGCCCGGCGCCGCCTGCGCGAGATCGCCCGCGCGCTTTTGCCCCGTCACGGCAGGCCCGGTGTCGATTATGTGTTCATCGCCAACCCGCGCACCGCTGTCGCGCCGTGGGGGCGCTTGCTTGACGAGGCGCAGACCGCATTGCAAAGGCTCTCGCGCGCGCTGGACAGGCAAGACGCCGCCGCGCCGCCGTCTGACCGTCCCAAAGAAAGCCCATGACCCAGGACAACAAGAACCTTCTGCTCGCCGTCGTGCTCTCGCTTGGCGTGTTGATCCTGTTCCAGGTTTTCTATGTCGAGCCGCAGGTGCGCTCCGAGCGCGCCCGCGCAGAGGCGGAGAAGGCGGCCATCGCCCAAGCCGCCCCCCCGGCGGGGCAAACGGCGACCGCGGAAGCAGCGGCGGCAGACGCGCCGGCGGCGGGGGCCGCCGCTCCGGTGGTGAGCCGGGCGGAAGCTCTGGCGAAATCCGCCCGTCTGGAGATCGACAGCCCCGGGCTTGACGGGTCCATCGCGCTTTCCGGCGCCCGGTTCGATGCGCTGAATCTCAAGCGCTATCGCGTCTCGGTGGAGCGCAACGCCCCCGAAGTCACCTTCCTGCATCCCCAGGGCGTGGATCAGGCCTTCTACAGCTTCTTCGGCTGGACCGGGGCGGATGGTCAGGGCGCCGGCGATCTGCCAGGGCCAAACACGGTCTGGACGGCCCCCGCAGGCGCCAAGCTGACGCCCGCCACGCCCGTGACGCTGACCTATCAGTCGGCCTCCGGCCTGACGTTTGCGCGCACCATCGCCGTCGACAACGACTATATGTTCACCATCACCGACCGGGTGACGAACACCGGCGCGGCGCAGGCGGCGATCACGCCCTATGCCTCGCTGCGCCGCCATGCCGTTCCGGCCGACCTGCACCGGCTGATGATCCTGCACGAGGGCATGATCGGGGTCTTCGACAACAAGCTCCAGATGAAGACCTACCAGCAGCTCGAGAAGGGCGAGAGCGTGGCGCTCTCCTCCACCGGCGGCTGGTTTGGCATCACCGACAAATACTGGGCCGCGCTGATCGTGCCCGATCAGGCCGAGAAGGGCGACGCCGCTTTCCGCGTGACCCGCACCACGCAGGGCGAAGTCTTCGAGACCAGCTTTGTCGGCACGCCGCGCGCGCTCGCGCCCGGCGAAAGCGTGGAGCATACCCAGCGCTTCTATGCCGGGGCCAAGCGGGTGGCGGTGCTGCAATCCTACCAGGAGACGCTGAACCTGCCCCGCTTCGAGGACGTGGTGGACTGGGGCAATTTCTGGTTCCTGACCAAGCCGTTCTTCTGGCTGCTCTCCAATCTGGAAAAGCTCTCCGGGTCGTTCGCCATCGGGCTCCTGCTCACCACCGTGGTGGTGAAGATCCTGACCTTCCCGCTGGTCTACAAAGGCTATGAGGGCATGTCGAAGCTGCGGCTCGTCGCGCCCAAGATGAAGGAGATCCAGGAGCGCTTCGCCGCTGACAAAGCGCGCCAGCAACAGGAGATGATGAAGCTCTACCAGACCGAGAAGATCAATCCGCTCGCCGGCTGTCTGCCGATGCTGATCCCGATCCCGATCTTCTATGCGCTCTACAAGATGCTGACCGTCACGCTGGAGATGCGCCATGCGCCCTTCTTCGGCACCTGGATCGTGGACATGTCCGCCAAGGACCCAACCACGATCTTCAACCTGTTCGGGCTTCTGCCGTTTGATCCGACCAGCTGGCCGATGATCGGCGCCTTCCTCGCCGTGGGCGTTCTGCCGATCGTGTATGGCGTGTCGATGTGGCTGTTGCAGAGCCTTCAGCCGCCCGCGACCGATCCGATGCAGCAGCAGATCCTGATGATCCTGCCGTTCCTGTTCGTGTTCATGTTCGCGGGGTTTGCCGCCGGCCTGGTGATCTACTGGATCTGGTCCAACATCCTCACGATCATCCAGCAATATGTGATCATGCACAGGATGAAGGTGGAAAACCCGATCGACACCTTCATCGCCAAGACGTTCGGCAAGAAAGCCTCCAGCGCATCGTGAGCGCCGGCCCCGAACCTGCGCGGCCTGACATCACGCAAGGCGAGGCGCTGTTTCGCATCGAGCCGGTGTTCGAGCGCGGGGCGACCACGCTTGCGGGCCTCCCTCCCGCCGGGCCGCCCGAGATTGCGATTGCGGGCCGCTCCAACGTGGGCAAGTCCAGCCTGATCAATGCGCTGTGCAATCGCCGGCAGCTGGCGCGGGCCTCTTCCGAGCCCGGCCGCACGCGCGAGCTCAACTGCTTTCTGTTTTCCAGCCGGGAGGGCCGGGCGCTGCTGCGGCTGGTGGATCTGCCGGGCTATGGCTACGCCAAGGCCTCCAAGACTGCGATTGCCCAATGGAGCGCGCTGACGCGCGACTTTCTGCGCGGGCGCGCGCCTCTCAAGCGGGCCTTCCTGCTGATCGACAGCCGCCATGGCCTGAAAGATCCGGACCGCGCCGTCATGGCGATGCTGGATGAGGCCGCCGTCTCCTATCAGATCGTGCTGACCAAGACCGACAAGCTGACGGCGGCTGCAATCGCCAAGGTGGAAGCTGAAACAGTGGCAGGGATCGCCAAGCGACCCGCCGCTTTCCCGCGCGTGCTGGCCGTCTCGGCCCATGCCGGCGACGGGCTGGCCGCGCTGAAAGAAGAGGTCGCCGCGATCGCGGACTGGGGCTGAGCCCGCAAGACCGGCTACCCCTAGGGGAACACTCGCGCTACAGGCGGGCGTTTCCTGCCCCTCGCCGTTTCGGGAGCCCTCGCCTATGCCCTCGCCCAAGTCCGTGAAGAAAGTGGTGCTCGCCTATTCGGGCGGGCTGGACACCTCCATCATCCTGAAGTGGCTGATGGAGACCTATGGCTGCGAGGTGGTGACCTTCACCGCAGACCTCGGCCAGGGCGAGGAGCTGGGCCCCGCGCGGGAGAAGGCGCTGAAGGCCGGCGTGAAGCCGGAAAACATCTTCATCGACGATCTGCGCGACGAATTCGTGCGCGATTTCGTCTTCCCCATGTTCCGGGCCAATGCGCTTTATGAGGGCGTCTATCTGCTTGGCACCTCGATCGCCCGGCCGCTGATCGCCAAGCGCCAGATCGAGATCGCCAACATGGTCGGCGCCGATGCGGTCTGTCATGGCGCAACCGGCAAGGGCAATGATCAGGTCCGGTTCGAGGTGTCCTATTACGCCCTCAAGCCCGATGTGACCGTGATCGCCCCGTGGCGGGAGTGGAGCTTCCAGGGCCGGCCGGACCTGATCGCTTACGCCAAGACGCATGGCATCGAGATCGCCAAGGGCAAGGAGCAGGACGCCCCCTTCTCCATCGACGCCAATCTTTTGCACACCTCCTCGGAGGGCCTGGTGCTGGAAGACCCCGACACAGCCG
>JBIIUJ010000185.1:0-4409 GCA_044340025.1 Caulobacterales bacterium
CATATCCGCCAGCCTCCTTCGCCAGCAGACAGCTTGAATCACCTCATGGCCGATTTGGGAATCCCCGCCGATTCACAAAGGCGGCAAACCGCTCTAGCCTTTGGCTTCCCGTTCCAAGGTTACGTCAACGGAATTGTCAGTGCTCGGAACGTGGCTTTTAATGCCGCCGGCGATCCCGCGTCTTTTTCTTCGGCCAGCGCCTTCACGCTGTGGTCTCTTTACCTGACGAGTGCATGGAATGATGGGCTGAACATCCTGATCGAAGGGCGAAACGGCGGCACGGTGGTGTTCAGCCGCAATGTGGTGGCAAACACTAGCGGGCCCGTTTTTTCGGTGTTCAATTGGAGCGGAATCGATACCGTCCGGTTCGTCTCCAGCGGCGGAACCAACGCCAAATTTGGCGGCGTCGGGACGCACTTCTCCCTCGACAATGTCACCATCGGCCGGGTTGGGGTCATCCCCGAGCCGTCGACCTGGATGCTGATGATCCTCGGCTTCGGCCTGATCGCCCAACAGCTCCGTCGACGCCATCAGGCCGCGTTCGCCCACTAATGGGCTCGCGCTGCGCCCTCGCCCTGAAAGACGGCTCGTCGACTACGCCAAGGGGTGGGGGCAGGCGGCGAGGAGCAGCGCGAGGCTTTCTGAGGAAAAGGCTTGCGCCCCCCCGGCGAAGGCCGCGATCCAGGTCCTAAAGCGTCCCGCTTTGCGATCTGGGCTCCGGCCTTTCCGGAGGGAGGGCGTTCTCAGAAACCATCGCCGAGGCGTCATCGCCACCCCCGCCCCTTGCGCTCGCGCGCGAAAATCCCCACCCCGGGAGCATGGCCAGCGCCGACCGCCCCGACCTGCCCGATCTGACCGCTCTGCCAGAGGAAGCCGCCCCCGGCGCGCCCGTCATCGGCGTGGAGGTGATCCGCGATCACCTGAAGCGCCTGCCCGCAAAGCCGGGCGTCTATCGCATGATCGGCGCGGACGGCGAGGTTCTCTATGTCGGCAAGGCCAAAAGCCTGAAGGCGCGCGTGGCGAGCTACGCCAAGGGCACGGGCCATTCCAACCGCATCGCCCGGATGATCAACGCCACCGCGGCGATGGAGTTCGTGGTCACGGCCACCGAGACCGAGGCGCTGCTGCTTGAAGCCAACCTCATCAAGCGGCTGAAGCCCCGGTTCAACATCCTGATGCGGGACGACAAGTCGTTCCCCTACATCATGATCCGCAAGGATCACCGCGCGCCCCAACTCGCCAAGCATCGCGGCGCGCGCAAGGCGGATACGGACTATTTCGGCCCGTTCGCCAGCGTCTGGGCGGTCAATCGCGCGCTGACAACGCTGCAAAAGGCGTTCCTCTTGCGCTCGTGCAGCGACAGCGTGTTCGAGGGTCGCTCGCGGCCTTGCATGCTGCACCAGATCAAGCGCTGCGCGGCCCCGTGCGTGGATCTGGTGAGCCCGGAGGCCTATGGCGGGCTGGTGGCCGAAGCCACGGCGTTTCTGCGCGGCAAATCGGCGGACCTTCAGGACCGGCTGGCCGCCGACATGCACGCCGCCGCCGATGCACTGGACTTTGAAGGCGCCGCCCGCCTGCGCGACCGGATCCGCGCGCTCGCCGCCATTCGCGCCGCTCAGGGGATAAACCCGCAGACGTTCGAGGAGGCGGATGTCTTCGCCATCGCGCTGGAAGGCGGGCAGAGCTGCATTCAGGTGTTTTTCTTCCGCGCCGGCCAGAATTGGGGCAATCGCGCCTATTTCCCCAAGCACGACCGCGACGCGGAGCCGGGCGAGATCCTCGACGCCTTCCTCGCCCAATTCTATGACGACAAGCCCCCGCCCGGCCTGATCCTCGCCTCGCACGAGCCGCCGGGCCGCGCGCTGCTGGAGGAGGCCTTCAGCCTGAAGGCAGACGGGCGGGTGGAGATCCGCACACCCCAACGCGGCGAAAAGCGCGAGATCATGGATCACGCCCTCACCAATGCGCGCGAGGCGCTGGGCCGAAAGCTCGCCGAGAGCGGCAGCCAGGCGACGCTGCTGGCGGGCGTGGCCGAAGCCTTCGGCCTCGACGCCCCGCCCGAGCGGATCGAGGTCTATGACAACAGCCACATTCAGGGCGCGAATGCGGTGGGCGGCATGATTGTGGCCGGCCCGGACGGCTTCGAGAAAAGCCAGTATCGCAAATGGACGATCCGCGACGCCAAGGGCGGCGACGATTTCGCCATGATGCGCGAAGTGCTCACCCGCCGCTTCGCCCGGCTGGCGCGCGAAGACGAGGAGGAGGAGCCCGTCTGGCCCGACCTGATCGTGATCGACGGCGGGGAGCAGCAGCTTGCCGTGGCGCTGGACTGCGCGCGCGAGGCGGGCGTGGACGACGACATCGCCATCGTCTCGATCGCCAAGGGCGTGGAGCGCGACGCCGGGCGCGAGCGCTTCTTCCTGCCGGGCAAGCCGCCCTTCCGGCTCGAGCGCAACGATCCCGTGCTCTACTTCCTCCAGCGCCTGCGCGACGAGGCGCATCGCTTCGCCATCGGCGCCCATCGGGCCAAGCGCTCTGCCGATATCACCCGAAACCCGCTGGACGAGATTTCCGGCGTCGGCCCCACCCGAAAGAAGGCGCTTCTGGCGCGCTTTGGCTCGGCGCGGGGCGTGGCGCGGGCAGGCCTCGCTGATCTGGAAGACGTGCCCGGCGTGGACGCCGCCCTCGCCCGCCGCATCCACGAGTTCTTCCGGGCGGGGTGACACCCCCGTCATCCCGGACGGGCCAAAGGCCCGATCCGGGACCTCCCGCAAAACGAAGCCCCACAGAGGTCCCGGATGGGCGCTGCGCGCCCTCCGGGATGACGGGGCGATGCGGCGCTTGCAGAAGCGGCGGCGGCGCCAGACAACTGCGGCCATGAAACGCAAGAAGGTGGAAGGCGTCTGGCGCTGGGCGCTGTGCGGAGCGATCGGGCTTGTGCTGGGCGCGGGTTCGGGCCTCGCGCTCACGGGCGGGCTGATCGGCGGGGGTGCGGCGCTGAAAAGCGGCCAGTGGGCGACCAATCCGCTGATCGGCCAGCCGGCCGCCGACCCCTGGACCCGCGCCCGCGTGGCGCGGGTGGGCCTGCTGGCCCTGACGCGCGAGGAGACGGTCTATTTCGACCGCGCCGTCGATGAGACGGGCGCCCCGCTGGACGGGGCCTGCAGCTACGAGATCGCAGGCGGGCCGATCCCCGCGCGTTGGTGGTCGCTCACCGTCTATGGCGCAGACCAGATGCTGGCGCGCAACGACGATGACGCCGCCTCGCTCGACAAGACGCGCCTTGGCCCCGCCGCCGAGGGCGCATGGCGCGCCACGCTGGGCCCGGCCCGCAGCGGCGATGGGCTCTGGCTCTCGTCGAATGGCGCGGCGGCGCCCATCCTGATGCTGCGGCTTTACAACCCGCAGGCCCAGACCGATGCGGCGCTGGCGGCGCTGGCGCTGCCCAGCGTGCGCAAGCTCTCGTGCGGGGGGGCGGCATGAACCGCTGGATCAAGCCCGTGCTGTTCGGTCTGGCGGCCGCCGCTCTGGGCCATCTGCTGGCGGTGGCGAGCGTACCGCGCGCCATCATGGGCGTGGCGATGGACGCGATTGCAGAGGCGGCGGGCGGCTGGAACACCTGGACGCACGCCCCGCGCGTGACGCCCGAAACACAGCGCATCGTGCGCTCATCGCCCGATCTCGCCTATTCCTCCTGCGCCATCGATGTGTCGGTCGCGCCCGTGCGGATCGAGGTGGCGCCCTGGGGCGATTATGTCTCCGTCGCGCTCTATGACGCCCAGACCGACAACGTCTTCACGCTGAACGATGCGCGGATGGGCGTGGCGGGCGCGCGGCTGATGATCGTGGGCGGGCGCACCCCGCTGATCGCGCCCGACGGCTTCACCGTGGTGCGCCTGCCAAGCGACCGGGGCCTGGTGCTGGTGCGCCGTCTGGCCCCCAGGCCGGAAGCCTTCGCCCGCGCCGACGCCGCACGACAAAGCGACGTCTGCCGCGCGTTCGACCTGCCGCCGATGCATTAGGTACAGCAGCTGGGGTGCATAATGAGCACAAATGATTCAGATCCAATTGAAGCTGCATGGAATGCAGCTAATCAAGCCGTCCTTGAGCACATGTTTGGGGAAAGCCATGTTTCTGAATTCTCATTTCCCAAATACCTGTGTCACTATACATCTTTTTCCGGCCTTAGTGGTATTTTGAGCAGCAAATCAATTTGGCTAACGCCACTGTCTCAAATGAATGACTACTCAGAATACACCAAAGGACATCACTCTATATATAGAGCCATATTGCCATCGAGCGTTGAAGAAAATAAGTTCGGAACGACAGCTTACATTAAAGAGGTCATATATCAAGCTATAAAAGAGAATGCAAGTTATCCAATACATGATTATTTTAATACTTACATA
>JBIIUJ010000186.1:0-4403 GCA_044340025.1 Caulobacterales bacterium
CGGGTGTTTCCCGGTCGGCCGGTGCGCTGCGCGCTGATCTGGACGGACGGACCGCGCCTGATGGAACTGCCGCAGGCCGCGCTGGACGCCGCCTTGCGGGGGCCGCTCGCTGCGCCTACATCCGACTTCTGACCGCGCAACCGCGCCCCTGGGAGAAGCCCGCCATGTCCACCCTGAAGGTGAGCGACGATAGCTTTGAAGCCGATGTCCTGAAGGCTGACGGCCCGGTTCTGGTGGATTTCTGGGCGGAATGGTGCGGCCCCTGCCGCCAGATCGCCCCGGCGCTCGATGAAATCTCCACCGAGCTGAAGGGCAAGATCGCGGTGGCCAAGGTGAACATCGACGAGAACCCCGGCGTGCCCTCCCGCTACGGCGTCCGCGGCATCCCCACCCTGATGATCTTCAAGGACGGCCAGGTCGTCTCCACCAAGGTGGGCGCCATGGCCAAGAGCCGCATCGCCGACTGGATCAACGAAACGGTGTGAGCGGGCGGGTAGTCACTCCCTGCGGGGATTGGCAAGGCCAGTGACGCTCGCGACGTAGTAGGACAGGATCACGAAGCCGAAGATTTTGGCTGCGTAGAAAGCGCTCGCCACGCTCAGCGGCACACGGTTTGATTCGGCGCCGAATTGCTCCGACAAAAATGTCCGATGCGCGTCGTCGAGCGTGATCAGCGGGGTGGCGTTTCCGAGCGCGAACCAGAACCACCGAACCACGTTGTCAAACCCTTCCGAAGTGGGCGTGAACACAGCCCCACTCAGACCAAGCCCTCCGCCCCAGGAGAGCAAAACAACGACGGCGAACAAGCCGAGCGCGCGGTGATTGCGATATCCAAAGCCGCTGAACACATCGAGGAGATAGAGCCAGAGTTTGGACAAGGGCTGGCGTGCCCATGACACGCAAGCCCGCTCATGTCGTTTCATGGCGATCATGATCTCATCGGCCCTTTCGTCGTGGCCCATATGGCGAAGAGCCCTTGCCAGTTGTTGATAGGGGCCGGGCGTGAAGGTGGCGCCGTCGCCGCCGGCCTCCAGAAGGGCGACCAGTTCTTTCACGTCCTCTACGCCGGCGAGCGTGTCTTTCTGCTCGGCTTGCATGCTGCCGAGATTTGCATAGTGCAAGCCAACGAGATCCAGCTTGGGGAAATGATGTCTCTCGGCTTTGCCATCCCGGACACGGCGGAAGGCTGCAAGCCTCCCCGCCAGCGCCCCGCAACTCACATTGCGCAGGATTAGTTCAGCGCCCTCTCCCCAAATTGGTTCGGTTCCGGGCAACTGCGCCAGTTCCAATGCGTTGTCGATCCTCGCCCCGGTCAGGTCGATCTTGCCTTGGAGTGTCGATCCGCTGAGCTGGACATTGCCGCCAATCTTGGCCCCTACCAACGAGACATAGTTCAAGCGGCACCCGCTCCGAAGGAACACACTGCCCCGGGCTTCAAGTCCGTCGAGGTTCAGCGCGCGCCCCAACGTCGCGCCATCCAAAATCACATTACCGCCAACCGTTGCGCGTACGAGACGCACCTCGCCCCTCGCAGCAAATCCGTCGACAAAAAACGCAACCCCACCGACGCTCAGACCATCCGCGCGTAGTGCCCTTTCGAATTGGGCACTTGTGAAATCTGCGCTGCCTGCAACTTTCGCTCCAATTAATCTCAAATCGCCAACACATCGCATTGCACTACAAATCAGTGCGCCGCTGACCTCTAACCCATCTGCGTTTAGTACATGATGAAGTCTGGCACTATTCAGTGCAATGTCGCCGCCAACCTTTGATCCCAAAAGGCGCAGCTCCCCTACAGTCGAAAAGCCTTCGTTTAAGAATAAACCAGAGCCTACTCGCATCCGATCTGCATACAAGTTGCCGGTTAGAAATGAGCTCTGTAGAACTAGCGCTTTCTCAATTACCAAGTCCTGCAGATAGACATCCCGGTCAAAACGACATCCCTTCAGCCACAACTCTCCTTTGGTCGAGCGGCCGGACCAGTTTATTTCTTCCTTCAACCAGGCGTGTGCAACCCGCACACCCGGTCGCTCCGCTCCGCTGGCATAGGGTTCATGGAAGATCACCGTGCGCAGGAAGCGCTCGCTCAGGATGTGGTGGTCTGTGAAGGTTTGGGGACTGCTCGGATCTGGCTGCCGGCCAGCCGGGTTGCCTTTCCACCAATCCGCAGCATTGCGATCCGCACTTGGGTCAAACATCGCCATGTCGGCTAGCTCTCCCCGAGCGATCCGTTCCCAGGCCCATTCCTCCTGCGGCGCGAACACGCCCGCTTTCAGCCTCAGTTCTTTCGGCTGCGCCTCCATCCAGGGGCGAAAGGCAATGGTGTTTTCGCTCATGGATGCGATTCTCCGATCCCGAAGACTAGCGAAAGGAAAGAGGCGCGGAAACGCTGGCGATTTCTCTGAAGACAATTCTCATCCTCAATAGCCCTCCACTCCGCCCCCCTGGTTGCCCGAGCGCCCGGTGGCCGTCACTCTAGCCGGCGATGGCCGGCCCTTCAGACGTTGCGCAGTTTCGGGAAGCTCTTGTGATCCTCGGCGCGGCCAGCGTCGTGATCCCGGTGTTTCTGCGGCTGAAGCTCAGCCCCGTGATCGGCTTCATCGCCGTGGGGGTCGTGGTGGGGCCTTACGGGCTGGGCGCGCTCACCGGCCTTGCGCCCTGGCTCTCGTGGGTGACGATCACCGACGACGAGGCCATCCGCCAGCTCGCTGATTTCGGGATCGTGCTGCTCCTGTTCATGATCGGGCTGGAGCTCTCTTTCGAGCGGTTGAAGGCGCTGCGGCGGCTCGTGTTCGGGCTGGGGCCGGTGCAGGTGGTGGCCAGCGCGGCGCTGATCGCCGGGGTGTGCATGGCCGGCGGCCTGCCGGCGCAGAGCGCGGCCGTGATCGGGCTCTCGCTCGCCATGTCCTCCACCGCGGTCGTGATCCAGGTGTTGTCGGAGGAGCGCCGCCTCGCCTCCCACACCGGCCGGGCGAGCCTCGGCGTCCTGCTGTTTCAGGATGTGGCGGTGGTGCCGATCCTGTTTGCGATCGGGCTTCTGGCTGTGGGCGAACGTGCGCTCACGGGGGCGGCCTTTGGAACCGCCATGCTTCAGGCCGCGACGGCGATTGCAGTGGTGCTTGCGGTGGGGCGCATTCTGGTGCGGCCGCTGTTTCGCTCCGTCGCGCGCAGCGGATCGCCGGAGCTGTTCATGGCGGCGTGTCTGCTGCTGATCCTGGGCGCCGGGGTAGCCACCGTGTCTGCCGGTCTCTCCATGACCATGGGAGCGTTGCTGGCCGGCATCCTGCTCGCTGAGACTGAGTATCGCCGCCAGATCGAGGTGCTGGTGGAGCCGTTCAAGGGGCTTTTGCTCGGCGTGTTTCTCATCACGATCGGGATTGGCATCGATGTGAGCCTTCTGGCGTCCATGCCGGTGACGATCCTGGCCGCCTCGGCCGGTCTGATCGCGGCGAAGGCGCTGATCGTTGGGCTGGCGGGGCCTCTGTTCGGCGTTTCCCCGGTTGCTGCGCGTCAGGCGGGGCTGCTGCTGGCGCCGGGCAGCGAGTTCACCTTCGTGCTGATGGCGGCCGCGCTCGCCGCCGGCCTGGTGGCCGATGGTCCGGCCGATGCCGCCCAACTTGTGGCTGCGCTCACCATGCCGCTGATCCCGCTGCTCGCGGCGCTTGGCCAGAAGCTGGCCGCCCGCCGCCAGACCCGGGTCGAACCGCAGCCGGAGCCCCCTGCCGAGGGCCTCGAGGCCGGGCAGGTGATCATCGCGGGCTATGGCCGGGTGGGCGAGGTGGTGGCGAGCCTGCTGGAGCAGCACGCCGTGCCCTATCTTGCGATCGACCGCGACCCCGACGCCGTGGCCCGAGCGCGCAAGCAGGGCAAACCGGTTTTCTACGGCGATCTGGCCCGGCCGGACTTTCTGGAGCGGTGCGGTCTGCGCGCGGCGCGCGCCCTTGTGGTGACCATGGATTCAGCAGCAATGACCGAGGAGGTGGTGGCCGCTGCGCGCGCGGTGCGTGATGATCTGATCATTGTGGCGCGCGCCCGTGACGCCCGCCACGCCGGCCGGCTCTACGCCAAGGGCGCAACCGACGCCGTTCCCGAGACGACCGAAGCGAGCCTCCTGCTTGGAGAGGCCGTGCTTCTGGATATCGGCATGCCAGCGGGCCCGGTGATCGCCACGATCCACGACAAGCGCGAGGCGTTCCGGCTGGAAATCCAGTCTGCTGCAAGAGCCGACGCCACGCGCCCGCCCCTGCCCGTTCGCCAGCGCACACGCGCCCGGCTCCGCATCGGCGGCCGCCGGGCGGACTAGCGCGCGCGCCTAGTCGAACAACGCGTCGATCGCGTCCTGGCCAACCTTCTCGCCGGTGTCGAACAGCGCGTCGATCGCGTCCTGCTTCACTTCCGGTCCA
>JBIIUJ010000057.1:0-15105 GCA_044340025.1 Caulobacterales bacterium
CGGACGCCACCGTCTCGACCACCTGCAGCACCGAGCGCTCGAACCCATCGGCCAGCGCGTTCATCTGGGTGCGCTTGTCCGCCTCGGCGCGCGCCTTCAGCTCTTCCTGCTCGGATTCCATCGCGCGCATGCGCACCTGATTGTCCTGGAACACCTTGAGCGCGGCGCCCATGTCGCCGAGTTCGTCGGCCGTCATGCACTCGGCGAGATCGCGGTCGATCTCCCCCTGGGCGAGCAGGCGCATCTCTTCGGAAAGCCGCCCTATCCGGGGAACCACAAGTCTCAGCAGGAACCAGCCCAAAACCCCCATCATGAGCAGCGAGAGGGCGCTCAGCGAGAGCGTGACGGCTATTTCCTGCTGGGCTTGCGCCTGTTTGGCGCTGGCGGCTGCATAAGCCGCCTCTCCTGCTGTGGTCGCCAGGGTCTCCGCGGCGGAGAGCGCCTCGGAGGATTCCGCGAAGAACGCCTCCAGGGTCATGCCATACGCGCCGGTCGTGGCTGCCGCGAGCAAACGCTCCCGCGTGTTCCCGTAGGACTGGAAGTAGGCGTCCTGAAGGCGGTCAATGGCTGTGATGAGGGCGGGTTGCGTTTCAGGATGGGCGCGCAGCAGCAACAGTTCGCTCTGCGCCGTCTCGGCGCGCTGCGCAAAAGAGGCGGCTTCGCGCAGCTCGATCTCACTCATCGGCGCGCCGGTCGCCGTGGCGATCGCCAGCAGCGTCCGTTCCCGTCCGCCATATTCCCGAACCTGCCAGGCCAGAAGCTGGGCCTTCTCGGCGTTCAGCAAGGCCGCCGACATCATGGCGTTCTCGGGAAGAAGCTTGGCCTCCAGCGACCGCACCTGCTCCACCGACGCCTTGAGGCTGGCCGGGATCTGGGAAACGTCGGCCGGGTTGCGCGCGATCGCCGCCACGTCAAGGGCTGGATCGGCGCGCGATCGAAGGTCCCGGATGGTGGCGAGGTCCGCGCCCAATTCCTTCAGGAAGGATTCTGCTTGCGCGATCTCCGCGCTTTCGACCCGCGCGGCCAGTTCGGAAAAGCCGCCGTCCGCCACTTCCCGCTGGCGCGTCAGCAGATCGCGCAGAGCGGTGGGCATGGGGCCTGGCAGGTTCAGTCCCACCTGCGTCAGCGAGCGCTCCAGCGACAGATCGATCGTTGCATCATAGAGCGCCACACGGATCTGCGCGGCCGTTGCAACCTTTTCCGCGTTGGCCTGCGCCGAGCGGGCCTTGAAAAGAACAAGCCCGAAAGAAGCTACAGTAACGGCAGTGCAGCCAGCAATGACGGCAATTGCCATGGTCTTGATACGCATACGACACCTCACGACGACGACAGTAAGACCAGAAACAGGTTAATCTCTTGTTGCGACAAGTTGCCGCAAATTGGAAAAGGGCCGCCCTTGCGGGGCGGCCCTCTTGCCGTTGGCTCTCGCGGGGGAGTGAGAGCCTAGGCGGCTCGGATGGTCCGCAGGAAGCCTTCGACTTCGTCGCGGAGGCGGTTGGCCTGGAGGCCGAGTTCGCGGGCGGCGCCGAGGCTCTGTTCGGCGGCGGCGCCGGTCTCGGAGGCGCCGGACTGGACCATGACGATGGCCTGGGTCACTTCGGCGGTGCCGGCCGCGACATCGCCGGTGTTGCGGGTGATCTCGCGCACGGCGGCCATCTGCTCTTCCACCGCCGCCGAGATGGCCGAGGCGATCTCGTTGATCTCGGAGATGGTGCGCGCGATGCCGTCGATGGCGCCCACGGCTTCCTTGGTCGCGCCCTGAACGCCGGTGATCTGGGCGGAGATCTCCTCGGTGGCCTTGGCGGTCTGTTCGGCCAGGCTCTTCACCTCGGAAGCCACCACCGCAAAGCCGCGCCCGGCGTCGCCCGCGCGGGCGGCTTCGATCGTGGCGTTGAGGGCCAGCAGATTGGTCTGGGCGGCGATGTCGGAGATCAGGCTGACGACCGCGCCGATCTTGCCGGCGGCTTCCGAGAGGGCGACGACGGTGGCGTTGGTCCGGGCGGCCTGCTCCTCGGCGGCGCGCGCGATCTGGGCCGACTGGGTGACCTGCTGGGCGATCTCGGCGATGGAGGCCGACATCTCCTCCGAGGCCGAGGCCACGGTCTGGATGTTGGAGGCCGAGACTTCCGCGGTGCGGGCCACGGCGGAGGAGTGGGTGGAGGTGTCCGACGCGGTCCGCGCGAGCGTCTCCGACGAGCTCTGCAGCTCGGTGGAGGCGGACGCCACCGTCTCGACCACCTGCAGCACCGAGCGCTCGAACCCATCGGCCAGCGCGTTCATCTGGGTGCGCTTGTCCGCCTCGGCGCGCGCCTTCAGCTCTTCCTGCTCGGCTTCCATCCGCTTCACGGCGCGGGCGTTCTCGATGAACACCAGCAGCGCCCGGCGCAGCCGGCCCACATCGTCGCGCCGCTCCACATCATCGATGCTGACGCTCAGATCGCCCTTGGCGACTTCTTCCATCTGCGCCGTGGTGCGGGCGATCGGGGCCGAAACCGTGCGCGCCAGCGCAATCGCGGCGCCAATCAGGACGACCGCCAGCAGCCCCATCGCCCCCAGAGCGACGGTCCGCAGCAAAACGATGTCTTCCTCGAGCGCGGCGTTGGCTGCCGCCTCCTGCTCGTCGGCGGCGGTCACAAGCGCTTCGATCAGGGGTTCGACCGATCCGCCTAGCCGATTGCGTTCGGCGCGCTGGGCTTCGTCAGACGCGGCCAGCACAACGACGCCAATGTAGTCGGAGGCAAGCTTTTCAATCTCCGCTAGCCGGGCGATCTTGTTTTCATTGGTGGTCATGCTGCGCACTTCAGCAACGGCCTGCGTCACCCCACGCGCTTCGCTCTCGGCGGCTTGCAAGAAAGCCGGATCGCCCGTCTCGGAGTATCGAAGAGTCTGTACACGCAATTCGAGGAAGGCTGCCTCAATACCCAGCGTATCTTCTGTGAACTCGACCATCTCCTCAACTCGATGGTATGTGTCGTAGATTGCGAAAGTCTTCCAGACAACAAGCGAAAATGCCGTGATGACGATCGCCCCGATCGCGGAAAAGATCGTGGACGCTTTGGCCTTTACCGGCATATCCATAAAGGCTTTTAAAATCATCGCTCGCTCCGTTTTGTCACCCTGTCCCGGAGCTATGATGGATTTGGTTAAGGAAGGGAGAATGCTTGAAGCGAAAGGATAGTCCACGCTCGCAGTGCTTGAGCGGAAGCGTAGGCCAAGCAAAAGAACACAAAAAGATTGAGGTCATTACCTCAAGATGTTCGAAGGATGGATATCTTTATCCGGCCTTCAGCCAAAAAAAGCAGTCAAGCCATCGAAAGGGCGCAGGCGGTGAGGGGCGCTCCGGCGCCCTGTGTTTCGGGCGACCCGCGCGTATTCACGCTGCGCCAAACGCCGATTTCGCGTTCGGCGCGCTACAGCATCGCGGGGATCACCCGGTCCGGCGGCTTGTGGCCGTCGGCGAAGGTCTTGATGTTGATGATCACTTTCTCGCCCATCTCCACCCGGCCCTCCAGCGTGGCCGAGCCCATGTGCGGCAGCAGCACCACATTGGCCAGCTTCTTGAGCTTCGGATTGATCGCGGGTTCGTGTTCGAAAACGTCGAGCCCGGCGCCAGCCAGCAGGCCGCCTTCCAGCATGCGGGCCAGCGCCGCCTCATCGATCACCTCGCCGCGGGCGGTGTTCACGATATAGGCCGAGGGCTTCATCAGCTGGAGCCGCCGCGAGGAAAGCAGGTGATAGGTCGCCGGCGTGTGCGGGCAGTTCACCGAGATGATGTCCATGCGCGAGAGCATCTGGTCCAGGCTCTCCCAATAGGTGGCCTCCAGTTCCTGCTCGATCGCGACGGGCGCGCGCTTGCGGTTGTGATAGTGGATCTGCAGCCCGAACGCCTTGGCCCGGCGCGCCACCGCCTGGCCGATGCGGCCCATGCCGATGATGCCCAGCCGCTTGCCGCCCACGCGCCGGCCCATCATCCAGGTGGGGCTCCAGCCCATGAACTCGTCGGCCTCCACCACCTTCACGCCCTCCACGATGCGGCGGGGCGCAGCCAGGATCAGCGTCATGGCGATGTCGGCGGTGTCTTCGGTCAGGACGCCGGGCGTGTTCGTCACGGTGAGGCCGCGCTGGATGGCGGTCTGGACGTCGATATTGTCGACCCCGGCGCCGAATTGCGCGATGAGGCGCAGCCGCTCGCCCGCCCGGCTGATCACCTTGCTGTCGATCCGATCCGTGACCGTCGGCACCAGAACGTCTGCACGGCTCACCGCATCGACGAGCTGTTCGTAGCTCATGGGCGCGTCGGAAGCGTTCAGTTCGGTGTCGAACAGCTCCATCATCCGCGTCTCCACCGGCTCGGGCAGTTTGCGGGTGACGATCACCTTCAGACGCGTGTTGGGCATAAATCTTCCCGTCCCAGTCTCAACCTTCAGGCTCCTAGCAACCGCCGGCCCCAAGGCCAAGCGAGGCGCGCGTTAAGCCGGCCTTTACCCTGACAATCGAGCTTGGCGGCGCACAAGGCGGGGTGCGCGTGATGAAGGCGATTGCAGGAGCGGCTGGGGCGATGATGCTTGGGTGGGGCGCGGCTGCGCTTGCCCAGGGCCATCCCACGCCTTCCTCCAAGCCGGTGCCCCGGTTCGAGAGCCTGGATGAAGAGGAGGCCCATGGCCGCCTCGGCCCGACGCGCGATCATCGCGTCGTCTGGACCTATCAGCGCGTCGGGCTGCCGATGCAGGTGATCGCCGAAACCCAGGACTGGCGGCGCGTCCGCGATCCTGATGGCGAGGTCACCTGGATGCACAAGCGCCTGCTCTCCAGCCGCCCGACCGTGATGGTTCGCGCGTCCGCGGCGGAGGGCGTGCCCCTGCGCGCCGCCCCGCAGACCGACGCCAAGGTGCGCGCGGTTCTGCATGCAGGCGTCATCGCGGATCTGGAGACCTGTTCGGACGGCTGGTGCCGGCTGCGGGTGCGCCAGCGCTACGAGGGCTGGACCCCGGCCAGCATGCTCTGGGGCGCCCGCTAGACGCCAGCCCGCCGTGGCCCTAGAACACCACGGTCATGCCCCCGTCCGAGGCGTCTGAGACGTCGGTTTTTCTGTCGCGCACGCTCGCGCTTGTCGGGCTCATGGGCGCAGGCAAGAGTTCCGTGGGCAAGCGTCTGGCGCTTGCGCTTGGCGTGCCTTTCCGCGACGCCGACGACGAGATCGTCAAGGCCGCTGGCGAGACGATCCCCGAAATCTTCGCCCACCATGGCGAGGCGGAGTTCCGCCGTGGAGAACGCCGCGTGATCGCGCGGCTGCTGACCGCCGAGCCGCCCCATGTGCTGGCGACAGGCGGCGGCGCCTTCATGGACCCCGAGACCCGCGCCTTGATGAAAGAGCGCGCGTTCACCATCTGGCTGCGCGCCGATCTCGACACCTTGATGCGGCGGGTCAGCCGGCGCGATGATCGCCCTCTGCTGAAGGGCGACGATCCGCGCGCAGTCATGGAGCGGCTGATGGCGGCGCGCTATCCCATCTATGCCGAGGCCGATCTGGTGATCGACAGCGATGATGGCCCGCATCAGCGCACGGTGGAGGCGATCATCGCCGCGCTGGAGGCCCGCCGATGAGCCATCGCGCCATCCCCGTCGCCCTGGAAGGCCGCAGTTACGACGTTCTGGTCGGGGCAGGGCTGCTTGAGGTGGCCGGCGGTCTCATTGCGCCGTTTGCGCCGCGCCGGCGCTGCGCGATCGTGACAGACGAGACGGTGGCCGGGCTGCATCTGGCCCGGCTCCAGGCGAGCCTGACGGCGGCCGGCCTTTCTGCGCCGGCCATCATCCTGCCGCCGGGGGAGGGGCAGAAGAGCTGGGCCGGTCTGGAACGGTTGAGCGAGCAATTGCTGGCGCTGGAGCTGGAGCGGCGCGACATCGTGATCGCCTTTGGGGGCGGCGTGATTGGCGATCTCGTCGGGTTCTGCGCCGGCGTGCTGAAGCGCGGGATCGATTTCGTCCAGATCCCCACAACGCTGCTGGCGCAGGTCGACAGTTCGGTGGGCGGCAAGACGGCGATCAACGCGCGCGCCGGCAAGAACCTCATCGGCCTGTTCCATCAGCCGCGCCTGGTGCTGGCCGATCGCGACGCGCTGGCCACTCTGCCTGCGCGCGAGCGGCTGGCCGGCTATGCCGAGATCGTGAAGTATGGCCTGATCGATGATCCGGCCTTCTTCGCCTGGTGCGAGGCCAATGCCGGCGCGCTTCTCGCGGGCGACGCGGCTGCGCTCGCGCATGCGGTGGAGACCTCGGTCGCCGCCAAGGCGCGGGTAGTGGCCGCCGATGAGCGCGAAGGCGGCGTGCGTGCGCTGCTCAATCTGGGCCACACCTTCGCCCATGCCTTCGAGGCCGAGATCGGGTTCGACGATCGCGTGATGCTGCATGGCGAGGCGGTGGGGCTTGGGCTTGGGCTGGCGTACCGCTTTTCCTCGGCTCAGGGGCTTTGCCCGCCCGAGGCCGCCGCCCGCGTGAGCGCCCACCTTGATGCGGCAGGCTTCGCCAGACCCAGCGCCGCGCCGGGCGGGCCGTTCGAGGCGGGCCGCCTGCTTGCCGCCATGGCGCACGACAAGAAGGTGGAAGACGGCCGCCTGACCTTCATCCTCGCCCGCGCGATCGGCGCGAGCTTTATCGCCAAGGACGTCAGTGCGGCGGATGTCCGGGCTTTTCTGGAAGCGGAGCTTCGCTGATGGACGCGACGATCTGGCTTACCGCCGCCGCCGTCATGGGGTTCATCGGGCTGTCGGCCTTCTTCTCGGCAGCTGAGACCTCCATGACCGGGGCCTCGCGCCCGCGCCTGTTCGGGCTGGAGAAGGATGGCGACAAGGCCGCCGCCCGCGTCAATCGCCTCATCGAGCGGCCCGACAAGCTGATTGGCGCGCTGCTGCTGGGCAATAACTTTCTCAACACGCTGGCGGGCTCGCTCACCACGGCGCTTTTGGTCGGCCTGTTCGGCAATGACGGGGTGGTGATCGTTGCAGCCACCGCAATCGTCACGATCCTTGTTCTGATCTTCGCCGAGGTGCTGCCCAAGACCTACGCGTTCGCCAAGCCGGACGAGACTGCGATGCGGCTCTCGGGCATGGCTGCGCTGTCGGTCCTGGTGCTGGCCCCGATCGTGGAGGCGGTGCAGTGGATCGTGCGCACCACGCTGAAAGTATTTGGAATCCGGCTGGACGACGCCGCCAACGAGGACACCGCGCGCGAGGAGATCCGCGGCGCGATCGACCTGCGCGCCTCGGAAGGCGTGGTGGCGAAATCCGACCGCGATCAGCTCGGCGGCGTGCTCGACCTGCGCGAGCTCGAGATTTCCGATGTGATGATCCACCGCCGCAACATGCGGGTGATCGATGCCGATCTCCCCCCCCGCGAGACGGTGATCCAGGTGCTCTCCAGCCCGCACACGCGCCTGCCGCTGTATCGCGATGATGCGGAAAACATCATCGGCGTGCTGCACGCCAAGGATCTCCTGCGCGCGCTCGCCCATGCCGGCGGCGACATGGACGCGGTCGATGTCGCCAGCGTGATGCGCGAGCCCTGGTTCGTGCCCGAGACGACCGGCCTTCAGGAGCAGCTCAACGCGTTTCTGAAGCAGCGCAACCACTTCGCCCTGGTCGTGGACGAGTATGGCGCGCTGAAGGGCCTCATCACGCTGGAAGACATCCTCGAAGAGATCGTGGGCGAGATCGCCGACGAGCACGACATCGCCGTTCAGGGCGTGCGCCCGCAGCCGGACGGCAGCGTCAATGTCGATGGCTGGGTGCCGATCCGCGATCTCAATCGTGCGATGGACTGGAACCTGCCCGACGAGGAGGCCGTGACGGTGGCGGGCCTTGTCATCCACGGCGCGCAGGAAATCCCCGAGCCTGGCCGGCGCTACGCCTTCCACGGCTACCGCTTTCAGGTGCTGCGTCGGCAGCGCAACCAGATCACCGGCCTGCGGGTGGAGCCGATCCGCGCCGGAGACGCGCCCGACGCCTGATCCGCCAGCCGGCTTGCCTTCGCAGCGCCTTTCTGTATTGAGAAGCGTTCTTAACAAAGGGGCGGCATGTGCGGATCATGAAGGCAGCGGCGGCGGCAGGGCTTCTGGCTCTTGCAGCCTGCGGGCAAGCTCAGTCGCCGGAGGCCGGCGCGGCCGCGCCAGCGGCGGGCGCCAAGGGCGAGGTCAACATCTATTCCTCGCGCCACTACGACGCCGACGAGCAGATCTACGCTCTGTTTGAGGAGCGCACCGGCATCCGCGTCAACCGGATCGAGGCCAAGGGCGACGAGCTTCTGGCGCGCATGAAAGCGGAAGGCGACAAGAGCCCGGCCGACGTTTTGCTGACGGTGGACGCCGGCAACCTCTGGCGCGCCCAGCAGGACGGCGTGCTTCAGCCTGTTGCGACGCCGGCGCTCACCAACGCCGTGCCTGCCAATCTGCGCGAGCCCTCGGGCCTGTGGTATGGCGTGGCCACGCGCGCCCGCGTGATCGTTTACGACAAGGACCGCGTGCAGCCCGCCCAGGTGGATACGCTGGCTGATCTCGCCGATCCGGCGCTCAAGGGCATGGTGTGCTCGCGCTCCTCGGGCAACATCTACAACCTCTCGCTGATGGCGGCCCTGATCGAGCGGGAGGGCGCCGCCGCCGCGCTCGCCTGGGCGAAGGGCGTCGTGGCGAATTTCGCCCGTGCGCCGGAAGGCGGCGATACAGACCAGATCCTTGCCATCGGCGCGGGCCAGTGTGGGGTGGCGCTGACGAATCATTATTACTGGGCGCGAGTGCTGGAGAGCGATGGCGCGGCCGAAAAGGCCGCCGCCGCCAAGGGCGCTCTGTCTTTCCCCGATCAGGCGGGCGTGGGCGCGCATGTGAACATCACGGGCGTCGGGCTCGCCGCCCATGCGCCCAACCGGGACAATGGCGTGGCGTTCATGGAATTCCTGCTGACGCCGGAGGTCCAGACCCTGCTGGCCAAGGCCAACAACGAGTATCCGGTGGTGGCCGGCAGCGCGCTCGACAATCCGGTTCTGGAAGGCTTCGGCGCTTTCAAGCAGGATCCGCTCGCCCTCACCGTGCTGGGAACCCGCCAGGCGGAGGCGCAGAAGCTCTACGATCAGGCCGGCTGGAAGTGACGCTGGCTGCGCCCGCGCCAGCCGGTGCGGCGCCGGGCCTTGCGCGGTTGGCTCCGCGGCTGATCGCGCTCGTCGCGGCCCTGGCCGTCATCGCGCCGATCGCAGGCGTATTCCTTGCCGCAGGCGCAGCCGGCGAGGCCTGGTCGCATGTGCGCACCGTGCTTCTGGGCGAGTATCTGCGCGCGACCGCGCTGGCGGTTGGGCTTGCCACGCTGGGGTGCGTGCTGGTGGGCGCGCCGCTGGCCTGGCTTGTCTCCATGACGCGGTTTCCAGGCCGGGGTCTGTATGAGTGGGCGCTTGTTCTGCCCTTCGCCGCGCCGGCCTATGTGGCGGCTTATGCCTACGCCGACCTCACCAACGCCGCCGGCCCGCTTCAGAGCGCGCTGCGCGCCCTGACCGGCGCCTCCTATGGCGACTACTGGTTTCCCGAGACGCGCGGGCTCGGCGGGGCGATCTTCATCTATGTCGTCACGCTTTTTCCCTATGTGTTTCTCGCCGCCCGGGCAGCCTTCACCGCCCAGTCGATCTGCGCGCTGGAGGCGGCGCGCACCCTTGGCGCAAGCGCGCGCGGGGCGTTTGGGCGCGTGGCCCTGCCGCTGGCCCGCCCGGCGATCGCTGCCGGCGCCGCGCTCGCCGCGATGGAGATCGCCGCCGAATATGGCGCGGCAGACCATCTGGGCGCCCAGACGCTGGCGGTGGGTGTGTTCCGCACCTGGCAATCTCTGGGCGATCTGGGCGCTGCTGCGCGTCTGTCGCTGTTTCTGGTGGGACTGGCGGCAGGCCTCGTGCTGATCGAGCGGCTGGCCCGGGGGCGGGCGGCGTTTGCCGGCGGCTCCAGCCGCTGGCGCGCGCCACAACGTGTGGCGCTGTCCGGTCTTGCCGCCTGGGCGGCGAGCGGCGCCTGCGCCCTTGCGCTGCTTCTGGGCTTTGTCGTGCCTGTCGGCTGGCTGATCGTGCTGGGGCTGGAGAATGGGCCGCCGCTGCGCGATCTGGCTGCGCCTTTGGGCGGCAGCCTCGCCATCGCCACGCTGGGGGCTGGATCGGCGCTGTTGATCGCGGGCCTCGCGGCGGCGGCGGCGCGCACCGGCGGGCGGGTGGAGCAGATGCTCGCGCACGCTTCCACGCTGGGCTATGCCGCGCCGGGCGCGGTGGTGGCGATCGGGCTGATCGGGGTTGTGGCGGCGCTTTCGGGCGGGTCCACGGCGGCGATGGCGGGGCCGGCCGCGATTGGTCTGCTCGCCTGGGCCTATGCCGCCCGGTTTGCCGCAGCCGGCTATGGCCCGCTGGACGCCGGCCTCACGCGGGTGACGCCCTCGCTCCAGCGCGCGGCAAGGGCGCTGGGCGCGCGCGGAGCCCGCCGGTTTCTGGCGGTTGATCTGCCGATCGCGTTGCCTGGGCTGGCTGCTGCGGCGCTCCTGGTTTTTGTGGAGGCGCTGAAGGAATTGCCCGCCACCAAGATTTTGCGCCCTTTCAATCTCGACACGCTGGCGGTGCGGGCGCACGCCTATGCCGCCGATGAGCGGCTGGGCGCGGCCGCCTGGCCGGCGCTGCTCATCGTCGCGGCCGGGCTGCCGGCTGTGCTCTGGATCAGCCGGGGGCTTGATCGCACCCGCGCCGGGGCGCGAAAAGCCGCCGCGTGACTGCTCTTCCACTCACCGCAAGCCGCCTTACCCGCCGCGCCGATGGGCGCGCGATCCTGCATGCGGCAAGCCTGAGCGCCCCAGCCGGCAAGGTGACGGCGCTTCTGGGCGCATCGGGCGCGGGCAAGAGCACGCTTCTGCGCGTTCTCGCGGGTCTCGATACGCCGGATGAGGGCGAGGTGCGGCTGGGCGATCGCGTGCTGTCGCGCCCGGGGCTGGTCATCCCGCCCGAAGCGCGCGGAATCGGGCTCGTGTTTCAGGACTATGCGCTGTTTCCCCATCTGACGGCGGCCCAGAACGTCGGCTTCGGGCTCGACCGGCTGGCCCCGACCGAGCGCAGGGCCCGCGCGCTCGACGGTTTGGCGCGGGTGGGGCTTGCAGACCGGGCGGGCGCTTTCCCCCATGAGCTGTCGGGCGGCGAGCAGCAGCGCGTGGCCCTCGCGCGTGCGCTGGCGCCTGCGCCCGGTGCGGTTCTGCTCGACGAGCCCTTCTCCAGCCTCGATCCCGGTCTGCGCGCAGACGTGCGCGCCGCCACCTTCGAGGCGCTGAAGGGAGCGGGCGTCACCGCACTTCTCGTCACCCATGACGCGCAGGAAGCGCTTGATGTGGCCGACTGGCTGGCCGTGATGGACGCGGGCACGGTGGTGCAGGAGGGCGTGGCCGAAGCGCTCTATGCCTCTCCTGCCACGCTGGCGGCGGCGGCGGCCTTCGGGCCGCTCAATCTCGCCCCCGGCGGACCGGACACCCCCTTTGGCCGTGCGCCGGCCGGCCGGCCCGGCCTGATCGCCATCCGGCCCGAAGGTCTGGTTCTGCATGAGGGGCAGGGCGCGCGCGTGGTGGAGGTGCGTGGCGTCGGACCCGACCGCTGGGCCCTGATTACGCCGGAGAGCCAAGCGGGGCCGGTCTGGCGCGCCCGGCTCAGCCCTGGCCAGTCCGTCACGCCGGGTCAGGCGGTGGCGGTCGCGTTTGATCCGGCGGGGGTGTTCGTCTTCGACATACGGGCCTGATAATATCGATATCGCAGATAAGACCTATCCGATAAATCTGTTTCCCGGATAATCCGGGCGCCCCTAATCCCGCCGCGCACTGCAAGGGGGCGTTGGCGTGGCCGGGTTCGATATTCTTCTGACTAATCTGATTTCGCCGCTCGTGCTGGCGTTTGCGCTCGGCATGATCGCTACGGCGGTGAAGAGCGAGCTCGAATTCCCCGACGGGGTGCTCAAATTCATCTCGGTCTATCTCCTGTTCGCCATCGGCCTGAAAGGCGGCATGGAGCTCTCCCAGGTGCAGTGGGAACAGGTGGCCGGCGCCATCGGCGTGACGGTGATCCTCATCCTCGCCATCCCGTTCATCTGCTTTGAGGTGCTCAGGCGGCTCGGCAAGTTCGATGTGCCCAATGCCGCCGCGCTCGCGGCTCATTACGGCTCGGTCTCCTCGGTGACCTTCTTTGCCGCGCTCAGCTTCGCCAATGCGATGAACACGCCGGCCGAAGGCTTCATGCCCGCGCTCGTCGCGCTGATGGAGTGGGGCGTGATCGTGGCGCTGCTGATCGCGCGCTGGCACATGGGCAAGGAGGCGCGCGCCTCCGGCGAGACCAGCATCAAGGAGCTCTTCCTCGACAGTCTGCGCGGGCGCGGGATCATCCTGCTGTCGGGCGGCATGACGATCGGCTTTGTCACGGGAGAAGAAGGCTATGGCCAGGTTTCGCCCTTCTTTGACGAGATTTTCCGCGGCATGCTGATGCTGTTCCTGCTGGAAATGGGCATGGCGGCGGCCCGCCAGATGCGCGAGTTCGCCAAGGTTGGCCCCTTCATGCTGGGCTTCGGGGTGCTGATGCCGCTCTTTCTCGGCGTGGCGGGAACTGCGCTTGGCACGCTTGCAGGGCTTTCGGTGGGCGGGGCCTTCGTGCTCGGCGCGATTGCGGCCTCCGCAAGTTACATCGATGCGCCTGCGGCCTGCCGCGCCGCGCTGCCGACCGCCAATCCCAGCATCTATCTGACGAGTTCGCTCGCCATCACCTTTCCTTTCAATCTCATCATTGGCCTGCCGGTCTATTACGAGGCCGCGAAGCTGATGGCGGCCTGGCTCTAGCGGCCGGGCGGGCGGAAAGGGGCCAGAAGCAGGTCTACAGGGCTGGCGTTGCCTCGGGCTTCGGCCAGCCCCAACGGGCCGTCCGCATCCGCGAGGCGGGCGCGGAAGGTTGCGAACAGCCGGTCCCAGAGGCTGAGGCAGAAGCCGAAATTGCTGTCGGTTTCCGCCGGCCGGACTGAATGATGCACGCGGTGCAGGCCGGGGGTGACCACGAGCCAGCCGAGCGCGCGCTCGATCCGTGCGGGAAGCCGCCAGTTGGCGTGATTGAACAGCGCAAAGGCGTTCACCAGCGCTTCGAAAACCAGCACCGCTTCGGGCGGCGCGCCGAGCGCCACGGCGATTGCGCTTTTCCACGCCAGCGAGACGGCGATCTCCAGCGGGTGGAAGCGATAGGCGGTGGTCACATCCAGCTCCACATCCAGGTGATGCACCCGGTGCAGCGCCCAGAGCGCGGGGATGGCGTGGGTGGCGCGGTGCTGGGCCCAAAGGGCCAGGTCGAAAGCCACCAGGCAGACCGCCCAGACCGCCCAGTCTGGCGCCGCCAGCTGGTTGAACAGACCTGCGCCCGCGCCTTGCGCCCACAGGGCTGCGCCCGCCGCCCCCGCTGGCGCGATCAGCCGCTGCAAGAGCCCGTTGAACAGCCCCAGCCCCAGATTGGGCGCCCAGCGCGCGGGCCTTTTCAGGCGGCGCGCGCGCGCCGGGGCCAGCGCCTCCAGCGCGGCAAACAGCATCAGCAGGCCCAGACTGAGCCCTAAACGCAAAGCGCCCTCGGTCATGGGGCCACCATGACCGAGGGCGCGAGGCGTCGCCAGAGGGCGGCTTAGCGGCGCAGCGTCAGGGTCGCCCCGATGGTGCGCTTTTCACCAAGGAAGGTCGCATATTGTGATGAGCCGACGCCTCCGGTGCCGACCAACCAGAGCGAGCTGGCGACATATTCTTCATCCAGCAGGTTCTTGCCCCAGATCTGAAGATCGAAGCTGTCGCCACGCAGGCCGAACGAGCCGTTGAGCAGCGCGCGCTCGGGCGCGAAGGTCACGTTGGTCTCGTCCACATACATCTTGGACTGATAGGTGAGGTCCAGGCGGCTGTAGAAGTCGACGGTGTCGAACAGCGGCCGCTCATAATTCACCCCGACCACGCCGTCCCACGGGGCGGTGCGCTCCAGCTGATTGCCGCCGATCGCGCCATTGGCAGGGCAGACCGTGCCGTTGCAGACCCGCGCCAGGCGCACACGGTCGGAGACCGCGCTGTCGATATAGGAGGCGTCATTGTAGGCGAGGCCGAAGTTGACGCTCAGATTGTCGGTGATCAGCCATTCGCCGTCGACTTCAGCGCCGCGCACTTCCACGCCGCCGATATTGCCCACGACCGTAAGCAGGATGGCGAAAGTGGTGGGCAGGGTGCCGTCGGCGCCGAGGCGGACCGCGTTGTTCTGAAGGTTTTCCCACTCGGTGTAGAAGATGTTGCCGTTCAGGCGCAGGCGGCCGTCGAACAGGATGTTCTTGGAGCCCAGCTCATAGGTCCAGTTCTCTTCGGCTTCCCAGCCACGCTGGCCGACGAAGGGCGTCTTGCCGTTCAGGCCGCCGGACTTCACGCCCTTGGCGATGGAGCCATAGATCGACCGCTGTTCCGCCCAGTTCCAGGTGAACGAAACCCGCGGGACGAAATAGTCGCTGGAGCGCGTCTGCGTCCACGGATTTGCCGAGATCGGCCCCCGGAAGGCGGCCAGCGCGCCTGTGAACTCGGAGCACGCCAGCGGCGCCTGCGTGGTCGGCGGAATGGCTGGCGCGCCAGGCAGGATGTCGCAGGTGAAGAGGTCGCGCAGTTCCTGGTCTTCCTGCAGCCAGCGGCCTTCCGCAGTCAGGATCAGATTGTCGGTCACGTCGAACGACAGGAAGGCGAACACGGAGGTGTTTTCTTCTTCCCGAAGAAGCGCCGACGTGCGCGAGGAGAAGCTGACGCCCGGAACCGTCACGAACGTGCCGTTGAAGCCCGGCGCCAGAACCGTGCCAGGAGTCGGAACCGGGGCGTTCACCGGGAAGACGGTCGAATTGGGCGGGATCGCATTCGTGGTGCCGGTGTCGAGATCGGTCGTCTCGGCATAGCTCGCACCGATGAAGCCGCGCCAACGGCCGCCATTGTCGAAGGTGATGCGGATCTCGTGGCTGTCGCCCTCGAAGCTCGAGCCATTGCCCGAGGAGTCGAAGAACGTCCCGGTGATGATGTTGTTGGCGCCCAGGAA
>JBIIUJ010000045.1:0-16538 GCA_044340025.1 Caulobacterales bacterium
CGTCGCGGCAGCCGGTGATACGGCCGTAGAGCTTGGTCACGCCTTCGGCGCGCAAGAGCGGTCCCTGAGGGTCTGCCCGGCGGGCGAGCGCGGCCATCACGCGGCCTCCGTCTGGTCCTGGACCAGCGCATGACCCGCCATGGGCCCGACATGGCCGGCGGCGCGACGCCCCGCACAATGATGACTGTCGGAGCAGACGAACATCTTGTTGCCCTGATCGTCGAGAACGACTTCGTCGAGGTAGCTGTCGGTCGCCCCGCACAGCGCGCAGGCCTCGTCCCAGCGCTGCACCTCGAAGGGATAATCCTCGAAATCGAGGCTGCGCACGCGCGTGTGCGGCGGCACGGCGTAGATCCGCTTCTCCCGGCCCGCGCCGAACAGCAACACCGCCTCGGCCATGTGCAGTTTTGGATTGTCGAACTTCGGGATCGGCGAAGGGCTCATCAGATAGCGCTCGTCGACCAGAACAGGATAGCCCGCGCCGCCTGCAATCCGTCCGAACGCGGAGATGTTCTCGTAAAGCGAGACATATTGCAGGCCGTATTCCTCATAAGCGTGCATGGCGCGGGTCTCGGTCTCGCGCGGCTCCAGCCCGCGCAGAGGCTCCGGCTGCGGCACCTGAAACACAAGCACCTGGCCATCCGTCAGCGGCTTTTCCGGGATGCGGTGCCGGGTCTGGATGATGGTGGCCTCGCCAGTATCCTCGGTGGTGGCGACATCGGCGATCCTGGCGAAGAAGCGCCGGATCGAGACCGCATTGGTGGTATCGTCCGCGCCCTGATCGATGCACTTGTAGACATCGTCCGGCCCGATGATCGCGGCTGTGATCTGGATGCCGCCTGTGCCCCAGCCGTAGGGCACCGGCATCTCGCGCGAGCCGAACGGAGCCTGATAGCCCGGAATGGCGAGGGCTTTCAGGATGGCCCGCCGGATCATCCGCTTGGTCTGCTCGTCGAGGTAGGCGTAGGAATAGGCGCGCGCGCTCATTCGGCGGCCTCCTTCTGGGTGGCGGCCTGCGCATCGGCGCGGGCGGCCGCGACTTCCCGGCGCAGACGGCGCAGGAACTGAAGATCAGCCTGGAAATCAACATAGTGCGGCAGCTTGAGATGCTGCACGAAGCCGGAGGCTTCCACGCAATCGGAATGATAGAGCACGAATTCCTCGTCCTGGCAGGGGGCGCTCACCTCCTCGCCGAACTCGGCCGCCCGCAGCGCGCGGTCCACGATCGCCATGCTCATCGCCTTGCGCTCGTTGTGACCGAAAGTGAGGGCGTATCCGGTGGTGTATTGCGGCAATTCCCCATCGATCGAGGCGAAGCCCGACAGCATGAGGCACTCCGTCATCGGAATGTCTGCGATCTCGATCGGGAAGCCCAGTTCGTCGGGCGTGAACTCGACCGCGACGTCGCCCATCCGGATCTCGCCGCATAGCGGGTGGGTGTTGCCCCAGCCGCGCTGCGAGGAATAGGCCAGCGCCAGGAGGAACCCCTCGTCGCCGCGCGCCAGCGCCTGAAGCCGCTGGTCGCGCCCGGCGGGAAACTCCATCGCTTCGCGCGTAAGGTCATAGGGCGCAGACGGAGCATCATCCCGCTTCGGCCGCTCGAGCAGGTCTTCGTGCGCGAACACCGAGGCGATCGTCGGCAGCGGATGGGGCAGGGTGGCCTCGCTCTCCGGCGCGGGCGCGGTCTCGCCATTGGCCGCCAGCGTGAAATCCAGCAGGCGGTGGGTGTAGTCGAACGTCGGGCCCAACACCTGGCCGCCGGGAATGTCCTTGAACGCCGCCGAGACCCGCCGCCGCACCGCCATTTGCGCAGTCTCCACCGGCGCGGAAAAGCCGAAGCGCACCAGCGTGGTGCGATAGGCGCGCAGAAGGAAGATCGCCTCCGGCAGATCCCCGCGCGCCTGCTTGATCGCCAGCGCGGCAAGCTCGGGATCGTAGCAGGAGCCTTCCGCCATCACCCGATCCACCGCGAGCGAGAGCTGCTCGCGAACCTGATCGATCGCCAGTTCCGCCACGGTTTCATCGCCGCGCCGCTCTTCGGCAAGCCAGGCGTGCGCATTGGTGATCGCCCGCTCCCCGCCCTTCACCGCAACATAGGCCATGGCTCTAACCCTCCAGGAGCGCCGCGCGCGTGGTGCGCGGCAGGCAGACGAACGCGTCTGCGGCGGCAAGAATGAGATCGAGACCGCAGGGAAACAGGGCCGCGAGATCATCCCGCTCGGCCCAGAAGCCGGCCTCCAGCCCTTGCGGGGCGATCAGCGCCTCGGTCGCGATGCCGGGCCCTTCCAGCCGCACGCCGTCCCCGCCGGCAAGGTCCGGCAGATCCACAACCAGCGTGGTGGAGCGATCCGGATACTTCGGGTCGCCCATCGAGAAGGCCGAAAGAGCCGGCAGATCGGCGGGCGCTGCAAGGGCGAAGGCCGCCTCGCCCGGATCATCCGTCAACGGAGAGCCAGTATGAAACCGCAGCCATGAAGCCGCATCCGAGCCGGCAAGCCGCCGCGGCAGCCAGAGCGCGGTCTCCTGATCGCACAGGGTGAGAAGAACCCCGCCGGCCGCGCGCCCGATCCCCGCGGGCGGGGCGGGGGCTTCCGCGGCGCTTTCGATCCGCCCGGGTCGGGCCATGGCTTCCATCAGGCGGCGAAACAGCCGCTGGCTTTCCAGGCCGGGGTCGGCGAAGCCCGGCGCGAGGCGGGCAAGGTCGAGTGCGGCGCTCATGCGCGGGTCCTGCCCGTGACCATGGTGAAGAACTCCACTTTCGTGGCGGCCGCCTTGCGCGCGGCCTCCTGGCGCTCCGCACCGGCCTGCGCAGACAGCGCATCGATGACCGGGGCGGCCGCGGCGCGATGGGCGGGCGACTGCATCATGGCGTCGAGCGTTGCGGCGATTTCGGCGTGGCTCCGGTCGCGCCCGGCGACATAGCCCACGCCCGTCTCCCCGCTCTCCAGCCGCACCACGCAGCGCGTGACCGTCATTTCGCCCAGATTGAACGGGTCGCCCGAGACGCCAGTGCGGCCGCGCACCATCACCATGCCGATCTCGGCCGGGCGCAGCACGGTGCGCGCCGGGCTCTCCACAGCCGCAAAGCGTGCGCGCACCGCCTCGGCAGGGGCCTTGGCCAAAACCGAGAGCCAGTGGCGGCGATCAGCCGGGGCCTCGACAACTTCGTCCTTGAGCGGAGCAATCACTTGGACAACCTCAGTATTTGTGAGCATTCTCACTTGAATTACGCTAGCGAATGAATAGGCTGTGAGCAACAAGATAAATATGTCAGTTCAGTGACCAAGTGCAAAGTTGTCGAGGCGCAAATGGTGTTCCAGTCAAGCTCTGGGGAAGCGGCCTTATCTGCTCATCGTGTTGCCGCAAGTCCGCTTTGGCGTGTGATTGCCCGGGCAATAGAGGCAGAGATCAAGCAGCGCGTTATCTTGCCGGGAGACAAGCTTCCTACCGAGCAGGCGCTCTCGCTGCGGTTTGCGGCGAACCGGCATACCGTGCGGCGCGCGCTCTCCTTTTTGCAGGAACGCGGCCTGGTGGAATCCACGCAGGGCCGCGGCAGCTTCGTGCGCCGCCCCGCGATCCAGTTCCGCATCGGGCGGCGCACCCGCTTCACCGACGGGCTGGCCCAGGCCGCCGCCGACCCACGCACCGAGACGCTGGTGCTGGATGTGCGCGCCAGCGAATCCCATGCGGCGCATGCGCTGGGCCTGAAGCCCGGCGCGCCGGTGATCTATCTGGAGCGGCTGGGCATCGCCAATGACGAGCCGATCAGCGTGTCGCGCCATCACTTCAGCTTCGATCGTTTTCCCACCTTCGCCGACGTCTACGCCCGCTCGCGCTCCGTCACGCAGACGCTGCGCGATTCCGGCGTGCCGGATTACACGCGCAAGCGCACCCGCATTTCCACCCGTCTGCCAACCCCGCGCGAGTGCGAGCAGCTGCATGTGCCGCGCCATGTGCCGCTGATCGTCACCCAAAGCTGGAATGTGGATGGACTCGACAGACCCCTCGAATATGGAGAGGCGCGATTTGCCTCCGATCGGGTCGAGATCGAGATCGAGCCCGAGCCCCGCCCCTCTCTGGACTGAGCCCTTCGAAGGACTGCGCCCATGACCCTCCTCCTCTCCAACGCCCGCATCGTCACGCCCGAAGGCGTGGTGGAGGGCGCGCTCGCCGCCGAAGCGGGCCTGATCACCGCCATCGACGCCGGCCCGGCGCAGGGCGAGGATCTGGACGGCGACCTGCTGATCCCCGGCATTGTTGATCTCCACACAGACAATCTGGAGAAGCATTTCTTCCCGCGCTCCAGCATCGACTGGAATCCGGTGTCGGCCGCGATCATCCACGATGGCTTCTGCATTTCTCTTGGCATCACGACGGTCTTTGATTCGCTCTCGGTCGGCTCGTTCGGCTCTGCGGCGGCACGCACCAACGACAATCTCGTCCGGCTTACAGGCGCGCTTGCGCACGCCGCCCAGACGGGGCTTCTGAAAGGCGATCACCGGATCCACTGGCGCTGCGAAACGCCCAGCCGCAGCTTCGCCGCCTGGATCGAGGAGCTGGCCCCCAATCCCCTGACCGGCCTGTTCAGCCTGATGGATCACACCCCCGGTCAGCGTCAGTATCGAAACATGCAGCGCTTTCTCGACATGTGGCGGCGCGAAGGCATGAGCGAGGCCGAGATCGAGGGCCGCATGGCCGATCGCGCCGTGCTGCAGCGCGATGTGGCGCCGGGCAATCGCGTGCTGACGGCCGAACTTGCACGCGCCCACGGCGCGCCGCTCGCCAGCCATGACGACGAGACAGCCGCCCATATCGACGAGGCCGCCGATCTGGGCGCCACGATTGCGGAATTTCCGGTTACGGAGGAAGCCGCCTTCCAGGCGCGCGCACGCGGCATGGTGAACATCATGGGCGGGCCGAATCTGATCCGGGGCGGATCCTATTCCGGCAACGTGCCGGCCGCGCGCATCGCCGAGCTTGGCCTTCTGGATGGCTTCGCCTCCGATTATGTGCCGCGCAGCCTGATCGAGTGCGCCTTTGCTCTGGCTGCGGAGCCTTTCTCCTGGCCGATCGAGAAGGCGGTCGAGACGGTCACGAGCATTCCCGCGCGGGCGGCCGGTCTTGCCGATCGCGGCGCGCTCGCCCCTGGCCAGCGGGCCGATCTGGTGCGCGTGCGTCTGGTCGAAGGGCGGCCCATCGTGCGCGGCGTCTGGGTGCAGGGTGCGCGCGTCGGGTGAGCGGGTTCGTCATGCGCACGACACATGCCGCGTCTAACCGCGCTATTTGAGTGTTTCAGGGGGATTTCATGCGTTTGCGTGTGTTGATTGCGGCTGCCGCCATCGCTGTTTGCGAGCCAGCTCTTGCCCAGGGTCAGGCAGCGCCGGTCCTGCCGCCGGCGAAGAACGTGATTGTGATGATCTCCGACGGCCAGGGCTTCAACGGCTGGATGGCGACCGATTTCTTCCAGCATGGCGCGGCCGGCCAGCAGGCCTATCAGCAGACGCGCCCGGACGGCACGCGCCCGGTCTTTGTGGGCCAGGCGACGGGCTCCATCGTGGCGGCCAACGCCGCGGGCGACAGCGTCCGCAACCCGAACGTGCTCGCCGCGCAGGATTCCAAGGCCAACGACGGCCTCGCCTTCCGTGTCACCCCCTATGATCCCGCGCGGCGCTGGCTGGGCTTCGACGCTACCTTCCGGGAACTGACGGATTCGGCCGCCGCCGCCACTGCGCTGTTCACCGGCGCCAAGACGCTGAACGGGCGCATTGCGGTGCGTCCGGACGGGCGCGAGGTCGTCTCCATCGCCGAAATCGCCGACAGCCTCGGCAAGGCGACCGGAACGGTCACCAGCGTCACCACCTCGCACGCCACGCCCGCGCCCTTTGGCGCCAAGGACGCCTCGCGCGGTTCCTATGCGGAGCTGTTCCGCCAGATGGCGAACGGGCATCTCGATGTGATCATCGGCGCCGGCCATCCGCTGTTTGACGCCGACGGCAAGCCCCGCACGCCCGCCAACGAGCAAGCCTTCCAGTATGTCGGCGGGGAAGAGCTCTGGAACGCGCTGCGCAGCCCCCGCGGCCACAATGGCTTCACCTTCATCGACGCCAAGGCCGATTTCGAGCGGCTGGCCGCCGGCGGGCGCGCGCCCGCCAAGCTGATCGGCGTGCCGCGCGTGGCCGAGACGCTTCAGGCCAACCGGGCGGGCGGCTCCGGCGGGCCGGCCGATGCGCCCATGCTCACCGAGGTGCCCGACCTCACCACGATGGCGCTCGCCGCGCTCAACGTGCTCGACGCGGACCCGCAAGGCTTCGTGCTGATGATCGAGGGCGGCGCTGTCGATTGGGTGAACCACGCCAACAATGGCGGCCGGATGCTCCAGGAGCACGGCGACTTCAACAACGCTGTCAACGCCGTCGTGGAATGGGTGGAGAAGAACTCCAGCTGGAGCGAGACGCTGCTGATCGTGACGTCGGACCATGAGACGGGCGCCATCTGGGGGCCGCAGGCCTGGGTGGACGGCAATGGCGACCGGCGTTTCGGCCCGGGCGATACGTTCCTCGCCTTCCAGACGCCCACCAACACCGGCAAGGGCAAGCCGCCGGGCCACTCCTACGCCTCGCCCAACCACACCAACGACCTTGTGCCGATGTGGGCGCTGGGGCCGGGGGCGGAGCGCTTCCTCGACTTCACGCTGCGCGACGCGCGCGCCGCCGAGCTTTGGGGCTCTCACTTTGGCGGCTGGACGGGCGGCTATGTCGATAACACGACGGTCTTCACCGTGATGCAGGAAGCGATGACGCGCCGCGTCCGCTGAGGCCGCGGTGAGCCTCGTCGCGCTCAGCCTGAATTGCTGGAAGAATGATGGCGATTGGCCGGCCCGGCTGGCGCGGCTGGCGGCGGCGCTGGCGCGGGAGGGGCCGGCGATCGCCTGCCTGCAGGAGGTCTATGCAGACCGCACCGTGTGCGCGGCCCGCACCCTTGCCGAGGCAACCGGCCTGCGCCTCGTCCATCACCCCGCGCGGGAGAAGGATCGCGGCGCCGGCCCCTCCACCTCCGGCCTCGCCACGCTCAGCGCCTTTCCCATCCTGGGCGCAGAAGCGCTGGCCTTGCCCTCCAGCCCGCAGGACGGGGGCCGGTTTGCTCAAAGCGTGGACGTCGAGACGCCGTTTGGCCGCCTTCGGGTGCTCAATCTGCATCTGACGCATCTGCGTGGGGCGGAGGCCCTGCGGGCGGCACAGCTGGAGGCGGCGCTTGGCTGGGCGCGGGCCGGCTGGCAGGGGCCGATCCTGGTGGCGGGGGATTTCAATGCGCGCGCGGATGATCCCGCGCTGGCGGGTCTCTTCGGGGCGCCGGATGTGATCCAAGCAGCCCCGCTTGGGGCGTCCACAAGCCTGCTCGGCAGGCCGGGCGCGCTGATCGATCATGTGGCGCTGCTTCAGGCGCCGGGGCTCTCGCTCTCCTCCACGCTGGCGCTTCATGGCGACGACGCGGTCAGCGACCACGCCGCCGTGCGGGCGCTCATCGCGGCCGCGCCAGGACGGTGGTCAGGAAGCGATCACCCGGCGGGTGCGGTGATGCCGGGCCGACAAGGTTGAGGACATCAGTCCCCAACCTTGCGTTCATTGCCTGCCCGAGGGCGACGAGAGATGCGAACCTCTGGTCCTCATCATGGAAGCCCTGCTGGCCAGTCGCCGCGCGACAATCCGGACGTGATCACGCCGGACTGAATCGGCCCGTGAGAGATCAGCTGTTCATCTCAGAACCTATAGCGGGCGCCGATCTGGACTGTGGTGGCTTCGCGCTGCACCTCGTAATTGTTGCCGCCGACGCGGACTTTAGCGTCATCGGTCCGCAGCACCCGAACACCGCCATCGATCACCAGATTATCACTCAGCCGATAGCCCACGCCGCCCATCAACTGCCAGGCGGCGACTTGCTTGTCTCCGCTGAGAAGAAGGGACGGATTGCCCACCCTCATGCCGCCAGCGTCAACATTGGCCAAGCCGATGCCGCCCCGAGATAGCGCTGGAACTGGCCTTCCCGGTTGAAATCATAGTATCCGTTGACCATGAAAGCGTCGAGCGCCGAGCTTTTTCCAGACAGCGACCCGCTCCTCTTCAGGTCGCTGTTCAGGCGCGAGTAAGCGCCTTCAAGCCGAAGCCCGTTTCCAAAGTCGTATCCGGCAGCCAGGTCACCCGACACGGCGGAATCCGTTTTTGCGCTTCCGCGCGCAGTGTTCGCCGCCTGTCCTTGCGCTGAGACCTCGCCCTGAACCGATGCGCCGAGCGCACCGCGCACATAGACGCCGGACTCCTGAGCCGAGGCGGTCGTTGCCGACAGGAGAGCAATGAAGCCCAGCGTTGATGCAAGAGCTATCGTGATTTTGCGCATGTTTGGCTCCGTTTGTGTAGTGGATATTCCCACGACTGAACATTCGGTTGTCGAGCCTGAATGCGATCTGAATAGTAGATGAACTTCTGTTAAAATCACAGTGAATTACTCAGACTCAAGTGTCTTCGTCCAATCATTACTTACATGAAATGTCTTCTGCGGGAGCTTGAGCTTCCGCTTGCTGATCTGGCGCCGTCCGCCACACGTAGCCTCGACGCCGAAGCGGCCGTCAGCGACCACGCCGCCGTGCGGGCGCAGATCGGGCCCGCGACAAATCCGTGATCGTGCGGGGGCTCAGCCCGCGCTCTGTCATCAAACGGGTGCGCAGCGCGCGTAAGCGCGTTGGATGGACGACGAACGTGATCACCCGCATGCGGGTCTGGCTTCCTGGCGCGGGGCGATCGGACTGTGCGCGCGCTATTGGGTGCGACAGCCCTGGATGCTGGCTGGCGTGATTGCGCTCAGCCTGGCGGCGACCGCGGCTTCGGTGGCGATTCCCGTGGCGGCGGGCGGGGTGGTGGATCTGCTCGCCACGCCGGACGGCGCCGCCCGGACCGAGGCGGCCTTTACCGCGCTGATCGCCATGACGGCGGTTACGCTCGCCCATTATCTTCTGCGCGACCTTACCGTGCGCCTGTGGAACCGGCAGGAAGCGCGCGCGATGAAGCAGGTTCTGGACGAGGGCTTTGCCCGCGTGCAGCGCTTCTCTTCCGACTGGCACGCCAACACGTTCGCCGGCTCCACGGTGCGCAAGCTCACGCGCGGCAAATGGGCCTATGAGCACATTTCCGACATCCTCTGGATGCAGTTCTTCCCCCTCGCGCTGACGCTGATCGGCCTCACGATCGTGCTCGCCGGGCGCTATCCGCTCGTGGCGGCGGTGTTTGGCGGCGTAACGGCGCTTTATGTGGCGCTCAGCGTCGCGTTGGCGCTGATCTATGTGCGGCCGGCCAATGTGAAGGCGGCGGCTGCCGACAGCGCGCTGGGCGGGGCGGTGGCCGACGCCATCTCCAACAACGCGGCGGTCAAGGGCTTTGGCGCCGAGATGCGCGAAGAGACCCGCTTTGGCGCCGTCACGGAGCGCTGGCGCGGGCTTGCGCTGCGCTCCTGGCGGCGGGGGCTGGATATGGCGCTCGCCCAGCAGATGCTGTGGGCGGGGCTGCAGTTTTCCATGCTGGCCTTGCTGGTCGCAGCCGTGGCGCGTGGCGAGGCCCGGCCCGGCGACGTCGCCTTCGTGATCGCGGCGAACTTTCAGCTTGGCGGAAACTTGCGCCAGATGGGCGACCATATCCGCATGCTCCAGCGGGCGGTGGCGGAATTTGGCGACCTCGTCGATTTCGACCGCGCGCCCCTCGGCGTGGCCGATGCGCCCGGCGCCCAGCCCTTCGCGGCAAAGCGCGGGGAGATCGTGTTTGATGCGGTGACGTTTGCCTATCCCGGCTCGCCGCCGCTCTATGAAGGCTTCGACCTGCGGATCGCGCCGGGCGAACGGGTGGGGCTTGTGGGGCCGTCGGGCTCTGGCAAGTCCACCTTCGTGAAGCTGATCCAGCGCCTCTATGACGTGACCGACGGGGTGATCTGGATCGACGGCCAGGACGCGGCTTTGGTCGAGCAGGCGAGCCTGCGCCGCGCCATCGCCATCGTGCCGCAGGAGCCGGTGCTGTTTCACCGCACCTTGTCGGAAAACATCGCCTACGCCCGCGCCGACGCCACGGCGGCAGAGATCGAGGAGGCCGCCCGCCGCGCCCGCGCGCACGATTTCATCGCCCGCCTGCCCAAGGGCTATGCCACGCTGGTGGGCGAGCGCGGCGTGAAGCTCTCCGGCGGCGAGCGCCAGCGCGTGGCGATCGCGCGCGCCTTCCTCGCCGATGCGCCGATCGTGATCTTCGACGAGGCGACCTCCAGCCTCGACACGATTGCGGAAAAGGAAATCCAGGCGGCCATGGCCGCGCTGATGGCTGGGCGCACGACCATCCTGATCGCGCACCGCCTCTCCACCGTGAAACAGTGCGACCGGATCCTTGTGTTCGATCAGGGGCGGATCGTGGAAAGCGGCGACCACGCTGCGCTGCTGGCCCGCGAGGGCGGGATCTATCGCCGTCTGCACGAGGTGCAGGGCGAGGATGCGGTGATCGGATGAAGGGCGCGGGCGTGTTCGAAATCGCGCTTGCCGAGCCGCTTGCCGGCGAAGCCTTGCTGCTCGCCCCCGCGCCGCCCGACACTGCCGACCAGACGGTGGTGGAGACCATCGCCCTTGAGGCCGAGTCGCTGGGGCAGATCACGGCGGTGGACGGGGTGCGCGTTGCCTATCTCCTCCGCGCGGAAGCCGGCGCCCGGCCGGTGCTGCGCTATGGCTTCGAGCCGTCGGGGCCCGGGCTGCCTGCGGAGGCCTTCCACGCGCATGGGTCGTCTTTCGAGACCCTGAGCCCGGACCTTGCCGCCCAGATCAGCGGCTTCGGCACGGCTGGCGACGTTCAGGGGCTGCTTCAGGCAATCGCCGACCGCTTCACCTATGGCCACCCCGGCGCGCGGGTCGGCGCAGGTCTGGCGGCGATGCCGGCGTTTGGCCAAGAGCAGATCACCGGGTCTTGCGTGGACATCCATTCGATCAGCGCCGCCGCATTGCGCCTGGTTGGCGTGCCGGCGGCCTATGTGATTGGCGGCTGGGTGCGCGACGGCGACGCCGACCGGCCGACCGGCCATTGCTGGCTTGCGCTTGGCGCGGAAGGCGTGGCGCCCGCCTGGGACGTGTCCCACCATCTGGAGTTTGGGCTTGGGCCGGTTCGGCCGGGGCTGAACCCGGAGCCGGGCCAGCGCTTTGCGTTGAGCTTTGGGCGCACGCCGCGCTTTGCGATCGAGGGCGGGCAGGTGGAGGTTCAGCCCGCGCTCTCCGGGTTCCATTGGGCCTCGGGGCCGCAAGCGGGCTGCAAGCTCAGAACGATCGGCCGGTTTCTGTAGCTTGGCTTTCGTTTTGGCGGGGCGGCGAAGCCTGGAAAAATGATCGACTTCAATAGATTGGTGTGTCTGTAGCCTATCAGCCTGGCTGCGCTCAATCGCGACAGGCGCCAGCTTGATGCACGGCGGCCGCGGCGCAGCCCTGAGGCATGTCCCCAGAACCGCGCCGCGCCCTGCGCGTCAGTAGCTGGCGCGGACCCCGAACAGGAACCGCCGGCCAAAGCTTTCCAGCTCATAGGGCTGGGACTTGTCGCCCTGATAGCGCAGGCCCTTCTCGTTGGTCAGGTTGTTGGCGTCGGCATAGACCGTCCAGTGTTTGCCGATGGCGTAGCGCGCGGAGAAATCCACCCGCTCGGTCGCGTCCCAGTAGAGGTCGCCCGCCGCGCCCGGCGACAGCTCGTCGAGCCATTCCGAGCGGCGCTGGTAGGAGAGCCGCAGCGAGACCCCATACTTCTCATAGAAGATGGAGGCCGCCGTGATCCGGTCCGACGTGCCGGGCAGGGCGCTTTTGCGGGTGGCCGACACATCGAACTCGCTGTCGAGGAAGGTCAGGCTCGCGTTCACCCCGAGGCCCGAAAAAGCGCCGGGCAGGAAGTCGAACGGGTGGTAATAGGCGAGCTCCAGCCCCTGCAGCTTGCCATCGCCGCCGTTCAGCACGGTTGAATAGGTATAGCCGCGCCGGTCGACGCCGTTGAAGTTGAAGCGCGTGTCGGCGAGCACCTCGGTGGCGTCGAAGATCACGTCCTTCACATCGCGGTGGAAGAAGCCCGCCGAGAGCAGGCCGGCGGTGGAGAAATACCACTCCGCCGACAGATCCACGCCTTGGGCCGTCTCCGGCTTGAGCGCCGGATTGCCGCCTGTGACGGTGCCGAAGCCCGGCACGTCGGTGACCGAAACGGTCGAGCGCAGGTCCGAAAAGCTTGGCCGCGCCGCGCCGGACACATAGGCTGCCCGCAGCTTCACCGCATCGGTCAGGTCGAACGTGTAGTGCACGCTTGGAAACAGGAAGCTCTCTTCAGCCGACAGGCTGATGGGCACGAGCGCTCCGCCCACGCTCGCCACGCCAGAAGAGGTCACTTCCGAGCGCTCGGCCCGCAGACCCGCCAGCAGCGTATGCCGCTCCCAGCGCCAGATGTTTTGCACATAGCCGGAGAGGATGTCCTCCTCCACCGTGTTGGCGAGCGCCGGGTTGGAGCGCGGCACGGGGAAGGTTCCCCCCGCGCCGTTGGCGCTCACCATGGCCGCGATCAGCGCGTCGTACTGGCGGCGCAGGGCCGGATTATCCATGAAGTTGACGTTGAAGCCCACATCGATGTTGCCGATCGCGGTGCGCTGGGTGATCAGATCGAGCGGGGTCCAGGTCACGCCAACCTGGCCGGCCGTGCCCGGCGCGCCGGCGGGCCCGCGCACCAGCACCGTGCCCACTGTGCCGTTCGGGCGCAGGAACGCGAAGTTGCCGGGGTCGTCGAAGCTGCGCGCATTGAACTGGGCGCCGGCCGTCAGGGTGGCGTCCGCGCCGAAGCTCTTCCACTCGCGGCTGACGTCCGCCTTCGCGAACTGGTCCTGCTGTTCGTTGAACTGCCGGAAGATGACGAGGGTTTCGGTGTCGAACGCCCGCTGGTTCAGGCTGGAACGCGGCAGGCCAAAATCGCGCGTGCCGGGGGTCGCGCCGGGCACAGTCTCGAAGATGGAGATGACTGGCACGCCCGCTTCGCCCGCCCGGAAGGTGAGGGAAGGCCGCAACAGCGGATTGGACTGGACCTGCGCGATCAGCGGCAGATTGGTCAGGAAGCTCATGTCGGCCTGGCCGATGTCCCAGCTCACCTGATAGCCGGCGATCTTGTGCTCGCCATGCAGCACGAAGAGCTGGTTCTCGGTGGCGTAATTGCCTTCCTCGAACAGGCCCTGGACCGGAACCGAGACGAGGCGCCCGTCGGTCTTGGTGCGCGTGCCGGCGCCCTGGTTGAAGTTGAACGTGTATTGGGTGCGCGTCTCGGCGTCGAGGAACTCCGAATACAGGCCCGTGAAGCGGATCTGGTGATCGGGGTTGAAGCGATATTCCAGCCGGCCGAACAGCGCATTGGTCTCGCGCGTCAGCTCGTATTTCGCAAACCGCACCTGGCTCATGCCCACAGCATCGAAGCGCGGCTCGTAATTGTCGGTATCCTGATCGAAGGAGAAAGCCGAGCCGCCGATCACGGCGCCGAACTTGTCGTTGGACCAGGAGACCCGCAGGCCATAGCTGGAGACCGGGCCGTCGCCGAGGTCGCCATAACCGCCGCCGGCTTCGGCGGAAATCGAGAGCCCCTTCACGCTCATCGGCGAGAAGGTCCGGATGTTCACCCGCCCGGCGAGGGATTCGGCTGGCATCTCGGGCGTCAGGGTCTTGTTCAGCTCAAGCTGGCTGATGACGGAGGCGGGCACGCTGTCGAAGCGGAAGATGCGGTCTTCCGCGCCGAGGACGTTCACGCCGTCGAACGACACGGTGGTCCAGCGCGCGGGCGCGCCGCGCACCTGAACATAGCGCTCCTGGCCCTGATCGCGCTGGACCGCGGCGCCGGGCAGGCGCTGAAGCGCGCCGGCGGCGGTCTGGTCGGGGAAGCGGCCGATCGTGTCGGCGGCGACCACATTGACGATATTGTCCGAGATCCGCTGCACCGCGAGCGAGCGGGCGATGGAATCACGGATCGGCGTGGCGGAGACGACGACGACTTCGGCGCGAGTCACGCCGGGCTCGGCAGGCGCCGCTTCGGTCTGGGCGATGGCGCCGCCGGCCGCGAGACATGGTGCGAGCGCGGCGCTGGCGAGCAGCGCCCTGGCAAAACTGGACATGAACGAACCCCCATCTCGGGAGCACATCCCCGAGCGATGCGAGGGTAGCGTCAGCTTGCAACGCGCATTTGGAAGTTCGGTGTGTTTTCAGAGACAAGTCAGGGCGCGAAGGCCCGACAAGTTGCCGATTGCCTCATTCCAGATAGAGCGACCGAAGCGTGGCGATATCGGCGGCGTCCACGCCGAGCGCTGCCTCGAGATAGCCCTCCACCGAGCCGTGGCGGCGCTCCATTTCGGCGAAGGCGGCGTTGAGATAGGCCGGATCGGAGGCCAGCAACGGCGCGCGCACCGCTGCGGGCAGCCGCGTGAGGAAGCCATAGGGCCCCTCCGCGCTGCGCTGCGCCTCCGGCCCCGTATAGGCCGCCTCGTAATTCACGATGTCATCCGACAGCGCGTAATCGGCGAGAATTGCGTCGCGCGGCACGCCAAGAGCGGAGAGCACCAGCGCAGCTGCAATCCCGGTCCGGTCCTTTCCGGCCGAGCAATTGAACGCGAGCGGGGCCTTGCCGGCCAAAAGCTGCTCGAACATGTCGGCATAGTGGCCGGAGAAGCGGTCGAGCATGCCGCCATAAAGCGTGGCCATCGTGGCTGAGACCTTGGCGGCCGTCAGATCGGGCGCCGTCAGCGCCGTGCGCAGCACGCTGGAAGACGCATCGTCGTAGTCCCGAAAGCGGTAGTCGATGGCGCGCGCCGCCCACTGCGTCGGCTCGTTCGCGCGTTCCTCGGTGGAGCGGAAGTCGCACACGGTCTTGATGCCGAGACCGTCCAGATACTGATAATCCGCAGGCGTCAGATCCGCCATCACGCCCGAGCGATAGAGCATGCCCCAGCGCACGCTTTTGCCCTCAGCCGCCGGATACCCGCCGAGGTCGCGGAAGTTGCGCCCGCCTTCCAGCGGCAAGACCCGCTCGGCGGCCCAAACGCCCTGCGTCGCGCCATCGGCGAGGAGATGCAGATACACCCGCTCCGGCTGGCGGCTCACCTGGGCGAGCCCGCTCGCATTGTCGTCGGAGATCAGGGCGCGCCGGGCGAGATCGGGCGCAGGCGCGACATAGACATCCACGGGGCCGGCCGCAGACCATCGCACCGTCAGGCCGCCATCGGCATCGCGCGTGACGACGATGTCTGCGGGCGCCGCCGCCGGCGCCGCGGGCGGCTGTGCGCAGCCAGCCAGCGCCAGCACCGTGGCGAGAAATCCTGCTGCGGCCCGCATGACGATGCTCCCTAGTCTGGGGGCGATCCAGACCATGGCCCGGCGACGTTCCGGTGACAGACCGCGCCGCCGTGCGCGCCAAATGGCCTGCCTGTGGGTCTGGCGTGCGCCCTTGCGCGCCGCAGGCGATCTTGGCAGAACGGTGGCGTGCAAATTGCTTAATAGCGAAGATCAAATAAAAAATCTGTACCAAACAGGGTTTGGGCGTAATAACAGAGGTGTGGCGGTGAAAAAGATTATTCTCCTGGCGGGTGCATGTCTGGCTTTTGCGACGGCGGCGCATGCCGCGACGCCGATCACCTATGATGTCGACTCCCGCGCGCGCTGGGGCGCAACGGGCTGGGAAGCCGCCGTGTTCCAGACCGGCGACGGCACGTTTGGCAGCAAGCTGGATCTTCCGGGCGCGCCGGTCTGGACGCGGGGTCTGTTTTACGGGTTCGAACTGACCTTTAACAAGGCGACGGGCGCGACCTCCTGGTCGGTGGACTTTGATCGCTCCGGCGGTTTCGGCGCGGGCGAGACCGCGACCATCACCCTCCCGAGCCTGATCGGCCGCTCCTTCACCCACGTGCGCCTGGCCCTGCGCAGCTCGGCCAGCAATGGCTCGACCACGGTTCAGGACTTCAAGATCAATGGCGCGGCCTTCGGCGGCCCGACGATCACGGGCACGTTCGACACCGCATTCCGGATCAATCCGTCTGCGCCTGGCGGCGTGACCGTGACTGGCGCGCTGAGCTTTGCCGGGACGGGCGCCATCTGCCAGGAATGCGCCAAGGTTGACCTGAAGCTCGGCACAGCGGTGCCCGAGCCGTCCACCTGGGCGATGATGGTGCTGGGCTTTGGCATGATCGCGGGCGCGCTGCGCCGCCAGCGCAAGGCTCTGGACGCAACCACCGCCGCCTGAGCCCCCCACGGGGCGCCCCATCGCGACGCACGCCAATGGCGCAGGACCAGCCCGCCCAGCGGGTATGGCCCTGCGCCATTGTTGTTTTGCAGCCCGCAACCTGACCAAAGGTGGCTTGGGGCTGATGCGGCAAGGTGAAGGCGGCGCTAGAGCGGTTTGCCGCCTTTGTGAATCGGCGGGGATTCCCAAATCGGCCATGAGGTGATTCAAGCTGTCTGCTGTCGAAGGAGGCTGGCGGATATG
>JBIIUJ010000003.1:0-55359 GCA_044340025.1 Caulobacterales bacterium
CGTGCTGCGCGCCGAGCGCGGCAAGCCGGAGCGGGTGCGCGGCGTCTTCTTCCCGCAATCCCAGTCGCAGGCCGCTCCGGCGCCGTGATGGGTTCTTTTGGTTCACCGTTTCTTAGCGGCCGGCCGCCAAGGTGGCCCTCGTGAGCGGGACGCGCATGGACGGCGCTTTCGTCACGGATCGCGAACGCGACCGCGAGGGGCTGGTTGTCGAGGGGATCGGCAAGTCCTTCAAAGGTCGCCAGGTGGTGCGCGACGTCAGCCTTCGGCTCCGGAAGGGCGAAGTGGCAGGACTTCTTGGCCCCAACGGCGCCGGCAAAACCACGTGCTTCTATATGATCACGGGGCTGATATCGGTGGATTATGGGAGCATCATGCTCGACGGTCACGACGTGACGGCGCTGCCCATGTATCAGCGCGCACGTCTGGGTCTCGGCTATCTGCCCCAGGAACCGTCGGTGTTTCGCGGCATGTCGGTCGAGGACAACGTCCTGAGCGTTGTGGAGGTGCGCGAGCCCGATCGCGACCGCCAGCGCGAGGCGGTGGACCAGTTGCTGGCCGAACTCCGGATTGATCATCTGCGCGCCCAGCGCGCCACATCCCTGTCCGGCGGCGAGCGGCGGCGCGTGGAAATCGCGCGCACCCTCGCGACCGAACCCTCCTACATCCTGCTGGATGAGCCTTTCGCCGGGATCGACCCCCTGGCCATCGCGGATATCCGCGAGCTGATCGGGTTCCTCAAGGCGCGCGGCATCGGGGTTCTGATCACGGACCACAATGTGCGCGAGACCCTCACGATCATCGATCGGGCGTCCATCATCGCCGATGGGCAGCTTCTGTTTGAAGGCTCGCCAGACGAAGTGCGCGCAGACCCCACGGTCCGGCGCGTCTATCTCGGCGAACAGTTCGACGCCTAGGGGCCAGGCCGATGGCGCTCGCCCAACGTCTCGAGATCCGCCAGGGCCAGGGCCTGGTGATGACCCCGCAGCTGCAGCAGGCGATCAAGCTGTTGCAGCTCTCCAATCTGGAGCTGCAGGAGTTCGTCGCCGAGGAGCTGGAGAAAAACCCTCTGCTCGAACGCGAGCGCGACGAGGAAGCCCCCCCGGAGCGCGAGGCCGCACCAGACGGGACGGAATTGGGGCTTGACGGGACAGGACCGGCCGAAACCGAGTTCGACGCGGACTATCAGGACGTGAACCCCGAAGCGCGCGCCGGCGACGTCTATGAGGCTCCAGCCGAAGCCGGCGGCGCCATCGACTGGTCCAAGGCAGGATCCGGCGGCGCATCGCTCGACGATGTCGACGGGTTCGAAAACAGACTGACGCGCGAAAAATCGCTGCATGAGCATCTGTCCGACCAGCTCGCCATGGCCACCGCCGACCCGGCCACGCTGATGATCGGCGGGATGCTGATCGATGCGACCGACGAGTCGGGCTATCTGCGCGCCGACCTCGACGAGATGGCGCAGCGGCTGGGGACTGATCGCGCCCGGATCGAGCGGGTGCTGGCGCTCTGCCATCGGTTTGAGCCCACCGGCGTCATGGCGCGCGACGTGCGTGAATGCCTGATGCTGCAGCTGGCCGAGCAGAACCGGCTCGACCCGATCATGCAGGCGCTGCTCGACAATCTGGACAAGCTCGCCAGGCGCGATTTCGCCGGGCTGATGCAGGCCTGCGGCTGCGACGCCGAAGACATGGCCGACATGGTGGCCGAGTTGCGCGCGCTGACGCCCAAGCCGGGGGCCGCTTTTGGCGGCGAAACTGCGCCAACGGTGGAGCCCGACGTCTTCGTCAAGGAAGGCCCGCACGGGACCTGGCTTGTGGAGCTGAACAGCGACACGCTGCCCAAGGTGTTGATGAACCAGCGCTATTTCGCAGAGGTCAACCGCACGCTGCGCAATGAGGCCGAGCGCACCTATCTGCAGGAGCAGGCCCAGACCGCCAACTGGCTGGTGAAAAGCCTGGATCAGCGCGCACGCACCATCCTGAAGGTCGCGCGCGAAATCGTGCGCCAGCAGGACGGCTTCCTCGCTTATGGCGTCGCGCATCTGCGGCCGCTGAACCTGAAGTCGATCGCGACCATGATCGACATGCACGAATCCACAGTCAGCCGCGTGACCTCGAACAAATACATCTCAACGCCGCGCGGCGTGTTCGAGCTGAAGTATTTCTTCACCGCCGCGCTCGGCTCGGCGGAAGGCGGCGAGGCGCATTCGGCCGAAGCGGTGCGGTTCCGGATCAAGACGCTGATCGACGAGGAACCTGCCGCAGACCCCTTGTCTGATGATCGCATCGTGGAGCTGCTGCGCGAGGCTGGCGTGGAGATCGCGCGCCGGACGGTGGCGAAATATCGCGAAGCGATGCGCATCCCAAGCTCGCTCCAGCGCAAGCGGGACCTCCTCAAGGTCGGCTAGACCCGCCTCAGCATTCGCGGCGCGGTCATTGCGCGCTTGCCGTCTCCCGCCCTCCGGGCGCGTCGGTAAGGTTCTGGAGATTCAGCGGCCTGGTCGCTGGCTTTGGGGAACATGATGCGACCTTTCCTGATTGCGCTCGCCCTGCTCGCGCCGCCGGCGCTGGCCCAAACCCCGCCCGCCGCCCCGCCGCCGCCGGCCGTGACGGTTCCGGCTGATCCGGCGCTTGCCGCCATCGTGCGCGACAGGCTGGCCTGGATCGCCGGCGGCGGCAATTCGATCACGGAAGTCGCCCGGCAGCAGCCGCAGGCGGCGATCCCCGGCGGACCCGGCCCAGCGCTGCGCCGGGTCGATCCCGAAGCCCGAACCATCGCCACCGCCGCTTTGGGCGAAGCGCTGAAGATCGCGCGCGAGACCCGCTCCCAGGCGCTGATCGTGGCGCGCGGCGGCCGCATCGAGCTGGAATGGTATGCAGACGGTTTTTCGCCCGCCAGCCTGTCGTCCACCGCCTCCATGATGAAGCCGGTCATGGCGCTCGCCATGGGCCAGGCGATCGCGCAGGGCCATGTGAAGAGCGTGGACGATCCGATCGGGCGCTACATCGCCGAATGGCGCGATGATCCGCGCGGCGCAATCACCGTGCGCCAGGTGCTGCAGATGAGCGCTGGTCTTGCGATGGCGCCGTCTGCGCCGTTCCTGCCCGGCGACATCACGCTGGGCACTGATCTGACCGGCGCGGCGCTATCTGCCGCAAGCGTCGGCCCGCCGGGCGCGGCGTTCCAGTATTCCAACATCGTCTCCACGCTTGGCGGTCTCGTGATCGAGCGCGCGACGGGCAAGCCGTTTGCGACGTTTGTTTCCGAAAGCGTCTGGGCGCCGCTCGGCGCGGGCGATGCGGCCGGCTGGATGGATCGCCCGGGCGGGATCGCGCGGCCCTATTGCTGCCTTATCGCGACCGCGCGCGATTGGCTGCGGGTGGGTCAATTGTTCCTCGACGATGGCCGCGTCGGGCGCCGCCAGGTCGTTCCGGCCGACTGGATCGCCCAGATGGTCACGCCATCACCGCAGAATCCGAACTTCGGCTATCAGCTCTGGCTGGCCCAGCCGCATGCGCCGATGCGCTCCTATGGCCCGGCGGTTGCGTTTCGCGTCCCCGCGCGGGAAGCCTTTCTGGCGCCTGATATGGCCTATTTCGATGGGGCCGGGGGGCAGCGCGTCTATTGGTCGAAAGCAAAGGACCTCGTGATCGTGCGGATCGGCGCGGTTCCCGGCCTGTGGGACGATTCGGCTTTGCCCAACGCCATCGCCCGCGGTCTGCGCTGAGGCTGGCCGCGACCGGTCAGCCTTCGGGGTCGGGCGCGTCGTCTTCCGGCCCGGGCTCATAGACCAGAAGGTCGGAAGGCTGGCACTCCAGCTCGCGGCAGAGCGCGGCGAGGGTGGAAAAGCGCACCGCGCGCGCCTTGCCGGTCTTGAGGATCGACAGATTGGCGAGCGTGATGCCCACCCGGTCGCACAACTCGGTGAGCGACATGCGACGCTCGAGCAGGACACGGTCCAGGGTGACGCGGATGGGCATCGGCGCTCAGATCGTCAGCTGGTCTTGCTGACGAAGCCGCGCGCCTTCGCGGAACACCTGCGCCAGAACAAACAGCACCAATGCGGCGGCCCATGCCGCCAGACTGGGCCGGAAATCGATCTCCAGAGACCCGGAGGCCGGCTGGCCGAACGCCGTGACGATCCAGGCGGTCGCAATCTGGATCGCATAGCGCGCCAGCTCCAGCCCGATCACCGCCCAGGCGATCTTGCGCAGCCGGCTGGCGTTTTCGGGCACGAAGGGGTCCCCCTCGACCAGCGTGGCGAAAATGCGCCGCAACTGGGCGAAGATGACGACAAGGCCGGCGGCATAGATCACGCCGACCGCGAGGCCTGGCGCGATCGCCTGCCAGCTTTCCCGGTCGGCGACTGCATGCAGGAAGGGCGAGCGCATCGCCCCGCCGGAGGCCATTGCGGCGGCATAGAGCAGACACGCCAACGCCACGCCGGCGAGCGCCAGCCATGCCAGCCCCCAGCCGACATCGATCCCGAGCTTGAGGATCGAAGCCAGCGATCGGTCCTTTTGCGTGCCCATCAGCCTCTCGGGCGCCTCCCGGCCCTTAGTTCATCTTATCGATAAACATTAAATTCCTTTTGCAAGGCGGGGCGGCAATGTCAATTGCGCTGCGCGGGGCGTCCGCCGCGATCACGTTCCTGTTTCCGCCACATCCAGGTCACGTGGCGTGCGTATACAGACTTGGCGCAGCTGTGGTCCGCGCCAGGAGATCCCCCATGCGTTTGAAGTCCGCCGCGCTCATCGGCCTCGCCCTTCCTGCTTTTGTTCTCGCAGCCTGCGGCCAGCCGGCCGAAGCGCCCGCCGCCCCGCCCGCAGAAGCCGCTGCGCCGGCTGAGCCGGCCCCCGCCGCTCCCGCCGCAACGGCCGACATTGTCGACACCGCGGTGGCCAATGGCTCGTTCGCCACGCTCGTGGCGGCGGTGCAGGCTGCTGGCCTCGTCGAGACGCTGAAGGGCCCCGGCCCCTTCACGGTGTTCGCCCCCACCGACGACGCCTTCAAGAAGCTCCCGGCCGGCACGGTTGAAGATCTGCTGAAGCCCGAAAACAAGGAACAGCTGGTCAAGATCCTGACCTATCACGTGGTGGCGGGCGACATCCGCTCGGCCGCGCTCGCCGGCAAGGTGACCCCGGCGACGACGGTTCAAGGCGGCGCGCTGTCGGTGGACGCCACCGGCGAGGCTGTGAAGATCGGGGACGCCACGGTGGTGACCGCCGATGTGGCGACGACCAACGGCGTGATCCATGTGATCGACACCGTTCTGATGCCGCCCAGCTAGGGCCATCGCGCCTCGCGCAAAACCAAACGGCCGGAGGGGCGCCCCTCCGGCCGTTTTCGTTTTGCAGCGGATGCAGGCCCGGCCCGCAGCCAGCCCCTCACCCGATCATCCGCAAGGCGGCGCCCGACAGCGCATGCAAGAAGAGGCCGACGGTGAGCGCGGCGAACGCGAGGCTGATCGCGCGAAGCGCCGGAGAGCCTTCCGCAGGGCTTTGATGACTGAGAACCGACATTGCACTATCTCCATTGTCCTGAGCGCCCCAACGGCGCTCCATATCGATAATCAATAGAGACCAATCGATATTCGATCAAGTTACGTATCGTTCATCGATATGGAGGGTGTATGGCGCGGGTGTTTCAGGGCGGCAAGCTGGTGGTGGCGAGCCACAATCCCGGCAAGGTGGTCGAAATCGCAGCGCTTCTGGGCCCGCTGGGGGCCGACCCGGTCTCGGCCGGCGCGCTGGGCTTGCCGGAGCCTGACGAGACCGAGACCACCTACCGCGGCAATGCGCTCCTGAAGGCCCATGCGGCGGCTAGCGCCAGCGGCCTGCCGGCGTTGGCCGACGATTCCGGTCTCAGCGTCGATGCCCTGGACGGCGCGCCAGGGATCTATTCCGCGCGTTGGTGCGGGCCGGGCAAGGACTTCCGGGTCGGGATGGAGGCGGTGCGCGCCGCCATGCTGGCGGCCGGGTCGGCGCATTCGACGTGTCGTTTTGTCTGTGCGCTGGCGCTCGCCTGGCCCGACGGCCATGCCGAGGCGTTCGAAGGCGTGGTGGAGGGCGCCATCGTGTGGCCGCCACGCGGGGACCGAGGCTTTGGCTATGACCCGATCTTCCAGCCTCTCGGCCACACCATCACCTTTGGCGAGATGGAGCCCGACGCCAAACACGCCATGAGCCACCGGGCCGCCGCTTTCGCCCAGCTCAAGGCCGCCTGCTTCTCTGCGCCATGACCCCCGAAGCCGGCTTCGGGATCTATCTGCATTGGCCCTATTGCGAGGCGATCTGCCCCTATTGCGACTTTAACGTCTATCGCGCGCGGGGGCAGGATTCAGAGCCGCTGCTCGCCGCCATTTGCGCCGATCTCGCCGCCCATCGCGCCCTCACCGGGCCGGTTGCGCTCGAGAGCCTGTTTCTCGGCGGCGGCACGCCGTCGCTTCTTCCTCCAAGCGCCGTGGAGCGCCTGATCGAGACATGCGTGCGTCTCTGGCCGGCGGCCAGCGACATCGAGATCACGCTGGAGGCCAACCCCACCAATGCCGAAGCCGAGCGCTTCGCCGCTTTCGCCGCCGCCGGCGTGAACCGCGTCTCGCTTGGCGTTCAGGCGTTTGACGACGCCGCGCTCAAACGCCTCGGCCGATGGCACACCGCAGCCCAGGCGCTCGATGCGGTGCGGCTGGCGCAGGCCGCCTTTGCGCGCGTTTCGCTCGACCTGATCGCCGCGCGGCCGGATCAGACGCTGGCGGCCTGGGAAGCCGAACTCGCCACCGCCCTCGCCCTGGGCGCGGAGCACCTGTCGATCTACCACCTCACGATCGAGGACGGCACCGCCTTTGCCCGCGCCGCCGCGCGCGGAACCCTTGCCCCCCCATCGCCCGATGGCGCCGCCGACCTCTATGAGATCACCCAGGCGCTATGCGCCGATGCGGGAATGCCGGCCTATGAAGTCTCCAATCATGCACGCGGGCCGGCGGCCCGGTCGCATCACAATCTGATCTACTGGCGCTCAGGCCAGTGGGCGGGCGTGGGGCCGGGGGCTCATGGCCGGCTCGATCTGCCCGGCGGTCGGCTCGCCACCAGCGCCGCGCGCCGGCCGGAAGCCTATGTGGCGCAGGTGCGCTCAGCCGGCCTGGGCTGGGCCGAACCGGAAGTGCTGGATGGCGACGCCGTGCGCCAGGAATTCTGGCTGATGGGCCTTCGGCTGGTCGATGGCGTGTCGCGCGCAGACGCCATGGCGCGCAGGGCCGGCTGGCCCACCGCAGCAATCGCCGGTCTTTGCGCCCAGGGGCTGGCCGTCGCTGGCCCGGACCATCTGCGCCTGACGGAACGTGGTCGGCTGCTGGCCGACGGGATCGCCCAGAAGCTCGCCGTCGCCGCCTGAGCGCTCAGGCCTGGCCAAGCCCGCCCAGCGCCAGCATCACGGCCCATTCAGCGGGCGTCACAGGCTGAACCGACAGCCGCGAAAGCCGCACGAGCGCCATCTGGGCCAATCGCGGATCGGCTTTCACCGCCGCCAGCGGCACAGGGCGCCGCAGCGCCTGCTCGGCCGCCACATCGACGCAGACGAAGCCGCCGTCCGGGTCGGTCGGGTCGGGATAGGCCTCGCGCACCACCCGCACGATGCCCACCGCCTGTTTCTCCCCGCCTGTGTGATAGAAGAGCGCGGCGTCGCCCACGCGCATCGCCAGCAGGTGGGCTTTCGCCTGATGGTTGCGCACCCCAGTCCAGGGCTCGCCCGCCGAGCCCCGGGCCACCTGATCGGTCCAGGAAAACGCGTCCGGTTCGGTCTTCACCAGCCAGTAAGCCATAGGCTGCGGTCTCCGCTTGCGCTGGCGCAATCCTTGAACCAGTCCTGTCGCGCTGTTCCCATTCGGGATCGTGCGGTTGAGGATGGCGATGGCGATCTGGCGCGAGAGTCTTGTTGCATTGTTCTCGCACGCTGCAACTCTGTCGCGCCGCGCCTATCCGCTTGCCGCCGTTGTCGCAGGGGGGCTGTTTGTGCTTGGGCCGCAGCTGGTGGGTGGGCGCCCGCATGTCGTCGACCTGATCGGGGCGCCGATCGACGCGCTCTTTCTGGCCAGCGCCAAGCTTCTCATCGCCTCGACGCTGCCCGTCTGGATGATCGCCTGTGTGCTCGGCGCGCGTCTGCGCGATCTGGGGCGGTCGGCATGGTGGGCCTGGACCCCGCTCTATCTGGTCGCTTCGGGCCGCAGTCTCGCAGACTTCGTCCCCCCTGGCGGCGCTGCATCCGCCGCGCTGGCCCTGGTTACGGCTGCGGGCGTTCTGCTGCTGATGTCGGCCTTTATCGTGCTGGCCTGGCCGGAGGGTGGCGCAGCGCGCGCCCAGGGTGCGCGCGATATCCGCTTTGGCGGCTGATCTCGCCTGACGGGCGAAAAGCAGCTATGTCTGGCGCCCATGAGAGCGATCTTCGTCGCGCTTTTGCTGTTTGGCGCTGCGCCGGCCGCCGCCTATTCGGGCGCTGATCCTTGCACGGTCGTTTCGGCCAATCCCGGCTGGCGGGCTGCGCTGGCCGAGGCGGCCGAGCGGTTCCGTGTGCCCAAGGGCGTGATTTTTGCGGTTCTTGATCAGGAATCGAGCCTGAACCCCAACGCAAGAGGCGCCGGCGCACAAGACGCATCCTCCACGCGTAACTTCGGCTTCGCCCAGGCCAATCTCCAGACCTGGAACTGGTTTCGGCGCGAGGCGCGCGCGCCAGAAGCATCGCGCAGCGATTTCCGCGACAGCGCGCTGTTTGTAGGCTGGTACTTCGCCCAGACCGAGCGGATGAACGGCGTGCCGCGGCAGGACGCCGTGCGCCAGTATCTGGCCTATAAGCTGGGCCACGGCGGGTTTGCGCGCGGCGCCTATACCGCCAGCCAGCGCGCAGTGGCCGAGCGGCTCGCCCGCCGGGCGGAGGCGGCCGAGGCCCGGCTTGCAAACTGTTCATCTTGAAGCCGCTGTTCGGCCGCGTTCACTTCAGATTAACTGCGCAAACGCTAGGGCCTGATCCTGGCGTTAAGAGAAGGTTAGCCGCCCGTGGCGGAAGGGGGGCCGAAAGGCCGCAGGACTTCAGCGCCCAGCCCGGCGCCCAAGCGCCCGAGCGCCCGCAAGCGTGGGCTGTTCGGCACGCTGGCCTATTGGTCGGCGGTTCTGTGCCTCTGGGGAGCGATCATCGGCGGCGGGCTGATGCTCTGGCTCGCGCGCGATCTGCCAAGCCCCGACGCCCTCGTGGCCAGCGCAGACCGGCCTTCCATCGCCTATCTGGACGTAAGCGGCGCGGTTCTCGACGTGCGCGGCGCGCCGGATGCGCCGCCGGTGAAACTGGAAGCGCTGCCCGCCTATGTGCCAGCCGCCTTTATCGCGATCGAGGATCGCAAATTCTACCGCCATTGGGGCTTTGACGTGGAAGGGCTCGCCCGCGCAGCCTTCGCCAATGCGCGCGCCGGCCGCGTGGTGCAGGGCGGCTCCACCATCACCCAGCAGCTCGCCAAGAACGTGTTCCTGTCCTCCGAGCAGTCGATGCGCCGCAAGGCGCAGGAACTGATGCTCGCGGTCTGGCTGGAGAGCAAATACACCAAGGACGAAATCCTCGCCCTGTATTTGGCCCGCGTCTATTTCGGGGCCGGCGCGTGGGGGCTCGAGGAGGCCGCCAAGCGCTATTTCGGCAAGGAAGCTAAAGACCTCTCGGTGCCGGAGGCCGCCATGCTGGCTGGCCTCCTGAAGGCGCCCTCGCGGCTTTCTCCCCTGTCAGACAGCGAACGCGCCGCCCGCCGGGCGGATGTGGTGCTCGCCACCATGGTCGAGACCGGCGTGATCTCGGCAGCGCAGAAGCAAGAAGCCCAGGCTCAGCCGCTGCGGGTGTTGCGCACCCAGCCCGGCGGCTCGGCAGGCTATTTCGTGGATTGGGTGGCTGCCGATGTCGGCGCCCTGATCGGCGAGCCGGCCGAAGACATTATCGTGGACACCACGCTTGATCTCGCCCAGCAGACCGCCGGCGAACGCGCGCTGATCGCCGGGCTCGATCCCGCCGCCGCCCGCCGCCGCGCCAGCCAGGGCGCGCTGGTGGCCTTGGCCGGCGATGGCGCGGTGCGCGTGATGGTGGGCGGCAAGTCCTACGAAGACAGCCAGTATAACCGCGTCACCCAGGCCCGCCGTCAGCCCGGCTCCGCCTTCAAGCCATTTGTCTATCTGGCGGCGGTGGAGGCTGGCTATGGCCCCTGGTCGACACGGATCGACCAGCAGATCACCATCGGCGACTGGACGCCCCAGAACTACGATGGGCGCTATCGCGGCGAGATGCCCCTCATCACCGCGCTTTCGGCGTCGGTGAACACGATCGCGGTGCAGCTCGCAGAGGAAGTGGGCCGCGACGCCGTGATCCGCTCGGCCCGCCGGCTGGGCGTCACCGCGCCGCTGGCGCCCAACCGCTCGCTCGCGCTGGGCGCGGATGTGGTCACCCCGCTGGAGCTGACGGCGGCCTACGCCCCCTTCGCCAATGGCGGCTCAGCGGCCATGCCCTATGGCATCTTGCGCATTCGCACCCGCGACGGCCGGGTTCTCTATGAGCGCCAGCCCGCCGCCGGCACCCGCGTGATCGACGATCGCGCGCTGCGGCTGATGAATTTCATGATGCGGCAGGTGACCGTGGATGGCACCGGTACTGCCGCACGAATCGATGGGCGGGTGATCGCCGGCAAGACGGGCACGACCAGCGATTACCGCGACGCCTGGTTTGTGGGCTACACGGGCGGCTATGTCGCGTCCGTCTGGGTCGGCGCGGACGACAATGCCCGCATGGCCTCGGTCTCGGGCGGCCAGATCCCCGCCCGGATCTGGCGCTCCTTCATGGCCAGCGCGATTGCGCGCCTTCCCGCCGCCAGCCCGGTCATGCCACCCGCCGACGACCCTGACGCCTTCCCGCCGGCCGCCCAGACCGCCGCTCTGGAGCCCGACGCCGCCCTCGCCGAGGGGCCGGCCGTAGACGGCGCGGCGCCCGCGTCGCCATCGGCCGAGCGCCCGGCCGATCAGGGCCCCTCGCCGCAGACGCTGGAACAATTGTTCGAGGACGTCGCCCCCGCCCCGCCCCCAACCGAGCGCCAGGGCGCCTGACAGCCGAAAGCAGAAAGGGCCGCCAGTCGCCCGGCGGCCCTCCTGGTCTGCTTTGGTCCTGCGCTTATTCCGCCGCGATCGGCCCGTAGCCGAGGACGGCCTTCACCTCGAGGAATTCCTCAAGGCCGAAGTCGCCCCATTCGCGCCCGTTGCCGGATTGCTTGTAGCCGCCGAACGGGGCCGCCGCGTCCGTGCCGGCGCCGTTCAGATGCACGTTGCCGGCGCGGATGCGGCTGGCCACCTTGCGCGCCCGCTCCACCGAACCGGACTGCACATAGGCCGACAGGCCATAGACCGTATCGTTCGCCATGCGGATCGCGTCTTCCTCGGTGTCGTAGGGGATGATGGTCAGCACTGGGCCAAACACTTCCTCGCGCGCGATCGTCATGTCGTTGGTCGCGTTGGCGAAGACGGTGGGGCGCACGAAATAGCCCTTGTTCAGGCCTTCCGGGCGGCCCGGGCCGCCGGCGACGAGATCGGCTTCCTTCATGCCGATCTCGATCATCTCCTGCACCTTCGCGTATTGGCGGGCGTTGGCGATGGGGCCGATCACGCGCTCGGCTGACTTGGGATCGCCCACCTTGGTTGCTTCGGCGGCCGCCTTGGCGATGGCCACCGCCTCGTCATGCCTGGCGCGCGGCACGAACATGCGGGTGGGGGCATTGCAGCTCTGGCCCGAGTTCATGAAGCACTGCATCACGCCGCCCGCGACGGCCTTTTGCAGGTCTGCATCATCCAGCACGATGTTGGGCGACTTGCCGCCCAGCTCCTGGGCCACGCGCTTCACGGTGGGGGCCGCGTTCTTGGCGATCTCGATGCCAGCGCGGGTGGAGCCGGTGAAGCTCACGAAGTCCACGTCCGGATGCGCGCTCATCGCCACGCCCACGCCCGGCCCGTCGCCATTCACGAGGTTGAACACGCCCTTGGGCACGCCGGCTTCGTGGATCACGTCTGCCAGGATCATGGCATCAAGCGGCGCCATTTCCGAAGGCTTCAGGATCATGGTGCAGCCCGCCGCAAGGGCAGGGCCGACCTTGCAGGCGATCTGGTTCATCGGCCAGTTCCAGGGCGTGATCAGCGCGCAGACCCCGATCGGCTCGCGCACGATGCGGGTCTTGCCCTTGGAATACTCGAATTCGTATTCCTTCAGCGCGTTGAGCGCGCCCATCAGTTGACCAAGGCCGGCTGGCGCCTGCGCCGCATTGGCCAGCCACATCGGCGCGCCCATTTCGGAGGAGATGGCTTCGGCGATCTCCGGCAGGCGGGCCTGATAGAGCGCGATGATCTTTTCCAGAAGCGCGATGCGCTCGTCGCGGCTGGTGAGGCTGTAGGTCTCGAAAGCGCGCTTGGCTGCCGCGACCGCCTTGTCGACATCGGCGGCCGAGCCGAGCGAGATGCGCGCGATCGGCTCTTCGGTCGCGGGGTTGATCACCTCGTGCGTGCGCGGCGTCACTGGGGCCACCCAGGCGCCGTCGATATAGAAGTGCAGGCGTTCGATCATCGCGTCGCTCCCTTGAAAGCTGGCCGGTCGCGCCGGCTCGGTTGTTGGGCGGGATTATAGCGCGGGCGTCTGGCGCGCGTCTCCTGTCCCGGCCCCTAATTTTTCGCCAGGCCCGCGTTAACCCTCTTTTTGCCGCGCCCGGATAGGCACGGAAGTGTCACAATCCGAAACACGGATTGTTTTGCTGCAGCGCAGAACAAGCGCGATACGCACCCTCGCAAGACCTGCGGGCGCGGACCTGCAGCCAGAAGGATCGTTCGCGTTGGAACTCCAGACCACCCTTTCGCGGCGTGTTTCGGTCGAGGGCGTGGGCCTGCATTCGGGAGCGCCGGCGCGCGTGACGCTGCGTCCCGCCGAAGCCAACGCCGGCGTCGTGTTTGTGCGCCGCGACATTCTGGATCGCGATAACGTGGTCCAGGCCCATGTCGATCAGGTGACAGACACGCGCCTGGGCGTCACGATCGCCAACGCCGCCGGCGCGTCCGTCGCGGTGGTGGAGCATTTGTTGTCGGCGCTGTCCGGCCTGGGCGTGGACAACGCCATCGTGGAAATCTCCGGCCCCGAGACGCCGATCCTGGACGGCTCGTCGGCGGCCTGGGTGGCGCTGATCGGCAAGGCCGGGCTCACCGAGCTTTCCGCGCCGCGCCGCTTCATCGAGATCCTCAAGCCTGTGGACGTGGCCGACGGCCAGGCGAACGCGCGGCTGGAGCCTGCCGCCCAGTTCGAGCTGGATGTGGCGATCAGCTTTGACAGCGCCGCCATCGGCGTCCAGCGCGCTCGCGTCGCGCCCACGCCCGAAACCTTCGCCGCCGATGTGGGTTTTGCGCGCACCTTTGGCTTCGCCCACGAGGTCGATCATCTGCGCTCGATCGGGCTTGCCCGTGGCGGCTCGCTGGAAAACGCCATCGTGGTGGACGGCGACGCCGTGCTCAATCCGGAAGGGCTGCGGGCCGAAGACGAGTTCGTGCGCCACAAGATCCTGGACGCCGTCGGCGATCTGTTTCTGGCTGGCGCGCCGATCCGTGGCCGCTTCATTGGCCGGCGCAGCGGGCATGGCGCGCACGTGAAGCTCCTGCGCGCGGTGCTGGCCGATCGCAGCGCCTGGCGCTGGACGATCGCGTCCGCGCCGGAGCCGGCGCTGGCGGCGGCTGGCCTCTGATCGCGCCATGGCCGGGCTGACGCTGCGGCTCGCCACGCTCGACGACATTCCTGCGATCCGTGCGCTGATGGAGCGCGCCATCGCCGGCCTTCTGCCCGCGGTGCTTTCCCCGGCTCAGGTGGAGGCCTCGCGCGAGCATATGGGTCTGGATACCCAGCTGATCGCCGACGCAACCTATTTCCTGGTTGAGGATGACGGCTGCCTGGTCGGCTGCGGCGGGTGGAGCCTTCGCGCCACGCTGTTTGGCGGCGATCATTCGGGCGGGCGCAGCGCAGCGATGCTCGATCCTGCCCGCGATCCAGCGCGCATTCGCGCCATGTACACCGACCCCGCCCATACGCGCCGCGGCATCGGCCGCCTGGTGCTCAATGCTGCGGAGGCAGCCGCCAGGGCGGCTGGCTTTCAACGCCTGGAGCTTGCCGCCACTCTTTCGGGCGCGCCGCTGTATCGGGCCTATGGCTTTGAGGTGATCGAGCCCATGATGGTGCGCGGATCGAACGGCGCAGAGGTTCCGATGCTGCGGATGGGCAGGCCGATCGGGCCGGCCTGACGCCTTAGCCGGGCTTGCCCTTGCCGCTGGAGGCGAATTCCGCAAACGACCGGGCGGCGTCGTCGGAGGCGCCATTGCCCTCGGCCCGTTCCGACAGGCTCTTCACCAGCCCCGCCACCGCATTGCGCACCGAGCCATCGGTTATGGCGTTGAAGTTGCGGACGAGATCGATCGTGGCGCGGTTCGCTCCGCCGTGCGGCATGGAGGCCGCCTGCGCGGTCAGCTCCAGCCCATCAAAGAAGAAGGCGACTGAAACATCCAGCCGCTGGGCGATCTGGAACAGACGGCCGGCAGACACGCGGTTTGCGCCCGTCTCGTACTTCTGGACCTGCTGGTAGGAGATGCCGAGCGCTTCGGCGAGCTGTTCCTGGGTGTAGCCAAGCAGCGTGCGTCGCTTGCGGATGCGCTCTCCGACATGCTGGTCCACACGGGCCGCATGCCGAGCACCCTGTAATAGCGACTGATCCAAGCGACTACTCCGCCCGGACGATTCTCCGTCCGGCTGCTTCACCGCTTCTGGGCACACCTACCCTGAGATACCGGCTCGATAAGGCAGTGTATGTTTCTTTGCAGCCGTTTCAAGGTGTTTGTCCGCACATTGGACGCCTGAAGAGCGTTTGCGTCCAGTTTTTGGCGCGCCCGGGCGCATGGGCAACGGCGCCGCCGGCGCTTTGCGATCGCGCCCGGCTCGGCTAGAGACAGGGAAGACCGCGCCGCGCGCTCTGGCGGGCGGGCGCCTGGCAGGATGCCCATGACCAAACTCGCACGCTTGCGCTCTCTCGCTGTTGTCGCCCTTGCCGGCCTTGCGCTCGTCGCTTGCCAGACGCCCGGACGCGAGCGCGAGCGGGTGGCCTTCGTCGAGCGCCCGGTCGAGGTGCTCTACAACGAAGCGCGCGACCGGATGGATCGCCGGCTCTGGGCCGAAGCGGTGGAAGGCTTCCAGGAGGTCGAGCGCCAGCATCCCTATTCGGAATGGGCGCGCCGCTCGATTTTGATGGCGGCCTACGGCGCCTATCAGCAGAACAAGTACGAAGAGGCGATCACCGGCGCCCAGCGCTTCATCGCGCTGCATCCCGGCAATGTGGGCGCGCCCTACGCCTATTATCTGATCGCGATTTCCTATTTCGAGCAGATCGTGGACGTGGGCCGCGACCAGCGCATGACCGAACTTGCGCTCTCCGCCCTCAATGAGGTCGTGCAGCGTTATCCCCAGTCCGAATACGCCCGCGACGCGCGCCTGAAGATCGACATGACGCGCGATCAGCTCGCCGGGAAAGAAATGGCGATCGGGCGCTACTATCTCCGTCAGGGCATGCAGCTGGCCGCGATCAACCGCTTCCGCCGCGTCGTGGAATTGTATCAGACAACGACCCACACGCCCGAGGCGCTGCATCGGCTGGTGGAGGGCTATCTGTCGATGGGCGTAGCGACCGAGGCGACCCAGGTCGCCGCCGTGCTCGGCTACAATTATCCCGGCAGCGAATGGTATGAGGCGTCCTATAGCCTCCTTACAGATCGCGGCTTGCGCCCGGCCGAGGCGCCCGCCGGCCAAGACCGCGACGGCTGGTTCAGCCGCACCTGGGGCGGCCTGTTCGGCCGTCGATCCTGAGGCGCGGGGGCGCGGCGCCCGGCCATGCTCGTCGGCCTGTCCATTCGCGACGTGGTGCTGATCGAGGCGCTCGATCTTGAGATCGCGGGCGGTTTCACCGCACTGACGGGCGAGACCGGGGCCGGCAAGTCCATCCTGCTGGATGCTTTGGGACTTGCTCTGGGCGCCCGCTCCGACAAGGGGCTGGTGCGCGCCGGGGCGGAGCGCGCCAGCGCGGCCGCCACGTTCGAGCCGCCGGCCGACCATCCTGCGCATGTCTTGCTGGAAGAGCTGGGACTGCCGCCCGCGGAGGACGGCCAGCTTGTTCTGCGTCGCCTTCTGAGCGCAGACGGCAAGAGCCGCGCCTTCGTGAACGATGCGCCCGCCACCGCTCAGGCGCTCGCGCGGTTGGGGGCCAGCCTGCTGGAGGTGCATGGCCAGCATGCCGCCGTCGGGCTTCTGGATGCGCAAAGCCACCGCCCGCTGCTGGATCGCCATGCCGGCGCCGATGGCCTGCTGAGCGAAACCGCAGCGGCCTGGGAACGGTTGCGGGCGGCCCGCGCCGCCCAAGAGGCCCTGCGCGCCCGGCAGGCGGACGCAGACCGCGAGCGCGACTTCCTCGCCCATGCGGCGCAGGAGCTTGCCCGGCTTGCTCCTGCCCCCGGGGAGGAAGAGGCGCTGGCCGGCGAGCGGCAGGCCCTGATGGCGGGTGAAAGGCTTGGGCTGTCCCTGAAGGAAGCGGGCGAGGCGCTGGCCGATGGCGCTGCGGAGGCGCGGCTCACCGCGGCTGCGCGCGCGCTCGAGCGGGCCACCCGCCTCTCAACCCCGGAATCCGACACGCCCGTGCTTGCCGCCGCGCGCGCCGCCGCCGAAGCGCTCGAGCGCGCGCTGGTGGAGGCCGGCGAGGCCCGCGCCCAGATCGATGCGGCCGCGCGCCGGTTCGAGGTTGATCCCAAGCGTCTGGAGGCGATCGAGGAGCGGCTGTTTGCGCTGCGGGCCGCGGCGCGCAAGCACGCCACAAGCGTGGAGGCGCTGCCGGCGCTTGGGGCGCGGTTTGGGGCCGATCTGGAGGCGCTGGAGACGCTCGACGCCGATATCGCGGCCGCCGCCAGGGCGCTCGCGCAAGCCGAGGCCACCTATGACGCCGCCGCCGACGCCCTGAGCGCGCTGCGCGCGCGCGCCGCTTCCGGGCTGGCCGACGCGGTGATGGCCGAGCTGCCGGACCTTCGGCTCGACAAGGTGCGCCTGCGGGTCTCGGTTCAGCCAGACCCTGCCCGCGCCGGGCCCCAGGGCCGGGATCGGGTGATGATCGAGGTTTCCACCAATCCGGGCGCACCCTTCGGCCCGCTCGCCGCGATCGCCTCAGGCGGGGAGCTTGCGCGGCTGTCGCTGGCGCTGAAGGTGGCTCTTGCCCGGTCGGGCGAGGCTGCAACCCTGATCTTCGATGAAGTGGATCAGGGCGTGGGCGGGGCCACGGCCGATGCGGTGGGCCGCCGGCTCGCCCGGCTGGCGCAGGCGGCGCAGATCCTGTGCGTCACCCACAGCCCTCAGGTGGCGGCGCGCGCGCGCACCCACTGGCGGATCGAAAAGGCGGCGAGCGCGGACGGGTCTGTACGCACCACGGTTGTCACGCTCGCCGCAGACGCGCGCGAGGAGGAAATCGCGCGGATGCTGTCGGGGGCGGAAATCACGCCTGAGGCGCGCGCCGCCGCCCGAAAGCTGGTCGGCGCTTAGGCGGGCTCGGCTGCCGGAGGGGCCGCGCCTTGGGCTGTGTCGCGCGCAAACACGCCCGCGCCCATCACGATCGCAAGGAAGGCGGCCGTCAGCGCCAGATTGGACGCCACGTTCAGGCCAAAGCCCGTGGCGAGCGAGATCGCGCCATCCACCACAAACCAGGCCGCCATGGCCCAGCTGATGCGCCGCCACAGCAGCCTGCAGACCTCCGGCGCCATCAGGTGCGACACCGACGCCGCCGCCAGGACCATCAGCGCCCAGCCGAACGTCACCGCGCCCATCAGCCCGATTGAAAAGCGCAGCGGGGCGTTCATGGTCAATTCCGCCCCACCCATCAACGCGAAGAGCGCACGCGCGATCGCATCCGTCTGGGGGAAAGCGCCCGCCATCAGGACAGCGCCGAAGACAGTGATTGACAATGCCCAGACCATCATCGCCTTGCGCCAAAACCCGATCATGGGGGACCTCCCTGCGTCCTGAAGATATGTAATGGATGCTACATAGCAGGAAGTTGTAGCGCATGCTACAGGAATCTTGAGATGGCGACACGACGCGCACCGACAGGCGAATCCCCCTCAGGCGAGCCGCGACGGCTGGCGCTGATGGATGCGATGGCGGATCATCTTCTGGCGCATGGCTTGGCGGGCTCGCCCCTGCGCGCGCTGGCGGCGGCGGCCGGCACCAGCGACCGGATGCTGCTCTATTATTTTGCGGATCGCTCGGATCTGCTCGCGGCGCTGCTCACCCATGTCGCGGGGCGGCTGACAGCGACGCTGGAAGCCTCCGACGATGGGCGCCGGCGCTGCGAGGCCGAGATGCTCGCGATGCTTTGGGCGGCGGCGCGCACGCCCGCGCTTGGCCCCTACATGACGCTGTTTCTGGATCTTGCCGCGGCGGCAGGGCGGGGCGAGCAGCCGCACCGGACGGTCGCGGCGGCAATCGCACACGGCTTTGCCGGCTGGATCGGCCAACGGATCGAGGCGCCAGCCGGCGAAAACACCGCCCGCGCTTTCCGGCTTATGGCCCAGCTCGACGGCCTCTATCTGCTGCGTGGTCTCGGCCTTGAAGCCGAGGCGGACGCCGCCGCCGGGCTGGGACTGGGCTGAGCGGCAGGCTCAGTCCTTCGCGCGCTCGACGTAGCTGCCGTCTTCGGTGTTCACCACGATGCGCGTGCCGGTGGTGATGTAAGGCGGCACCATGGTGCGCACGCCGTTGGCGAGGATAGCCGGCTTGTAGGAGGACGAGGCCGTCTGGCCCTTCATGGCGGCCTCGGTCTCGGTGATCTCCAGCGTCACGCGCTGCGGCAGATCGATGGCGAGGGCCTGCTCGTTATAGATCGTGAGGAAACATTCCATGTTTTCCTGCAGATAGGGCGCGCTGTCGCCCACGGTGTCCCGTGTCACCTGAACCTGCTCGAACGTATCGGGGTTCATGAACACATAATAGTCGCCGTCGTCGTAGAGGTAGGTGTGCTTGATCTCCTCCACGAAGGCCTTCTCCACCGGATCGGTGGTCTTGTAGCGCTCGACCGTCTTGATGCCGTCCACGATCCGGCGCATTTCAAGCGAGGTGGTGGGGGTGCCCTTGCCGGGATGGAAGCTCTCCATCTTCAGCACGACATAGAGCTTGCCATCCTCAAGCTCGACCACATTGCCCTTGCGCAGGCTGCTGGCGATGACTTTGACCACGATACGCCTCTTTTCTCGGCCCGGACGGGCATGCTCGCACGACGGGGTATGGCTGGAATCTGGCGGGCTCTTAGCCCGGACAGGCGAGATTTCCAAGCGGGGCGGGCGGTGAGCGGCGCCGCGCCCTGGTGGGACCGCGACCGCCATGCCGATCGGCGCCCCTTCCTGCTGGCGCGCGCGCGCATCGCGGCGGCCGTGCGGGCCCATTTCGCGGCGCAGGGCTTTCTGGAGGTCACCTGCGGGGCCTTGCAGGCAGCGCCCGGCGCGGAAGTGCATCTGCACGCCTTCGCCACCGAGGCGATCGGCCCGGACGGCGCCCGCACGCCGCTCTATCTCCACACCTCGCCGGAGTTCGCCGCCAAGAAGCTGCTCGCCGCCGGGGAGGAAAAGCTCTTCACCCTCGCCCAGGTGTTCCGCAATCGCGAGCGCTCGCGCACCCATGCGGCCGAGTTCACCATGCTGGAGTGGTATCGCGCCCATGCGCCCTACGCGCAGGTGATGGACGATGCGGTGGCGCTGGTCGCTGTGGCCTGCACCGCGGCGGGCGCGCGCGCCATCGCCTGGGGGGAGGGCAGCGCCGACCCTTTCGCCGCGCCCGAGCGCCTGACCGTGGCCGACGCCTTCGCCCGCCACGCCGGAATCGATCTGACCGCTACGCTCACTGATCGGGGCGAGGGCCGCGCAGAGCCCTTGCGCGCCGCCATGCGGGCGGCGGGTCTGAAAGCGCCCGAGGGCGAGAGCTGGGGCGATCTGTTCGCCCGCACGCTCGCCGAGCGCATCGAGCCGCAGCTTGGCCAGGGCCGGCTGACGCTTCTGCACGAGTATCCCGCTTGCGAGGCCGCGCTGGCGCGGCGCACGCCGCATGATCCGCGCTTTGCCGAGCGCTTCGAGCTCTATGCCTGCGGGGTGGAGCTGGCCAACGGCTTTGGCGAACTGACCGATCCGGTGGAGCAGCGCGCCCGGTTCGAGGCGGACATGGCCGAGAAGCAGGTCCGCTACGGCGAGCGCTGGCCCATTGACGAGGATTTCCTCGCGGCGCTCGCCCACATGCCGCCGGCGAGCGGGGTGGCGCTGGGCTTTGACCGGCTGGTCATGCTGGCGGCGGGCGCCACGCGCATCGATCAGGTGATCTGGACGCCGCTTTAGGCTCTAGCTGCGCCCGCGCAGGCCGCGCGCCAGAGACAGCACGCCCAAAGGATCGGGCAGGCGCGCGGCAAGCGCCTTCACCTGCGCCTTGGCCTTCTCAAACCGCATGATCCCCGCGATCCGCCGATCGAGAAAGGCCCAGGTGGGCGCGCTGTCGAGCGTGTCGTCCTGCAGCCAGTAGGCCAGCGTGGCGGCATGCACCGCCGACAGGATCGCGCGCTTGGAATACCAGTTGAAGTCCGCGCTCGTGTCACCCATCGCGCGCCAGGCGCGATCGGCGGTGCGCCAGCCGATGCGGGGCGCGTCCGGGGCGTAGAGCGGCATGGCAAGCGCGAGCGCGGCCCGCCGCACGGCTTCCTTCTGGCCGTCGAGGCTTTCCAGCCGCGCGCGGATCGCAAGCGTCGCTTTTTCACGCACCTTCAGCCCCTGCGCCTCCGGGGCTGCGAGCGCGGCCTCCATCGCCCGGTCGGCCCGGTCGGCGAAGGCGTCGATCAGGTCGAGCGCGCCGCGCGGGGCGGCCACGTCGGCCTGCCCGTTCGTCAGACCCGCTTCCGTGGCGGCCTGGCGAAAGGCCGCCGCCGTCCAGCCCTCGAACGGGGCAAGGCCGATGGCGGCTTCAAGCAGCTTGTCGCGCCACTGCGCGGCGGGGGTGTTTGCGAAGGCGTCTGTCATGGGCGGCAAGATGGGGGCTCGCTGCGGCGACGTCCACTACGCCTGGCAAACTGGTGCGCCCCGCGCAGCCCCGGACTGGACACAAGCCACCGCGTTTGCTAACTGCGCCCCCTCTTAAAGGTTCTGCGGGCGGCGGGTTTCTTGTGCGCGCGCCTGTTTGTTGAAGGATAGGGCTTTGGTCCAGATCTTTGTTCGCGAAAACAACGTCGATCAGGCGTTGAAGGCGCTCAAGAAGAAGATGCAGCGCGAAGGCACCTTTCGCGAGATGAAGCGTCGCAACCATTACGAGAAGCCCTCCGAAAAGCGCGCGCGCGAAAAGGCGGAAGCCGTGCGCCGTCTGCGCAAGCTGCAGCGCAAGCGCGCTCAGCGCGAAGGCCTGCTCGGCAAGCGCTAGGCGCTTCGCCCTCTTCTGAATCGTTCTGCCGCCGCGCTGGAGCCCAGCGCGGCGGTTTTCGTTGTGGCCCGCCCTGGGCGCCTCAGGCGGCCTGGCTGGCGGCGGCTGGCGCCACGTCCCGGCGATAGAGGCGCGCCTGCGCCATCTCCAGCCGGCCGAGACAGAAGCCAGCCGCACCTGGCCCCGCATCGGCAAAGCCAAGGGCCTCCAGCACGCGGGCCGAGCGCGGATTGTCCAGAAATACTTCCGCCTCGAACCGGGCTGCCCCGCGCGCCCGCGCCGCCGCCATCCAGCCCGCGACCGCTTCGCGCCCGAGGCCTCGGCCCCAATAGGCGCTGCCCAGCATATAGCCGAACCGGCCCACGCCCTCGGCGTTCACCGATCCGCCGATCATGCCGATCAGCCCTTCGCCGGGCAGGTCCACCCCGAATTGCAGGATGTCCCCGCTCGCAGCGGCGCGCGCATTCGCCATCGCGATGCGGCCAGCCACATGCAGGGCGGTGATCGGGCTTGGCCAGGTGAGAACCTGGCGCAGCACGGCGGGGTCATTGAGCACGATGGCCAGGCGCTCGGCGTCGGCCTCGCTCAAGGGCCGCAGCAGCAGTCTGTCCGTTCTGATCCGTTCTGGCATGGACCCCTCCCTCGCGGGGCCCCATGGGGAAACAAAAAGGGGAGCCGGCGACCCGGCTCCCCCATGGGATTTGTCGACTGATCCGGATCGCCCTGTTCAGGGGAGCGATCCGGGGAGGTCCCTGATCGCCTATTCGGCGGCGAGCGCCTGCGGAATAACGGAGACGAAGCACTTGTTGTCGCGCTTGCGCTGGAACTCGACCTTGCCGTTCGCGGTCGCAAACAGGGTGTGGTCGCGGCCCATGCCGACGTTGTCGCCCGCGTGGAACTTGGTGCCGCGCTGACGCACGATGATGTTTCCCGCAACAACCGCCTGGTTGCCGGACTTCTTCACGCCGAGACGGCGACCAGCGGAATCGCGCCCGTTGCGCGAGGAGCCGCCTGCTTTCTTGTGAGCCATTGGTCCTCTCCAGCCTTACGCGTTGACGGCGGTGATCTTGACGACCGTGCCCCACTGGCGGTGGCCACGGCGGCGGCGATAGGTGTTGCGGCGGATCTTCTTGACCACCATCACCTTGTCGCCCTTGCGGGTGTCGACGAGTTCGCCCGTCACGGTCGCGCCAGCCACGGTGGGCGCGCCAACCGTCACGCCAGCATCGCCGCCGACCATCAGCACATCGGTGAAGGTGATCGCCGCGCCGGGCTCGCCTTCCAGCTTTTCCACGACGAGCACGTCGTTGGGGGCGACCTTGTATTGCTTGCCGCCCGTCTTGATCACCGCGAACATCGCGCTGTTCCTTGATGGCCCTGAAGGCCGTTTGATGACACGAAAAAGGGCCCGGGCGCGGGGCCCGTGCTCTAAAGAGCGGGCGACATACGGCGCCGGGCCGGTGCAGTCAATGCGCGGGCGGCGGCGAAAGCAGGCCGACGTCGGTCTCAGAACCGTTCCAGCAAGCTCCCATGGCCCGCGATTTGGTCCGCAATCCCGTGGGCGCGCAGGGCATGCCAGTACGTTGCGACATTGATCGCAATCACCGGCTTGCCCAGCATCCGCTCGGCCGCCGCCGCTAGCCGCACCATGGACAGATTGGTCCCGACCTGGACGATCGCGTCCACATCCTCGCCATCGAGGTCGAGCAGCACCTTGCGCAGCGCGCTTTCGGGCACCTGCGCGATCGCGCGCGGGGTGGGACAGCGCAGGCAGACATCGCGCACGACCGTGAGGCCGTAATCCTCGTAGAAGCGGCGCACCTCCCCGTTCGCCACCGGGAAATAGGGCGACACGAACGCCACCCGTTTGGCCCCATGGGCTTCCAGCGCCGCTGCGGTGGAGATCGCGCCGGTGGAGCAGGGCAGGCCAGATCGCGCTTCGATCCGGGCGCGAAAGCGCTCGGCGCCCTCCGCCCCGCCATAGAAAGCGATGGCCGACATGCCAATCACCATCCGGTCGGGCGCGCAGGTCATCACCTCGTCTACCGCGCGGTCCACGCTGGCGGTGATGGCGTCGGTGAGGGCGGTGAAGCTCGCATTGTCGGAGACGTCGAGATTCTGGACGAAGATGCGGCTGTAATGGTTGGTCACGCCCGGCGGGCGCAGGGCCTCCATGTCGGGCTGCACGATCGTATTGGTGGAGGGGCCGAGCACGGCGAACTTGCCGCGCCAGCCCAAAGCGTCGGGAGCGTCTGTCATGAGCGCAGTTTGGCGCGGCTTGTCGCCGTGCACGATATCGACCGCGCCGCCAACCGCTCTGCGGCGATCACGCAGGCGCGACGGGAAACCGCGGCGACCGCCTGCGCCTTGTGTTCATTTCACATTTGTAAACGCCGCGAAGCAGCTTAACCGGCGATTAATCCCTTAACGGGATGATCACCATAACCGAGCGTCGCTAGCACAGTCCCGACGGAGCGCGTCCAAATGAGCATTCGACTCAGCCTGCCCAAGACCACCGAACTGAAGCCCCGCATCGTGGTTTTCGGGGTCGGCGGGGCTGGCGGAAACGCCGTCAACAACATGATCGACGCCGATCTGATGGGCTGCGACTTTGTCGTCGCCAACACCGACGCTCAGGCGCTCGCCCGCGCCAAGGCGGAGCGGCGGGTGCAGATGGGCCTGTCCACCACCCAGGGTCTCGGCGCTGGCGCTGACCCTGATGTTGGCATGCGCTCGGCCGAGGAGAGCGAAGGCGAGATCGTCGAGCATCTCGATGGCGCCAACATGGTCTTTATCACCGCCGGCATGGGCGGCGGCACCGGAACGGGCGCGGCGCCCGTGATTGCGCGGGCGGCCAAGGAGCAGGGCATCCTGACGGTTGCGGTCGTGACCAAGCCGTTCAATTTCGAAGGCTCGCGCCGGATGAAGATGGCCGACGCCGGCCTCGCCGAGCTTCAGAAGTACGTCGATACGCTGATCGTCATCCCGAATCAGAACCTGTTCCGGGTCGCCAATGAGCGCACCACGATGTCGCAGGCGTTCCAGCTGGCCGACGAGGTGCTGCAGTCGGGCGTGCGCTCCATCACCGACCTGATGGTGATGCCCGGCCTGATCAATCTCGATTTCGCCGATGTGCGCACCGTCATGTCCGAGATGGGCAAGGCGATGATGGGCACGGGCGAGGCGTCGGGCGAGAAGCGCGCGCTGGAGGCTGCCTCGGCGGCGATCAACAACCCGCTTCTGGACGATGTGTCGCTCAAGGGCGCCCGCGGCGTGCTGATCAACATCACCGGCGGCTATGACATGACCCTCTATGAGGTCGATGAAGCCGCCAACCACATCCGCGAGGAAGTGGATGAAAACGCCAACATCATCGTCGGCTCCGCCTTCGATGAGGCGATGGAAGGCAAGATCCGCGTGTCGGTCGTCGCAACCGGCATTGACGCCGAAATGATGGCCCAGCAGCCGCGCCCGGCCGCACCCGTCGTGCAGCCTGCCGTGGCCGTGCCCAATGCGCGCATCCCGCTGAAGCCCGCGCCGTCCGGCCCCACCTTCGCGGAGAAATTCGCCGCCGAGCGCGCCGCCGCCGCAGCCCGCGCCGCCGAGCAGCGCGCCGCCGCCACGGCGCACGAGGCCGCCGAGCGCGCCGCCCATGAGGCGGCCGCCGCCCGCCAGGCCGAGCAGGACCGTCAGGTCGCCCAGCATGCCGAAGCCCAGCGGCTGGAGATCCAGCGCCTCGAGGCCGAGCGTGCGTTGGCCGAAGCCCGGGCCCGCGAGCCTGTGGTGCATCAGCCCGTCCAGCGCCCGGTCGAGCCTGCGGCCAATCCCGTGCATCAGCAGCGCGAGCGGATCGGCGGCGCCTTTTCCGGCCTGTTCGGTCGGGCCCGCCGGCCTGAGCCGATGCAGGATGCCCCAGCCGCTCCGGGCCGCCCGGCCGCGCAGCAGGCGCCCCTGTTCTCCGATGAGTTCGACGAGAGCACGCTGGAAATCCCCACCTTCCTGCGCCGTCAGGCGAACTGAACCGTCATCCCGGCCAAGCGAAAGCGAGAGTCGGGATCTCGTGGAGCGAAAGCCTGCCCCAGGTCCCGGCTCTCCGCTTCGCTGCGGCCGGGATGACGGCCTTTGAGCAGCTATTGCTGCAGGCTGATTGACCCGGGGCCCGGCTGCGCCTAGACGCGGCGGCGGGCCACCCGCTCCCACCGGCGGGCGCTCATCTGAGAGGATGGGAAGATCATGACTGCACCGCCAAAGCCGGCCATGCGCCCGGCCGACCCCCGTTTTTCGTCCGGTCCCACCAAGAAGCGCCCTGGCTGGTCGCTTGATGCGCTGTCTGGCGCTGTCCTGGGCCGGTCTCACCGCTCCAAGCCGGGCAAGGCGCGCCTGAAAGAGGCGATCGACCGCACGCGCGACATTCTGGGCGTTCCCGCCGACTATCGCATCGGCATCGTGCCGGGCTCCGACACCGGCGCGGTGGAGATGGCGATGTGGTCGCTTCTCGGCCCGCGCCCTGTCGCCACCCTCGCCTGGGAGAGCTTCGGCGAGGATTGGGTGACCGATGCGGTCAAGCAGCTCAAGCTCGATGTGACGCCGATCAAGGCCGGCTATGGCGCTTTGCCCGACCTCGCCGCCGTGCCGGCCCGCACCCACGATGTGGTCTTCACCTGGAATGGCACGACCTCCGGCGTCCGCGTGCCGAACGCCGACTGGATCCCCGCCGACCGGGAAGGCCTCACGATCTGCGACGCCACCTCGGCGGTGTTCGCCCAGGATCTCGACTGGGCGAAGCTCGATGTCGTGACCTATTCATTCCAGAAGGTGCTGGGGGGCGAAGCCGCCCATGGCGTGCTGATCCTAAGTCCGCGCGCGGTCGCGCGGCTTGAAAGCTACAGCCCGCCCTGGCCCATGCCCAAGCTCTTCCGCATGACGAAGGGCGGCAAGATCACCGAAGGCCTGTTCGAGGGCGAGACGATCAACACCCCCTCCATGCTGGCGGTGGAGGACTATGTCGATGCGCTGAAGTGGGCGGCGGGCCTTGGCGGCCTTTCCGCGCTCGTTGCGCGGGCCGATGCAAACCTCGCGGCTCTCGCCGGCTGGGTGGAGAAGACCCCCTGGGTCGATTTCCTCGCCGAGACGATCGAGAGCCGCTCCAACACCAGCGTCTGCCTGAAGGTGATCGATCCGCGCGTGACGGGCCTGTCCGACGATGCTCAGGCCGAGTTCGCCAAGAAGCTCGCGGCCCTGCTCGACAAGGAGGGCGTGGCGCTCGATGCGGCCTCCTACCGTTCTGCTCCGCCGGGCCTGCGGCTCTGGTGCGGCGCCACGGTGGAGACCGACGACGTGATCGCCCTCACGCCATGGCTCGACTGGGCGTTCCAGACGCTCGCGGCGGAGCTGGCCCCGGCTTAGCGCGAACTCCCCCCCTTCGTCGGCTTCGCCGACACTTCCCCCGTAACGGGGGCAGACAGGCGCTGGTTCTCCTCCCCTGCGAAGCGGGGGAGGTGGCCCGGAGGGCCGGAGGGGGGAGACGGAGACCCCAATGCCTCTGATCCTCCGCCCCGCCACGCCCGACGACATCGCGCTGCTGACGCAGTGGGATGACGAGCCCGTGGTGGCTGCCTCCGACCCCAACGACGACTGGGACTGGCCAGAGACCCTTGCCGCCGAGGGACTGGAAAACCTGATCGCAGAGCTGGACGGGCGACCAATCGGGTTCGTCCAGATCACGGATCTGGAGCGGGACGCCTCGCGCTACTGGGGCGACCCGCAGCCAGGGTTCATGGCGATCGATATCTGGATCGGCGAGCCCGACGCGCGCGGCCACGGCGCTGGCCGGGCGATGATGGAACAGGCGATCGCCCGCTGCTTCGCCGACCCGCTCATTCACACCATCCTGATCGATCCGATCGAGACCAACACCGACGCCATCGGCTTCTACCGGCGGCTCGGCTTCACCTTCATCGAAAGCCGCTGGTTCGGCCCGGACGAATGCGCCGTGCACCAGCTCACCCGAACCGACTGGAACAAGGAACACCAGCCATGACCGCTCCCAAAGTCCTGATCTCGGATCAGCTCTCCACCGCCGCCGTCGACATCTTCAAGCGCCGCGGCCTCGACGTCGATTATCAGCCCGATCTCGGCAAGGACGCCGCCCGGCTGAAGGAGATCATCGGAAACTACGATGGCCTCGCCATCCGGTCGGCCACCAAGGTGAAGGCCGACATCATCGCCGCGGCCGCAAACCTGAAGGTGATCGGCCGGGCCGGCATCGGGGTCGACAATGTCGATATCCCGGCCGCCACCGCCAAGGGCGTCGTGGTGATGAACACGCCCTTCGGCAACGCCATCACCACCGCCGAGCACGCCATCGCCCTGATGTTCGCCGCCGCCCGCCAGATCGGCGCGGCCGACGCCTCCACCCAGGCCGGCAAGTGGGAGAAGAACCGGTTCAACGGCGTGGAGCTTTACGCCAAGACGCTGGGCGTGATCGGCTGCGGCAACATCGGGGCGATCGTCGCCGACCGGGCGCTGGGTCTGAAGATGAAGGTGATCGCCTACGACCCCTTCCTCAGCCCGGAGCGTGCGCTCGAGATCGGGGTGGAGAAGGTGGAGCTCGACGATCTGATCGCGCGCGCCGACGTCATCACCCTGCACCTGCCCATGACCGAAAAGACGAAGAACATTCTCTCCGCCGACGCGCTCGCCCGCACCCGCAAGGGCGTCATCATCGTGAACTGCGCGCGCGGCGGGCTGGTGGATGAAGCAGCACTCGCCGAGGCGCTGAAGTCCGGCCAGGTGGGGGCGGCCGCCTTCGACGTATTCAGCGAGGAGCCGGCGAAGGAAAACCCGCTGTTCGGCGCGCCCAACTTCACCGCCACCCCGCATCTTGGCGCTTCCACGACCGAAGCCCAGGAGAATGTCGCCCTCCAGGTGGCCGAACAGATGGCGGACTATCTGCTGACGGGCGCGGTGACGAATGCCCTCAACATGCCCTCGATCACGGCAGAGGAGGCGCCCCGGCTGAAGCCCTTTGCGGCGCTGGCCGAAAAGCTCGGCCTCTTCGCCGGACAGATCGCGGATGGATCGCTGGAAGGCGTCGAGATCGAGTATGAGGGGGAGGTCGCGGCTCTGAACGTCAAGCCCCTCACCGCCGCTGCGCTGGCTGGCGTTCTGCGGCCGCTTCTGGCGGAGGTGAACATGGTCTCGGCCCCGGCGCTCCTGAAAGAGCGCGGCGTTGAGCTGACCGAAGCCAAGCGCCAGGCGAGCCCCACCTATGACAGCCTGATCCGCATCAAGGTGAAGACCGGCGGCTCGTGGCGCACCTTGGCCGGCTCGGTCATCGCCGGCGCGCCCAAGATCGTGGAGGTGAAGGGCATGAGCCTGGAAGCCGCCTTCCAGCCGGTGATGCTGTTCATCAACAATTCCGACAAGCCGGGCTTCATCGGCGCTCTGGGACAGATGCTGGGCGATGCGGGCATCAATATCGCGACCTTCAACCTGGGCCGGGTGGCCGCGGGCGAGGATGCGATCGCGCTCGTGGGCGTCGATCAGATCGTGCCTGACGCCCTGATCGAAAAGCTCCGCGCTCTGCCGCAGGTGCGATACGCGCGCGTTCTGACGTTCTGAGGGCGCTGCCGGTACGAAGGCCCACCCCCCCGGCGCATGCCGGGGCCCAGATCATCAGGCGCTGCGCCAGACGATCCGGGCTCCGGCCGTAGCCGGAGAGACGATTGCCCTAAACCAGTGCGCGCACCAGATGCCGCCGCCGCAGCTGCTGGGCGATCAGGCCGAAGCCAAGGATCATCAGCATCCAGGCAGAGGGCTCGGGGACGACGCCGGGGCCGCCGCCGCCGCCGCCGGTGGACTGGATTTTCTGGTGCTCCAGCGTCACGAAGTCTAGGCTGGTGAGGAACGCGGCATTCTGCACCGCACTCAGACGCAGCCGGGATGTCGCGCCGAAGGCGCTGGCGACGGTGAAGGCCGTCGGCGCCAGGATGCCGCTGGGCGCCTGCTGCCAGGGGCCGCCGTTGATCTGCCACCGGGGTGTCTGCGGGGCCGGCCCAAAGCCGAGGAATGGAATCGCCCCGAAACTGGCGATCCGAAGTTCGTAGCCGGTCGCGGCTGTGAAGGTGATTTCGAGATCGCGGGCGAATCCACCCGCCGCGGGCGTCGCGTAGACCGATTGCGTGCCTGCGGCGGCTTGGTCGGTGTAGCGCGGTCCGCCGGGCCCCGTCAGGTCGGACAGCGCGCTTTCGGTGAAGACCGCTGATTGCACCCCCACGGGCAGGACGCTGGAAGGCACCCCGGTGATCGCCGCTGTGTACGTGCACGGGTTGCTCGCGCACGTGACCTCAGACGGGGAGAACCCGATCGTCCAGGAGGTTGCTGCCTGCGCGCTCGCCGCAAAACTCAATGCGAGAGCCGCAGCCCCCGCCATCCACACCGTTTTCATGACCCACCCTTTCCCAAACCGGCGGGACACACCCCGCCGTCATGAGGGATCACGCAAAGCGTCGGGAAAACGGCTCACGGCGTTAGGAAAAAGTTTACGGAGTGAGCTGGCGGGCGGTCTTTGGCGACCCTCGGTGATGCCACAGAAGTGTCTTCCCCCGCCTGCGGGGGAAGTCCCGAGCAAAGCGAGGGGAAGGGGGCCTGCGACGGCGGCCCCCTCCACCACGCTGAGCGTGGTCCCTCGGCGTATACGCCGAGCCGCGCAAGCTGGGGAGGACACCCGTGATCGGATTTCAAGGTTAGGCTCCTGAGGAGCTCGCCAGTCGCTCGCGAAGCGGGTGCGCCCGATCCACCCCTACGGACAGCCCTTCACCGCCTCGCGCAGGAAGGCCGGATGGCCGGCGGGGCCTTTGTCGAGGCCCAGGAGGCCGCTTTGCGCGTCCAGCGCGGCCTAGGCCTCCAGCCCCTCGCGCCAGCGCGCAGGCGAGGGCTGTCTGGCCAGCGCGGGCTTCGATCTCGCCCAGCGTGCGATAGGTCAGCGCCACATCGCGCGCGCGTTCGGTGGTCTGGTCGCGGGCGGCGGCGGCCTGGCGCTGGGCGAGCACGGCCTGCGCGATTGTGCGCGCTTCGCTCGCCCGGCCGAGGTCGGACAGCGCGCGGGCCTTTCGGATGCGGGCCACAGCCAGCTGACGCTCGGCCTCGTGGTCCCGACCGAAGCGGAGGATGGTTTCAAGCGCGGCTTCCGCCCGCTCGATCTCGGCGAGGGCGACTTGCGGGGCCTGCTCTTCGAACAGAGCGGTGGCGAGGTCGATGGCCGTGGCTGCGGTGAAGAACAGCATCTCACGGTCGCTGCCAATGCGGGCCGTGCGCGTCTCCAGCGCCGCGAGCGTGGCGCGAAAAGCGGCGATCGCCTCGCGCGTTCGGCCGGCAAAGCGCAGGCTCCCGGCCCTTTGCACCTGCGCGAGCAGGAGCACGGCGTCGAGCCTTCGCCAGCTCTGCCCCGCCGGCGGTGCGGGCGGCCGGGCAAGCAGGCGGTCGAGCAGGTCCACCGCCTCCCCGAACCGGCCAGCCCCTTGCAGAAGCAAGACCACGCGGGTTGTGAGCATCACCTCGGCTGTCGCCATGCGTTCGTCGTCCGGAAAGGCCGACGCTGCCGCACGGGCGCGGGCGAGCGCGCCTTCGGCTTCGGCTAGGAAGGGGGAACTGCGCACGGGATCGAAACTGAGCGCCGCCATGTGGAAGCGCGCGCTGGCATGCTCGGTCTGGGCGAGCGCCAGTTCCCCAGGCGGCAGACCCGCAGCGCCAGCCAGAGCGGCCAGCCGCCGGCCTGTCTGTTCCAGCCGCGCGCGCGCCAGATCGTATCTGCCGGCCTGAGCGGCCAGCATGCCCACCCGCGTCTCGCCCCGCGCGATCTCCAAAGCGAGCGCGGGCGGCGGATCGGGGATGGCCGAAAGCGCGGAGAGATAGGCGTTGGCCTCCGAGACCACGCGGTCTCTTACGGGATCGGTTCCGGGCGCCACGGCGATGGCGTCCGCCACGTCATAGATCAGGAAATTCGCCAGCCCCCGCACCTGATCGAACCGGGCGGCGGCATCCTTGCGTGCGGCTTCGGCGCGGAGATAGTTCACGGTCGCGATCGTCGCCCCTGCAGTCAGCGCGATGACAACGCCTGCAACCGCCAGCACCACGCCACGCCGACGCTGCAGGAAACGCTTGGCATGGTAACGCCAATCGCCGCCCCGCGCGCGCACGGGAAACAGCTCAAGCCGGCGGCGCACGTCTTCGGCCAAGGCATCCACCGAGCCATAGCGGCCCTCCGCGCGCGCCGCCGTCGCCATGGCGAGGATCGCGTTGAGATCGCGGTCCTGGCTCGCGCCAACGAGATCGCTGAGCACGCGGCCGAGCGCGAAAATGTCGTCTGCCGGTCTGGCGGGCTCGCCGGCCATCCGCTGCGGACTGGCGTAGGCGGCCGTGATCGGGCCAAGCACGGGCTGCGCGTCCTGGGACAGAAATCGCGCGATGCCGAAATCCATGAGCTTCGGCCCGTCGCGCGTCACCAGCACGTTGCCGGGCTTGATGTCGGCATGCACGATCAGCTGGGCATGGGCGTGGGCGACCGCCCCGCAGAGCGCCAGAAACGCTTGGAGTCGCTCATCGAGCGTGCGGCCCTGCGCCCACTCGAGCAGGGGCTCGCCCTCCAGAAGCTCCATCACGACGTAGGACAGGCCGTCTGGCGTTTCGCCGCCGTCGTAGAGCCGTGCGATCGCAGGATGGGTGAGGCGGGCGAGGATGCGGCGCTCCTCCTCGAACAGCGCTTGGGCCGCGCCCGCAAACAGGCCCGGTCGCACCAGCTTGATCGCCACGGCGTGCTCGAACAGGCCGTCGCAGCGTTCCCCCCGCAGCACCACGCCCATGCCGCCGCGCCCGATCTCGCCCGTGATGCGATAGGGGCCGATCCGCTCCGGGGCCGGCGGGGCGGCGCTCTCCGCCATGGCGGGATTGGTCGGCAGGGCGCCGCTGGCGTTCGCGTCGGCTTCATCCAGCGCGGCGAGATAGGGGCCGAGCCTCGGGTTCTCGCGTGCGGCCGCTTCGAACAAGGCGACCCGGGCCGTCGGGGAGAGTTCGGCGCCCTCTTCCAGCAGCGCCAGCGCGCGGGCCTGTGTCTGCGGGCCCGGCCGGATCAAGGCGCACGCAGCGCTTCGAACAGCCACGCGCGCGCGGCCTGCCAGCGGCGCTTGGCGGTGGCCAGCGAGACGCCGCAGGCCTCTGCCGTCTCCTCCAGGGTCAGGCCGACGAAGAAGCGCAGCTCAACAAACCGCGCATGCTCGGGAGAGGCCTTGGCGAGCTCCTCCACAGCCCCATTCACTGCCTCGATGTCGAGCGCGATGGGTTCGCCCTGCGCGCTGCGCCAGAGGGTCTGGACGGGATCGGGTGTGCGCTTCAGGCTCCTGGCGCGGCGTACCTCGTCGATGAGCACCTGACGCAGAACCCGCGCCGCGAGCGCCAGGAAGTGCGCGCGATCGGTGACGGTTGCGGAGGATTTCAGGAGCCGGATCGCCGCCTCGTTGGCGAGATCGGTCGGCTGCAGCGCAAGCGCGCCGCCCTGCCCGTTCAGCACCCGGCGGGCGAGGCGGCGCACCTCGTCATAATAGAGATGAAGCAGCCGCTCCTGCTCGCCGCTGCGGCGCGAAAGGGCCGCCGGGGCGGCCAGAAAGGGCGAAGTCTCCAGCATTGTGGCGATAGTGTCGGTCTTCCACGGCGCGTGTCTATCGCAAACACGATGCAGGTTTGGCGCCGAAACCCGCTTTCGCCTTGCGGGAGGGTTTTCAGCGTGGTCTCGGCAAGGTCCCGGATCACCGGCCAGACCGGCGTCCGGAAGGACGGGTCGGCAGCCTTAGGCCGCCATCGCCAGCCGATGCCGCCGCCGCAGCTGCTGGGCGATCAGGCCGAAGCCGAGGATCATCAGCATCCAGGTGGAGGGCTCCGGTATGGCGCCGACAGGCGTTCTCTGCCCGCATTCGTCGCCAAAGCAGAAATTGTCGCCCCATAGCGTGCTGGATAGGCCCGTCATGCCGAAATAGGCATAACGAATGCCCGGATTGGCGATGCTGTATGTGCGCATCCCTGCCTGCCCAAAGGTAACGAAGTCGTCGATGCGGCCCAGCAGAAGCCCATCCGCCCCGAAAGCCTGCAGGGTCCTGCCCCCGCCACCGAACAGCGCGATGCCGCCGGTAAAGTCCCCTAGGTCAACCGAAACACTGTTCACAGGCGATGATAGCTCGGCCCATACCGGCGACTGACGCGATCCCGTGGCCACCGAAGTAAAGAAGCCGTGAACACCAATTGTCCCATTCGGGCCCACGCCGAAGCCGCTCGTATAGATGTAGGAGGCCGTCGTCGCCTGCGGCCACGTCAGCCCCGGGTTGGCTGCCGCTACGGCGGCGGGCGGATTGGTAATGCCTGTGAAGGTTACGCCGGGATAGGCCAGGGAGCCCACGAAGTTAGCGGTCGCATCATCGAACGTGATAATCGTTTTGGCTGCGCTCGCCGGGGTGGCCAAAAAACTCCCCGCAAGCATGAGCGCCGGCCCCAACAGCGCCGGCGTCGCAGCATGTCGTGTTGATTTGCCCTTCATGACCCACCCCTTGCCATTTGTTGCGCCTCGCACTGCCCGCGGCGCCGCCGATTGTACTGGAAAGGCGGTGTCCGCCGCCGCCCCAAGCCTGACGGTTAAAGGCTGCTTATCCAGGCTGTGCGAGGAAGAGGGCATGTCGGGGCGGGACGGGGCATGTCGGTCAAATGGCCCTTTTTTCAGTGGCTTGCGCTTCCTTAGTCGATGCGCAATCCCGAACCGGCGAGCGCAAGAAGCGCCTCCGGGGTAAAGCCTGCCTTGACCGCATAGCCGCCAAACCGAAGGTCGCGGCGCAGCGAAGCGAGCGGAAGATCCACCATCATGGCGATGGTTTCGGGCTGGCGCTCGGCGAGCGCCCGGTCCAGCGCTGCAAACGCTGCCTGCGGATCGGACAACATTGCATGGGCCCCGGCGAGGGCGAAGGCGTCGCTCTGACTGGCGATCACGTCGCGCCGCGCGCGCAGAAGGCCCACAGCGCCATCGCGTTCAAAGCCCTCGGCAAGAAGGGCGGCTTCCTGCGGCCCGATTTCGCCCATCACCGCCAGATAGTCCCCGTAGCGCGCTTCCGCGAGATAGAGGCTCGCCAGGTGATGCCGCACGGAGGCGAGCGCTCCCTCCATCCGCCGCTGAGCGAGCAGCAGGTTTTCCGCCTCGCGCAGCTTGCCTGCGTGCAAGGTGATGAGCGCCCGGTTGGCCTGGATCGCGCGCGAGCGCGGGTCGAGCGCTTCGGCCCGCGCAATGGCGCGCAGCGGCAGCGTCTGGTCCCCGCCATGCATGGCGATCAGGGCAAGCCATTGCCAGGCTTCTGCGCTCCCCGGATCGAGGCGGACCGCGCGCGCCAGATCGGCCATCGCCCCAACAGCGTCGCGCCGGCCATAGAAGCGGGCAAACCCGCGCGCTGCATAGCCGCCGGCGAACCGCCCGTCGTGATCGATGGCTTGCTGCGCCGCTGCTTCGGCGCGTGCATAGCCGAGCGGCCCGGGGATGGCCTCATATTGGGCCATCAGATTGTAACTCACCGCCAGCCTTGCGCGCGCAGGCGCAAAGCCCGGCTCGCGCTCCAGGACGGCGGCGTAAAGCCCATTGGCGCGCGAGACGCCGTCTGCGGTGCGGGTGGAAAGAGCATATTCGGCGTCGATCCAGGCGCGGCGGGCCTCTGGGTCTGCTGGCGTCGCGTGGGCCGGGTTGCGGCGCGCGAGCATCAGCCCCGCTCCCGAAACCAGGGCCACGCCCAAAGCCGCCCCGGCGCTGATCAGGAGGGTGCGCCGCTTGCCTGCCGGCGCAAGGGCGGGCGCCGCCTCGGGCGGGGGCGCCGCCGTCGCCTCTACCGGGGCGGCTTCCCTGCTGCGCAGCCAGCGTTCGAGGTCGGCGCGATAGGCAAAGACCGGGGCGCGGGGCTCGCCAGGCACGCGCTGCACCGGCAGGCCGCGCGTGCGCTCCCAGCGCTTGGCGGTGCGCTCGTCCGCCTTCAGGAAAGCGCCAATGGCTTTCCACCCGCGCAGGCGCTCTTCGTCTTTGCCGCCCCCAGACATCAGACACCCTTGAACGCGGATGAAGCTCTCCACTTACGCGGGCCGAGAAGACCACAGAGATGTCAGGGCGTCCACGCGGCCGGCGCTCGGGCAGACGCGCATCGCCGCGCAGCGGCTTCCGCATCGGCGCCGGGCTCATTACAGAGAGGCGGCAAGAGGCGCGCGCGGAGCGCCCTGGGAGACATGGCGGATGCGTGGCGTGATCGCCGCTGTTGCGGCGCTGGCGGCTTTTGGCGGGGCGCAGGCCGCCGAGCTGCGGGCCGGGCTGATGGCCCATGATCTCGGCTGGAATGCCGGCGCCGGCGGCAAGGAGCAGGGGGCGGCTGTGCAGGCCGAACTCGTGGGCGCAGCCCTGCCGTTGCCGGCCTGGACCGGGCGGCCAAGGCCCAGCCTTTCAGCCTCGCTCAACACAGCGGGCGACACGAGCTATGTCGCGGCCAATCTGATCTGGCGCGCCCCGCTGGGCGGCCGGCTCTTCGGCGAGGCGACGCTGGGTTATGCGGTGCATGACGGCGAGATCGCGCTGCCGGCCAATCCATCAGACCCCGCGCGCATCCGCACCGACCGGGAGCGGATCATCTTCGGCTCGCGCGATCTGTTCCGGCTCAACCTTCAGCTGGGTCTCGCGCTGAGCGAACGGCTCGACGCGGCGCTCGTGCTGGAGCATCTGTCGCATGGCCAGATCCTCGCCTCCGGGCGCAACGAGGGGCTGGATTCGATCGGGCTGCGGCTCGGCTAGCGCTTCGGCGGGGAATAGGCGGAACGGACATGGCCAATGTGGTGGTCGTCGGCGCGCAATGGGGCGACGAGGGCAAGGGCAAGATCGTCGACTGGCTCTGCGATCGGGCCGATGTGGTGGTTCGTTTTCAGGGCGGCCACAACGCCGGCCACACGCTGGTGGTGGGCAATCAGACCTACAAGCTCTCGCTGCTGCCGTCGGGCGTGGTGCAGGGCAAGCTCTCCATCATCGGCAATGGCGTGGTGGTGGACCCCTGGGCGCTGCGTGACGAGATGGCCCGCATCCGCGGCCAGGGCGTGACGATCACGCCAGAGACGCTGGTGCTCGCCGATAACGCCGCCCTGATCCTGCCGGTGCACCGCGATCTCGACGCCGGTCGCGAGGCCGAGGCCGGTGACGCCAAGATCGGCACCACCAAGCGTGGCATCGGCCCGGCTTACGAAGACAAGGTCGGCCGGCGCGCCATCCGGGTGTGCGACCTCGCCGACCCGGATGCGCTCGACGGCAAGATCGCCCGCCTGCTCGCCCATCACAATGCGCTGCGCCGCGGGCTTGATCTGCCCGTGGCGGACGCCGCCGCCCTGAAGGCGGAGCTTCTGGCGATTGCGCCAGAGATCCTCAGCTACGCCCAGCCGGCCTGGCGGGTGATGGAGGAGGTGCGCCGTCGCCGCCAGCGCGTGCTGTTTGAGGGCGCGCAGGGCGCGCTGCTCGACGTTGATCATGGCACCTACCCCTATGTGACCAGCTCCAACACGATGGCGGGGCAAGCGGCGGCGGGATCGGGCGTGGGGCCGGGCGCGCTTTCCTATGTGCTGGGCATCGTGAAGGCCTACACCACGCGGGTGGGGGAGGGGCCGTTTCCCACCGAACTCACCGATGAGACCGGCCGGCGTCTTGGCGAGCGCGGCCACGAGTTTGGCACCGTGACGGGCCGGGCGCGCCGCTGCGGCTGGTTTGATGCCGTGCTGGTGCGCCAGACGATTGCGGTGGGCGGCATCGATGGCGCGGCTCTGACGAAGCTCGACGTGCTCGACGGGTTTGAGACGCTGAAGGTGTGCATCGGCTATCGCATCGGCGATCGCGCCTTTGACTATCTGCCCGCCGGCCTGCGCGATCAGGCGGCGGTCGAGCCGGTGTATGAGTATTTCGAGGGCTGGAGCGACAGCACGATGGGCGCGCGCTCCTGGAAGGACCTACCCGCCAATGCGGTCAAATACGTCCGCCGGATCGAGGAGCTGATCGGCAAGCCCGTCGCCATGCTCTCCACCAGCCCGGAGCGCGACGACGTGATCCTGATGCGCGATCCGTTCGAGGCGTAGGCGCCCCGTAATCCCGGCCGGAGCAGAGCGGAGAGCCGGGAGCTTGTGCCTGTGGGAGATCCTCGCTTTCGCGAGGATGACGGTTGGGGCGCGAGGATGACGGTGGGGCGCGAAGATGACGGGGCGGGCGAGGATGACGCATGCGCCTACCGCGCGCGCGCCACTTCCACGCCGGAGCAGGCCGCGCCCGGGATGGCGCCGGGCTTTTCGATCCGCACGCGGGCCGACAGCACCCGCCCATCGCCGAGGCAGCGCTCCGCGATGCGTTCGGCGACCGTCTCGATCAGATGGATGTGGCCCTCGTTACAGACCGCACGGGCATGGGCGACGAGGGCGTCATAATCCACGGTCTCTTTAAGTTGGTCGTGGGTGGGGCGCACGCCGGGGTCGATCACCACCTCGATATCCACGATCAGCGGCCGGCGCGCGCCTTTCTCGTGGGTGTAGACGCCGGCTTCGGCCTCCACGATCAGGCCCTTCACGAAGATGCGCGTCTCCAGCGCCTTCAGGGCGGCAGCCGGCTTTTCGGTCTGCGGCGGTTTGGACCGCCGGATCATCATGCCCGGCCGGGCCACGACGCCAAGCTCGCGCGGTCCTGTGCTCATTCCACGATCCCGTCCACGTCCGGCGTGCGCCAGGCCAGGTGCTGGCCGCCGTCTGCGGCGATCATCTGCCCTGTCACGGCGCGCGCCTGCAAGAGGAAGGCGACCGCGTCGGCGACCTCGTCGGCGGAGCCGCCGCGGCCAAGGATGGTCGCACCCGCCTGCTTGGCGAAGTCCTCTTCCGACTGGCGCGCATTGCGCAGCGTGGGGCCGGGCGCCACGCCATTCACCCGCGCGCGCGGGGCCAGCGCCTGAGCCAGCGTCTTTGTGGCGGTCAGGAGCGCCGCCTTGGAGAGCGTGTAGCTGAAGAATTGCGGCGTCAGCTTCCAGACCCGCTGGTCGATGATGTTCACCACCGCGCCTTCTGCGCCCTCGGGCAAGGCGGCGGCGAACCGCTGCGCCAGCAGGCAGGGGGCGCGCAAATTGGCGTCCATGTGCATCGCCCACGTGGCTTGCGTGAAATCCTGCGCCTCGTCGCCTTCGAACATGGAGGCGCAATTGACGAGGCCTGTCAGAGGCAGGCCAAGGGCGGCGGCGGCGGCGTCCACCAGCCCGAAACAAGCGTCCCAGTCGGCCAGATCAGCCTGAACCGTGCAGGCCTTGCCGCCGGCTGCGATGATGTCGGCGGCCTGCGCTTCTGCGGCCTGCGCGCTTGCGCGATAGTGGAGCGCCAAAGCCCAGCCGTCTGCGGCGAGGCGTTGTGCGATGGCCGCGCCCACGCGCACGCCGCCGCCGGTGATGAGGGCCGCCTTGGTCATGGCCGCCCACTTAAGCGGCGCAGGCCCCTTGTCCAGCGCGGGGGCTGCTGTAGCCGCAGCGCCACGCCCGCTCGCCAATCAGCGGACACTCTGCATCCGGACGTTGCACTGCGGCGCAGGCAGTTCAATTTATGAGATTGGCCGCGTTTCGGCTTGTCAGGGAACCCCATCATGTTTTCATCGGTTTTTCGCCATGCGCTGCTCCTTGGCGCAGCTGCGAGCGCGCTGAGCGCTGCGCCCGCGCTCGCCCAGCAGGCCCCGGCGGCGGGCGAAGCTCGCCAGGCCCAGACCGTTGTCGTCACGGGCGCACGCCAGCGCGCTGAATCGGTGCAGGATGCGCCGCTCGCCGTGCAGGCGTTCGACGCCGCCACCATCGCCAGCGCCGGCATCAACCGCCCAGCCGACTTCGTGGCGCTGACGCCCAACGTCACCTTCATCCAGACCACGAACGTGGGCGAAAGCCAGGTCCACATCCGCGGCGTGATCCAGCCGCGCGATACCGAGCCGCCCTTCGCCTATGTCGTGGACGGGGTGCTCATCCCCAACCCGAACGCCTTCAACCAGGAACTGGTCGACATCCAGCAGATCGAGGTGATCAAGGGCCCGATCGGCTCCATCTACGGCCGCAACGCCATCGGCGGCGCCATCCTCGTCTCGACCAAGAAGCCCGGGCCGACAACCGAGGGCGTGATCCAGGCCGGCTATGAGTTCGAGGGCGACGAATACAAGCTCGGCGGCTATGTCTCCGGCGCGCTGGCGCAGAACGTCTTCGGCCGCCTCACGCTCAGCTACACCGACCGCGACGGCTATTTCGACAACATCACCCGCCGCGCCAAGGAAGACCCGTTCAACGAACTGGTCGCGCGCGGCCGGCTGATCTGGGAAGTCAGCCCCTCGGTGGAGGTCGATCTTTCGGCGAACTGGGGCCAGATCGAGGGCTACGCATTCGCCTTCAACAACCAGCTTTCCTTTACGCCGGGCTTCACCACGCTGTCGCCGCGCGGCGTCTCCACGGCCAATACGTCGCTGCCCTACGTGGGCAACCTCGGCAGCTTCAACAATCAGGACCGTTGGGGCGTCTCCGCGCGCCTGACGTGGGAGACTGGCGCGGGCACGCTTTCGGCCTTCATTGCGCGCAGCGAGCTTGAGGAGAACATGGGCGGGGAGGGCGCAGCCGACCTTGCGCTGTTCGGGCTGCTTGGCCCCCCAGGGCCCAACGTGCCGGCGGCGGGCGCCTTCTTCGTCGATCCGAGCCTGTTTGAAGGCTATGGCCCGACCGACCGCGACGGCGCGCAATATCAGGAGCGCAACCAGACCGACACGTCGGTGGAAGTGCGCTTCACCTCGCCCGAGGACAATGCGCTGCGCTACATCGTGGGCGCCTATTACATCGACTTCGAGCGCGACATTAAGCTCCTGACGGGCGAAGTCGGCACGGGCAACCGGGTGCGCCAGGCGCCGGTGATCCGCGTGGGCGGGCCGAATTTCGGCGGCGGCTCGGGCGGCGACAATTCCAACTCCGCCTATGCGGTGTTCGGCCAGATCGCCTATGACCTCACCGACAAGATCGAGCTGTCGGCCGCGCTGCGCTACGACAAGGAAGAGCGCGACAACGTCAACACGGTGCCCAATGTGGGTATTGGCGCGCCGCTGGGCGCGCGCCGCTCCGGCGAGTTCGAGGCGACGCAGCCGCGCGTCTCCATCCGCTATGAGCCGACCGAGGCCGTCACGCTCTACGCCACCTATGGCGAGGGCTTCCGTTCTGGCGGGTTCAATCCGCTGGGCTCGCGCGCGTTGATCGTGAACGTGGACGGCAAGACCAACACCACGGTGCAGGACGCCTTCCCGAAGGAAACCTCCCAGAGCTGGGAAGCAGGCGTGAAGACCACGAGCTTTGGCGGCCGGCTGGCCTTCAATGCGGCGGTGTTCGCCACCGACGTGGAAAACGCCCACTTCTTCCAATTCTTCCCCTTCTCGCTCGCGCGCGTGATCTCGATCGTGCAGGCAAACGAGATCCGGGGCGCGGAGTTCGACTTCACCTTCGACATCACCGACAGCTTCAAGGTGTTTGGCGGGGCGGGCGTGCTCGACAGCGAAATCACCCAGAACCGGGAAGAGCCCGGCACGGTGGGCAATCAGATGCCCTTCACGCCGGAAAACTCCCTCTCGCTGGGCGCCCAGTATGAGCGCACGATCGGTCCGTTCGACTTCACGACCCGGATCGACTGGAACCGCACCGGCGAGATGTGGTTCGACACCTCCAATACGCCGGGCACGGCGCGTCCGGAGCTTGACCTTGTGAACCTGCGCGCCTCGCTCGCGGGCGAACGCTGGACGGTCACGGCCTTCAGCCGCAACCTGTTCGACGAGGCCTACAACGTGGATGCCGTCGTTCTGAACGTGCCGCCGCCGGCGGGCCTGACGTTCAACTTCGTCACCAAGGGCACGCCGCGCACAATCGGGCTGGAGTTCAAGTACAACTTCGGCGGCTGATCGGGCCCCTATCCGCGCCAAAAAGAAGGCCGCCCGGAGCGATCCGGGCGGCCTTTTTGCAGGTGCGCCTCGGGGGAGGAAACGCCCAGGAAAGGGCGATGGCTGACGAGGCTCAGCCACGGGCCGAGAGATAGGCGGGGCCCATGACAAGGCGATGACGCGCTCGCGGGCGGCAGGATTGCGCGAGCGGGAGGCTCAGACCCGGATGTCGATGAAACTTCCCGGCCGCGGCAAGGGCTGGGCGGCCGCCGTTGCGGGAGCGAGCGGCGCTTCGCGGCGCACGACGCTGGCCATCGCGGCGGCCTTCTGCTCGGTCGTGGCGCCGTCCGGGGTAGCCGCAGCGGTCTGCTGGCCTTTCAGCAGCGCTTCGAAAGCGCGCGCTTTCTCGTCCGGTCCTGCGGCGCGGCGCAGGGCGGCGAGCTGGGCCTGAAGCGCCTGGGCTTCTGCAGAGACGCGCATCGGCTCTGGGTGCGTGCGGTTTGGTTAACGCGCGGTTGAGGCCGCGTTCAGCGCCGGGGCGAGGAAGGCGGCGACCTCGTCCGGCGCCAGCGGGCCGGTGTGCTTGGCGAGCACCGTGCCGTCGGCCCCGATCAGGAAGGTCTCGGGCACGCCGGTGATGCCAAACTCGATGCCGGATTCGCCCAGCGGATCGAGGCCGGAGGCCGCAAACGGATCGCCCAGCTCCGCGAGGAAACGGCGCGCATCCTCCGGCTCGTCGCGATAGGCCAGCCCCAGCACCACGATCCGGTCATCCTTCGAGAGTTGCAGCAGAACCGGATGCTCCACCCGGCAGGGGACGCACCAGCTCGCCCAGAAGTTCAACACGATCGGTTTGCCGCGATAGGCCTCGAGCGCCAGTTCGCCCTCGCCCCCCAGCAGACGCGCCGTGATGGCGGGAGCGGGCTTGCCGATCAGCTGACTTTCAAACTTTTCCGCCCGCTGGCCCAGAACGCCCCAGACGCCCAGCCCCGCCAGCCCCACAAACAGCACAACCGGGATGATGGCCCAGAGCCGCCTCATTCGGCGGCGGCCTTGCGCGCATCGCGTTCGGCCTCAAGCTCGGCGACGCGCGCGCTCCAGCGCTTGTGCGCGCGCGCCGTGAGCACGATCAGCGCCACCAGCGCGCCCAGGACAAGAATGTAGGACGGCCAGACAAACCAGCCGTAATCGCCCATGCTGGGAAAGCCCTCGCTCACGACAGACGCGCCTCCAGCGCGGCCGCGCGCCGCTTCAGGATCTCCACCCGCATGGCGGCCAGATGCAGCGCGGCGAAGGCGAAGCTGAAGGCGAACGCCATCACAAACAGCGGGATGAAATACTCCGGCGGCATCGCCGGCCCGTCGCCGCGCAGGATGCTGGCGGGCTGGTGCAGCGTGTTCCACCACTCGACCGAGCGGTTGATGATCGGAATGTTCACAGCCCCCACAAGGCAGAGGATGGCGGCGGCGCGCGCGGCCTTCTGCTCATCCTCCATCGCGGCCCAGAGCGCCATGTAGCCGAGATAGATGAAAAACAGCACCAGAACCGATGTCAGACGCGCGTCCCAGACCCACCACGTGCCCCAGGTCGGCTGGCCCCAGAGCGAGCCCGTGACGAGCGCGCCGGCGGTGAAGATCGCCCCCAGGGGGGCTGCGGCCTTGGCCGCCACGTCGGCCAGCGCATGGCGCCAGACCAGACTGACAATGCTTGCCGCCGCCATGATCACATACACAAAGGACGCAAGCCAGGCGGCGGGCACATGCACATACATGATGCGCACCGTGTCGTGCTGCTGATAGTCCGGCGGCAGGATGACGAGCGCCCAGGGCAGGCCGATGGCGAACAGCAGCGCCGCGATCCCGGCAAGCCAGGGGATCAGCGCGCCCGAAAGGCTCATGAAGCGTTGGGGGTTGGCGAAAAAGGAGAACATTCCGCGCCCTAGGTAGCTTTCAGCGGCAAGCCCGGCAAGGCGATCACTCCAGATGTAGCCTGAGGCCGGCCGCCGCAGCCGGCGGGCTCAGCGCAGCGCCTGCAAGCGCCAGCGCACACAGCAGCAGGAACGGCTGGGAGGCAAGCGCCCCGCCCTTCACATAAAGATCAGCCGCCCCGGCGGCGAAAATCACTGTGGGCGCATAAAGCGGCAACGCAAGCAGCGCCACGAGCAAGCCCCCCCGGCGCACCCCGGCCCCGAGCGCAGCCCCGATCGAGCCGATGGCGAACAGCGCAACCCCAGCGACGGCCAGGATCAGCGTCAGGCCGATTAGCCGGTCTGGCGGGATCTGGAGCAGCAGCCCCAGCACCGGCGTGATGGCCAGGATCGGGCCCGCCACCGCAAGATACTGCCCCGTGATCTTGGCAAGCACGCTGAGCGTGAGCGGCAGCGGCGACAGCGCAAGAAGGTCCAACGTGCCGTCTTCCAGATCTGCCTGGAACAGCCGCTCCAGCGAAACAAGCGCGGCCAAGGCAAGCCCGAGCGCCAGATAGCCCGGCCCCACCTGCGCCAGAAGCGCGGGGTCCGGCCCTATGGCGAAGGGCAGGAAGGCCGCGGCGCCGGCATAGAAGGCGGCGGGCAATGCCGCCCCGCCGCCCGCCGTCCAGCCGAGTCGCAGCTCCCGCCCGATCAGGGCTGCCAGCGCGCGCATCATCGCGGAATCTCCAGCACCCGCGCGCGCACGCCCGGCAAGGGATCGTGCGCGGCGGCGATCACCAGCCCGCCTTGCGCGCAATGGGCCGCCAGCAGATCGCCCAGCAGCGCGCGGCCTTGCGCATCCAGCGGCGCGGCCGGCTCATCGAGCAGCCAGACCGGGCGATCGGCCACGATCAGCCGGGCGAGCGCAAGCCGCCGGCGCTGGCCGGCCGACAGCGATCCGCCGGCGCGCTCGGCCAGCGCGGTCAGGCCGACAGCCGACAGCGCCTTGGCGATCCCGGCGCGTGGCGCGGCGAAAAGATCGGCAAACACCTCAAGCTGGGCGCGCACTGTCTCTGCGCCCTTCACCGCATCGGCATGGCCGAGATAGAGCAGAGAGGCGGCGGCGCCCTCATCTTCCGGCCGGGTGGGGTCTGAAACAATGATCTGGCCGGCGGCGGGCGGCAGAAGGCCCGCAATCATGCGCAGCAGGCTCGATTTGCCCGCCCCATTCGGCCCGCGCAGCTCCACCGCCTCGCCTGGCGCGGCCTCGAACGACAGCCCCTCAAAGACAGGACGCCCGCCCCGCCGGCAGGCGAGCGCCGCGATGGTCAGGGAGGCGGCGTGGCGGGTCATGGGCGCTTTGTCATCCCGGACGGACCGCAGGTCCGATCCGGGACCTTGCGGAGGCTGGTCCCGGCTCTCGCGTTGCTCGGCCGGGATGACGCCCAGGGCAGGTGCAATGGGTTGCGCAAGCCCGGCCGCCTCAAAACGCGTCCAGCCCGACAAGCGCGCGCGAAAAGGCGCGCGCGGAAAAAGGCTGAAGGTCGGCCGCGCTCTCGCCCACGCCGATGAAGCGGATCGGCAGCTTCTGGGCCTCGCCCAGCGCGACCAGAACCCCGCCTTTGGCCGTGCCGTCGAGCTTGGTCATCACCACGCCCGTCACGGCGGCGGCATGGCGGAAGGCTTCGGCCTGGGAGAGCGCGTTCTGGCCCACGGTGGCGTCCAGCACCAGGAAGGTCTCGTGCGGGGCGTAGGGGTCGAGCTTCTGGAGCACGCGCACGATCTTGCCCAGCTCGTCCATCAGCTCGGCCCGGTTCTGAAGCCGGCCGGCGGTGTCGATCAGCACGATCTCCACCCCGTCGCGCCGCGCCGCCTCATAGGCCTCAAACACCAGACCCGCGGCATCGGCGCCGGTCGGCCTGGCCATCACAGGCGCGCCGGTGCGCTCGCCCCAGACCTTGAGCTGTTCCACCGCGGCGGCGCGAAACGTGTCGCCGGCCACCAGCAGGATGCGATGGCCGGCCGCGGTCAGATTGGCGGCGATCTTGCCGATCGTGGTGGTCTTGCCCGAGCCATTGACCCCGACAAACAGAATGACGCGCGGGCCGGTCAGGCCGTCGCTCTGCACAAACGGGCTGTCGTGGGTCTCGAGCGGCGCGAGCGCGGCCTCGATCTCGCTGGCGAGCGCTTCGCGCAGCGCGTCCGGCCCGGCGTCCCTGGCGAAGCGCGCCCTGGCCAGCCCTGCCCGGATGCGCCCAGCGGCGCGCGCGCCCATATCGGAGAGGATCAGCAGCTCCTCGAGTTCGTCCAGCGTCTCTTCGTCCAGCTCGCGCCTGGTGAAGACGGCCGAGACCCCGTCCGCCAGCCGCGACGACGATCGCGACAGCCCGCCCACCAGCCGGCCGAAGAAGCCGCGCTCGGAGGGCTCTGGCTCAGGCTCAGGCTCGGGCTTGGGCGCGGGGTCGGCGGCGGCCCGGGCGAGGATGGCGTCAGCCTCGGCGGCGGCCTTGGCGGTCGCGTCGTCTTTCTTCTTTCCCCAGCCGAACACGCAGGCCTCCTTGCGCCCTCGTCTTAGCCCGCGCCGGCAGACGGCGCAAAAGACGCAGCGTCGCGGATCATCGCCCGGGAGGGCACGTCGTCGCCCCGGGCAAGGCAGAACTCGCGCGTCTCCTGCCCGGTGTAGCGAAAGCCGAGCTTGGCGAGCACGTGGCCGGAGGCCGCGTTCTCCACATAATGGCGCGCGGCGAAGGCCCGCTCGCCGCGTGCTTCGGCCCAGGCGAGCAGGGCCAGACCAGCCTCCGTTGCGAAGCCCTGGCCCCAAAAAGGCTCGCCCAGCCAATAGCCAAGCTCGAACAGGCCATCGCGCCGGTGCAGGCCGATCATGCCGATCGGCGCGCCGTTCAGGGTGAGGACGAAGACATGGTCTGTGTCGGCGGCGTGCGCCTGCGGCAGCGTGGCGAAGAAGGCCTCCGCGTCTTCGCGATGATAGGGATAGGGCAGGCGCGAGACCATGCGCGCCACCGCGTAATTGTTGGCGAGTGCGGCGACGGCGGGCGCATCGGCCGGGAGCGGCGGGCGCAGCACAAGGCGGAGGCTCTCAATCACGCGACATCCTCTTCCAGGGCGGATCGCCATGGCGCGCGCCTTCGGCTAGACATTGTTCCAGGACGGGATGGCGCTGGTCTTGCATCGCAGGCCGCGCGCTCCGGGAGCTTGCCGCGTCATGATGCAACTGATCCTCGATAATGTCTTCGACGTCATCACCGTTGGGCTGTTCATCGTGCTGGTGGTGATGCACCTCAACCGGATCAAGACCGATGACGCCCCGTTGTGGAAGTATCTGATCGCGGCGGTCGGGTGCGCGGCCTCCGACCTTGCGAGCGATGAGGGCTATCATCTGGTGGCGCTCGCGCTCCTGTTCCCGCTGCTCTATTTCATCTGGTTCCATCTCGTGAAGTTCGACGAGCTGGGCAAGGAACCGGAATCCGGGCGCTAGGGCGATCCCGGTTCAGGCCGGCACGCCGGCCAGAGCCTTGCGCAGATTGCCGCCCGCAGCGGCAAGCGCGGCGCGCGCATCGGCAGGCGCAAGGCCGGAAGCGATGAGCGCGGCGGTCTTGATGTCGTTGCCGGCCTCAGCCAGCGCGGCCTGCGCCGTCTCGGCGTCGCAATCAGCGATCAGCGCCACCATCCCGCGTGCGCGCGCGGCGAGTTTCTCGTTCGAGATGACCATATCCACCATCATGCCGCGATAGACCCGGCCGAGCCGCAGCATGATCGTGGTGGACAGCAGGTTGAGCGCCGCCTTCTGGGCGGTGCCGGCCTTCATCCGGGTGGAGCCAGCCACCAGTTCGCTGCCGGTTTCCGCCAGGATCGGGTGGTCGGCCGCCGCCAGCAGCGGCGCGCCCTTGTTGTTGGCCACCGCGATGGTGAGGGCGCCGGCAGTGCGGGCAGCCTCGATCACGGCGCGGGTGTAGGGGGTGCGTCCGCTGGCGGCGACCCCGATCACCACGTCCTGCGGGCCAAGCCCCAAAGCTGCGATTTCGGCCACGGCGGCGTCGGCGTCGTCTTCGGCGCCCTCCGCGCTCTGGCTCAGCGCGCCCATGCCGCCTGCGATCGCATAGGCCAGCCGGCTCGCCGGCCAGCCATAGGTCGGCTGAAGCTCCACCCCGTCCTGCGCGGCGATCCGGCCGGAGGTGCCGGCGCCGGCATAGACGAGCCGGCCTTCAGGGCCGCGGCTCAGCCGCTCGGCGGCGGCGTCGCAGGCGGCAGCGATGGCGTTCACCTGGCTGGTGAGGGTGGCGACAGCGGTGATCTGGCCTTCCAGCATCGCCTCGACGGCCTCGGCGCTGGGCCAGCTGTCGATCTCCAGAAAACGGGGGCTCAGATCTTCGGTCGAAAACATGGTTGGGCGTCCTCAGCGCAGCCCGCCTATAGCGGGCAAGCATGACGATCTGAAAGGGATTGATGTGCGGTTCTAGCCGCGCGCCCCGAAGACGAGGCTTGCCGACCAGGCGGCCGCCGAAGTCTGGCCGAGGCCCTCCACCGCCGTCGTCTCGCGCGCGGCCGCCGGCGACATCGCCGCCGTCAGCGACCAGTTCCAGTAGCGCAAAATCGTCTGGGCCTTGTTGGTGGAGAGGCTGTCGTAAAGCTCGAGCGCGTTGCGGAAGGTGGAATCGCTCGCCAGCTCCCCCTCCGAGCGACGGATCGTGCGCCAGAGCGTCTCGATCGAGGGGCGCTTCAGCGCGGTGGCCTTGCACAGGATGGCGATGGCGTCGCCGGAGATATCGGAGAGGATCTGGGCGATCACGGCAGGCTTCAGCCCGGCCAGATAGCCCACTTCGCGAATGCGCTCTGTCGAGACGCCCTCGTTCAGGGCCTCGATGGCGTCTTCCAGGCTCGCATAGGGGCTGCGCTCGATGGCGGAACGGCTGCGTTGGCGGCGCTCCACAAACTGAAGCGTCTTGCGCACCAGCGGATCGGACCAGTTGGTCTCCATCGCGCGGGGAAGCAGATCGGCCAGCGCATCCTGCAGCACCAGCCGCTCGGCCGCGAACCGGCGCAGGAGCCGGCGGCGCTGCTCGGCGTCGCACCACCAGAACAGCGTGTAGGCCTGGGTGGGCGTCATTTCCGGACGGCGCAGCAGAAGCGGGATGAGGGCGGCGATATCGCGGCTTTCCTTCACCAGCCGGTCGACCGCCGGGCCGGAAAGCCGCGCGCCGGGATTGCGCAAAAGCGCCTCCACCACGTCGGTCTCGCACAGCACGACCAGCTCGTCGGCCACGGCCTCGCGCACCTGCTTGCGCCGGGCGATCAGCAGGCGGTGTTCGCGCTGGCCTTCGCGGATCGTGGCGATCAGATCGGAATCGTCGAAGGCGTCGCTTTCTTCCAGAAGCGGGCGCGCCACCTCCGCGACATCGACCGCCAGCCGGCGCAACAGCGATTTGGGCGCCTCCGACAGAGCCATCACCCGCTCGGCGCAGCGCCGGCGCACTTCGACGTCGCTTTCCGCCAGCGTCTCCAGCAGCAGATCGGCCGCCATCTGGCGTTCGTGCGGGGTGATGCGCGTGCTGGGCATGGCCACCACGTCCTGCAGACGCCGCACCAGGACCGCGCGCAGGCGCATCTCCGGCGCAGCGCTGGCCGGGATCGGCGCCGAGGCCGGGACCGGGGCGGAAAGATCGGGGAAAGCGCGCTCCATCGCCCTCATCTATCGATCAAACGCGGTTAAGGCTTCGTAGTGCAGCCGCCATGCGCGCGCGTGGCTGGTTTTCCGCGCGGCAGGCTTTACCTGAACGGAGTGATCATTGCCGCCGCCCAGACCCCGCCCCGCGAATTGCCGGCCTATGCCGCCGCGATCGTGTGCTATTTTGTGGGTTTCGGCATCCAGATGGTGCTGTTTCCCTATCTGATCGCCAATACGCTGGGCGCCAGCCCCCAGGCGGTGGGCGCAGCCCAGGCGGCGGGCCAGATGCCGCTGCTCGTGCTGCTGCTCTGGGGCGGGGTGGCGGCCGAACGCGCACCGACCCGTGCCTGGCTTGTGGGGCTTCATGCGCTGGCTGCGACCCCCGCGCTGGGGCTGGCCGCGCTGATCGCCGCAGATCAGCTCAGCTATGCGGTGATGCTGGGCTTTGGCGCGGTCATGGGCGCGCTGACAGCGTTTCTGATGCCGGCGCGCGACGCCGCGCTCAACGGGGTGGTGGCGCGCGACACAGCCGCCGGCCGCTCGACCGACTTGCAGAAGTCCATCGCCGCCGTCACGGCCGCCCAGCTCGGCGCTCAGGTGGTGGGCATGACGCTCGCGGGCTTTGCCGGCGCGGCGCCAGTGGAAGCGCTTTTGTGCGTGCAGGCCGGCGCGTTTGGGCTGGCGGCCCTGTTCTGCCTGCGGCTCGCCCGGCGCGAGCCCGCCAAGCCGCGCACCGGCCGCAATCCGATCGCAGAGATCCGCGAAGGGCTCAGCCTGACGCTGCGCCACGATGTGCTGCTGCCGATGGTGCTGATCGGGCTCTATGTGGGCGTTTTCATCATCGGCTCGTTTTCGGTGTTGTTCCCGCTGATGATCCGCGACGAGTTCGCCCTGGGCGCACAGGCGCTGTCGGCCGCCTTTGTGGCGTTCTGGACCGGCTCCTTCCTCTCCTCGATCGTGCTGTCGCGTCGGGCCGCCATCGTGCGCCCCGGTCGGGCGCTTCTGTTTGCCCAGGCGATCGGCGCGGCGGCGCTGGCGAGCTTTGCGATTGAAAAGCCGTTCGCGTTGTTTCTCGTCTCGGTTTTCCTGTGGGGCCTTGCGGCGGGCGTGGCTTTCGCCATGAGCCGGACCATCGTGCAGGAAGCCGCCCCGTCCATGGCGATCGCGCGGGTGCTTGCGATCTATTCGCTGGGCTTCATGGGCGGCGCGCCGATCGGGGCGGCGCTGATGGGCTTCTCGGCTGAAGTGCTCGGCGTTCGCATGGCCGCGCTCGTGCCGGCCATCGGTCTGCTGGTCGGCATCGCACTGGTGGCGACGCGCACGCCGATCTGGCGTCTGGCGCGGGACGCGGAAGGAACCACAGCGGTCGCCTGAGGCAGCGCCGGCTCCGGTCGGATCGAGCTTCGCCTATCCCCCGGACAGACGCCGCGGCGATTTCAGGCCGCTTGCTCCAGCGGGGCCGACCATTGGCCAAGGCTCGCGAGCCCGTTCATGCGCGCCCGCTTCAGGAAGGCGGCCTGTGCGGCGGGCACGTTATCCGCCTTGCCGCTCCAGGTCTTCTGGGGCGTGGCCTGCAGCGCGCGGCCATAGGAGAAGGTCATCTTCCAGGGGAAGCCGCCGATCTCGTTCATGCGCGAGAGCCGGGCGGTGGCATCCTCGTCGGACATGCCGCCCGACAGATAGGCAATGCCCGGCACGGCGGACGGCACGGTGATCTTCAGGCAGGTGATGGTGGCCTCGGCCACTTCATCCAGGCTCGCCTGCTTGGGGCACTTCATGCCCGGAACCACCATATTCGGTTTCAGAACAATGCCTTCCAGCTGGACGCGCTGCTCGAACAGCTCGTCGAACACGGTCTTCAGCACCGCCTCGGTCACTTCAAAGCAGCGGCCGATGTCGTGGGCGCCGTCCATCAGAACCTCGGGCTCCACGATCGGCACGATGCCGGCGGCCTGGCACAGGCCGGCATAGCGGGCCAGCGCATGGGCGTTCGCCTTGATCGCGCCGCGCGTGGGGATGCCGCCGCCAATGTCGATCACGGCGCGCCACTTGGCGAACCGGGCGCCCCGATCGTGATATTTCTTCAGCCGGCCGGCCAGCTGGTCGAGACCCTTGGTGATCGTTTCGCCGGGGAAGCCGGGCAGGGGCTCCACGCCCTCGTCCACCTTGATGCCTGGGATCGAGCCGGCCTGCTCGATCAGCTTCACCAGCGGCGTGCCATCGGCGGCGTCCTGCCAGATCGTCTCGTCAAACAGGATGACGCCGGAAATGTAGTCCATCGCCGGCTTCGCCCGGAACATCATCTCGCGATAGTCGCGGCGGTTGGTCTGGGTGTTGTCCACGCCGATGGAGTCAAACCGCTTCTGGATCGTGCCCGTCGATTCATCCGCCGCCAGAATGCCGCGCCCCGGGGCGACCATGGCTTCAGCGATCTTGTTCAAAGCGGCGAGATCCATGGGCCCTATCCTCGACTCATTGTGCGCTGCGGCGCGTTGTGCCTTTGGGCTGTGGCAACTGCAAGGCGCATGCCGCGCTCACGCAAAGCGCATGCCGCGCTCAGCGCCTTTCCCCCGGAGCATCCGGGGTCGGATCCTCGCGGGCCTCGGCGTCCCAGGCTTCGTCCACGTCGGCCGCGACCGTGAAGGCGGCGGTGTCGCGCCGGAACAATTCCTCTTCCAGCGCTGTGCGATCGCGCACGATCCGCTGGTACTCGCCGAAGGGGAGGGTGCGCCAATGGGCGAACATCTCCTCCAGCAGCTTCTCGTCGAAGCGGGTGAAGATGCGGCCGGCGCGCTCGGCCTTGTAGGCAGGCTTTCCCAGCAATCGCAACGCCTTGACGCCCAACCGCGTGCCAGCGGCGAAGGTTTCGCGCTCCAGCGCCTCCACGCCAAGCGCCATCAGCTCATAGGCGTGCCGGCGGTCATAGGCGCGCGCGGCGATCTTCAGATGCGGGAAAGCCCGCCGTGCAATCTCGACAAGCTCGGTGGCCTTCTCGCGATCATCGATCGCCACCACCAGCAGCTTGGCGTCGCCCGCTCCGGCGAGCCGCAGCAGATCCAGCCGCAGCGCATCGCCATAATTCACCTTCCGGCCGAAGCCGCGCAGGAGCTCCACCTGGTCGGCGTCATGATCGAGAACGCTCACGCTCTGGCCCATGGCCGACAGAAGCCGGCCCACCGACTGGCCGAACCGGCCATAGCCCGCCACGATGACATCCGGCCGCCCCTCCTCCACGTCCGGCGCGCGCGCGCCAGCCTGAGCCTGGCCGAGGAGGCGCTGCGACAGCGTGGTCGCGGCGATCACCAGAAGCGGGGTCAGCATCATCGACACGACCACCGCCGCGGTCAGCACCGGAGCATAGGCCGGCGCCAGGATGCCCCCTGCCAGCGAGACCGAGAACAGCACCAGCGCAAACTCCCCGCTCTCGGCCAGCGCCAGCCCGATGAAGCCGGCATCCCCAAGCCGGTGGCGGAACGCCAGCGCCACCAGAAAGCCCGCAAGCGCCTTCACCGCAATCGCGCCCAGCGCCAGACCCAGGATCAGAAGCGGCTCGCGCAGCACCAGCGCAAGGTCGATGCTCGCCCCCACAGTGATGAAAAACAGGCCCAGAAGCAGGCCGCGGAACGGGTCGATGTCGCCTTCGATCTCGTGGCGAAACTCGCTGTCGGCCAGCACCACACCCGCCACGAACGCGCCCAGCGCGGCCGAAAGCCCGACGCTTTGCATCAGAAGCGCCACGCCCACCACGAGCGCCAGCGCAAAGGCGGTGAAGATCTCGTGCAGGCCAGAGCGCGCGATCCAGCGAAATACCGGGCGCAGCACCAGCCGGCCGGCCGCCACCACGCCGCCGACGGCTGCGATGATTCCGATGGCCTGAACCCAGACGGGCTGGCTGGCCAGAACCCCGCCGCCATGGCCGCCCGCCTCGCCGGCGCCCGCCACAGGCAAGGTCGCCAGCAGCGGAAACAGCGCCAGTTTCGGGATGATCGCCATGTCCTGAAACAGGAGGATCGAGAAACTGGCCCGGCCGGCGTCTGTGCCCACCATCCCGCGCTCGCGCAGAGAGGTCAGCACGATCGCAGTCGACGATTGCGACAGCGCCAGCCCGATCGCCAGGGCCATCTGCCAGGAGAGGCCGAACGCCGCGATCCCCACCCCCGCGAGCGCACATCCGCAGAGCAGCACATGCGCGCCCCCCATCCCCAGGATGGAGGTGCGCATCGCCCAGAGCCGGGCGGGTTGCAGTTCCAGCCCGATCAGGAACAGCATGATGACGATGCCGAACTCTGCAGCCTGGCGCAGCCCCTCCGAAGTCGCCGCGTCGCCGATCAGACCCAGCGCCTGCGGCCCGATGATTACCCCGGCGAAGAGATAGCCAAGCACGGAGCCGAGCCCCAGCCGCTTGGCGATGGGCGCCGCGATCGCGGCGGCGGCCAGAAACACGAAGGCCGCTTCCAGAAGGCCAGGCCCGGCGGGCGCGTCGTGCATCAGGCCGCCTCCCCCGCGATCAGGGCCTCAAGCCTTGCGCGGTAGGCGCCGGCCTGCGCGATCAGCGCGTCGGCGGGCTGCTTGCGGCTGGCGGTCAGCAGGAAAGGGGGCGCCCAGCGACAGCCGCACAGATGCGCGGTCGCCTCGAACGGGCGGAGCAATTCCGCCAGCGTGAACCGGTTCAGGCCCTCCGGGGCATAGGCGGCGTCGGCTCCGCCAGCCGTGATCGCCTGCATCCACGTCTTGCCTGCAAGCGCGGTTCCCCCGACGCCGAACGCCCACCCATGCGTAAGCACCAGATCGAGCCATTCCTTCACGATGGCAGGGGCGGAATACCAATAGAGCGGATGCTGCACCACGATGACGTCATGGGCGGCCAGACGCGCCTGCTCGGCTTCCACGTCGATCAGGAAATCCGGATAGGTCTCGTAAAGGTCGTGCACTGTCACGCCCGCCACGCCCTCCGCCGCCACGCGCAGCGCGCGGTTGGCGCGGGAGCGGTGATAGGCCGGATGGGCGAAGAGGAGCAGGAGACGCTGCGGCACGATATGCTGCCATAGACCCCTCGCGTGGGTTCACGAAAGGGGCGGCTGCGCCGCAGGTCGGTCGGGCTGCGCGTGCTAGGCCCGGCGTCGCCGCGCGACGCCCGCAAGCAGGCGCTCCACCAGGGGGGCCTCGGCGGCTCCGGCGCGCTTCAGGCCAAGCTCGGTCTCGCGTGCGGCCGCGAGCGCCTGGCCAAGCGCTTCCCGGCTCCAGGCCTCAACGTCGCGCACGAGCGTCTGCTGATCGGAGCGGAACACCGGCGGCTGCAGCGCGGCGATCGCCTCCATCACGCCGCGCCCCGAAGCGACGCCAGCGCGCACCTCCAGCACCCGGCGCAAGCGGCGCTCCACCGCGCGGGTCATCTGCACGCCGGAGGCGCCGGCCGCCAGCGCGCGCCGGCCTTCCTGAAGGGCGCCGGCGACATCCCCGCCAACCGCCCGGGCGGCCGCGCGTTCGCCATCGCCCTCGCGTGCGGCGGCGCTGAGCGCCTCCACCTCGGCAATCTCGATCGGGCGCGAGAGATCGGCGCTGAACAGGGCGAGCTTGTCGGCCTCGGCGGCCGCGCTGTCGCGGTCCAGCGCGAGATCGGCCAGAAACAGCTCCAGCGCTTCGGGCTGGATCGAGACGCCCAGCGCCTTGAGCCGCTGGCGCACAAAGTCGGCGGCCTCGCCGGCGTCGAGGGCGAAGGTCTGGAGCGCGGCGGCGGCGCGGGCGGCCTCGAAGGCGGCGCGCAGCTTCGACTTGCTGGCAAGCTCGCCAGCCTCCACCACCAGCATGCCGGCAGGCTGAAGCCGGCCGGCCTCAATTTCTTCCAGCGTTTTCAGGATGGTGGGCGCGCCGGCTTCGCCCGAAAGCTTCAGGCGCACGATCTCCACCCCGCCAAACAGCGATTGGGCGGCGAGCGCGTCCGCCAGCCGGCGCGGATCGGCTTTCAGGTCATCCTCGGTCAGGCGGGTGATGGCGGCCTCGCCCACGGCTTTGGTCTTGCGCGCCACCATCTCGTCGGCCAGCGCCCGCACGGCGCCGCGATCCGGCCCGAAGATCAGCGCAGCCGGCGGCAGGCCCGCCTCGCGCGCGAACCGGGCGGCGGCCGCGCCCGCGTGCTTCACTTTGAGGGCTGCCTTGCCGCCCGCTGGCGCAGCACAAGCTCGGTCCGGATGCGTTCGGCAAGCACGCCGGCGA